>NZ_CP041335.1:2471977-2780974 GCF_008033135.1 Chitinolyticbacter meiyuanensis
AGATCGTGCGCTTCATGTCGCAGACGGGAGGCTGAGATGCATGTGCTCGAACGCTTCATTGACGGCTTTCAGCGCTTCCAGCTCCAGTATTTTGCGGACAGTCCTCAACTGTATCGTGAGCTGCAGGCCGGCCAGCACCCCAGCACCCTGCTGATCGGCTGCTGCGACTCACGGGTAGACCCGGCGCTGCTGCTGGGTTGCGATCCCGGCGATATCTTCACTGTCCGCAACGTGGCTAACCTGGTGCCGCCGTGTGATCCCAAACAACACTTCGCTGGCGTGACTTCGGCCGTCCAGTTCGCTGTCCAGCAGCTGGAGGTGGCACGCATCATCGTCATGGGGCACGCCCAGTGCGGCGGGATCCGGGCGCTGGTCGAGCAGCGATATAGCGGCGCGGCCCCGATGGACTATATCGGTCGCTGGATCCGCATCGCCGAGCCGGCGCGCGAACGGGTGTTCCGCCAGTTACCTTTGGCGAGCGATGCCGAGCGCCAGCGTGCCTGCGAGCTCGCCGCCATCCTGGTGTCGCTGCACAATCTTGAGAGCTATCCGTGGATCGCTGAACGTGTTGTGGATGGCCGCTTGACGCTACATGGCTGGTATTTCGATCTCTACGCCGGTGCACTGCTTGGCTGGTCGCCACGGGCCGATGCCTTCCTGCCGCTGGTGTGCCCGCTGATTCCGGAGACAGCCTGATGCGCGCCTTCGGCATCGCGGGCTGGTCCGGCTCTGGCAAGACCACGCTGCTCGCAGCGCTGATTGCCGAGTACGCCCGCCGCGGCATCACGGTCAACGCCATCAAGCATTCGCATCACGATATCCCGCTGGAGCCGCCACACAAGGACAGCGCCCGCCTGCGCGCGGCTGGCGCGGGCGAGGTGGCCGTCGTGTCGCCGTATCGCTTTGCCATCGTCCACGAGCTGCGTGCTGCACCGGAGCCGACGCTGGCCGAGCTGCTGGCGCGCCTCGCCCCGGCCGAGTTAACCCTGCTTGAGAGCTACAAGCATGCCCGGTGCCCGAAGCTCGAGGTCTGGCGGGCCGCCACCGGCCATCCTATGCTCTGGCCCAACGACCCGAGCATCATCGCCATCGCCAGTGACAACGCGCCTGCAACCGCGCTGCCGTGCTTCGGTCTGACCGATATTGCCGCCCTGGCCGACTTCATCCTGCTCTCCGCCGCCCCATGCTCTCCGTAGAACTCGCCCTCGAACAACTGACCGCCGCCGCCCGCCGCATCACCGAATCAGAACACCTGCCTCCGAGCGCCGCACTGGGCCGGGTGCTGGCACACGATGTGATCTCGCCGCTGGCCGTGCCGGGATTCGACAACAGCGCCATGGATGGCTATGCACTCAATGTGCCGGACTTCGCCGCGCCACCGGCGAGCTACACCGTCACCCAGCGCATTGCCGCCGGCGAGGTCGGAGCGCCGCTGCCGGCGGGTGAAGCGGCGCGCATCTTCACCGGCGCGGCGATCCCGCCTGGCGCCAACGCGGTGGTGATGCAGGAAGACTGCACGATGGCAGCAGATACCCTCAGCGTGGCTGGCACGATCAAGCCGGGCCAGCATATTCGCCGCGTCGGCGAGGACGTGGCGCAAGACAGCATTGTGGTCGCGGCCGGCACCCGGCTCGGTGCCACGCATCTGGGCCTGGTCGCCTCGATCGGCATCGCCCGGGTCGATGTGCTGCGGCCGTTGCGGGTGGCTTTGCTGTGCACCGGCAACGAGCTGGTCGAGCCCGGCCAGCCGCTGGGCCCCGGCCAGATCTACAACTCCAACCGCTACCTGCTGGTGCACCTGCTACAGGCGCTGGGCTGCAGAGTGACCGACTACGGCATTGTCGCCGACGAGCGCGGGCTGACCACCCGCGTGCTGCGTGAGGCCGCCGAGGCACACGACGTGGTGCTCAGCACCGGTGGCGTGTCGGTCGGCGAGGAAGACCACGTGCGTGCGGCGCTGGAAACCAACGCCTGGCTGGCGATGTGGAAGATCGCCATCAAGCCCGGCAAGCCGTTCGCCTTCGGCCGGGTCGGCGAGGCCGACTTCATCGGCCTGCCAGGCAATCCGGTCTCCACCTTCGTTACCTTCGTGCTGCTGGTGCGCCCGTTCCTGCTGGCGCGGCTCGGCGTGAGCGAGACGCTGCCGCATCTGTGGCTGCCGGCGCGGTTCGAGCGGCGCACGCCTGCCGCACGGCGCGAATACTTACGCGTGCGCATCGAGCACGGCCACGCAGTGGCTTATCCTAACCAGAGCTCGGGAGTGCTCACTTCGGCAGCATGGGCGGATGCACTCGCCATCGTTCCCGAAGGCCTAACAATCGAGGAAGGCGACCCGGTGCGCATCCTGCCGCTGGCACTTCTGACGCAATGAGGCGCCGATGAAAACACTGCATCTGGTTTACTTCGCCCGGCTGCGCGAAGCCTTTGCCCGTAGCAGCGAAACGCTGAGTACCGATGCGGCCACCGGCGCCGAGCTGGTAGCTGAGCTGGCTGGTCGCGGCGGCGCATGGGCAGACGAATTGGGTGGCGCGCGGGTGTTCCGCCTCGCGATCAATCAGGACATGGCACGGCTGGACGATGTGCTGCCTGATGGCGCCGAAGTGGCGCTCTTCCCCCCGGTGACCGGCGGATGAGCCGTATCCGTATCGTCGTCGGGCCGGACGATTTCGACCTGAGTCGCGAATGCGCGGCACTCATCCAGCACGATATCGAGAGCGGCGCTGTCGCCGCCTTCGTCGGCCGGGTGCGTGATTTCGGCCCCGACTCGGTGATGACGCTGGAACACTATCCGGGCATGACCGAGAAAGCGCTCGCCGCCATCGTCGATGCCGCCTCCGCACGCTGGCCGCTTTCGGCAGTGACGGTGATCCACCGCGTCGGCCCGCTCGCAGCCGGCGCGCAGATCGTGCTGGTGCTCACCGCGAGCCGACACCGCAGGGCGGCATACGACGCAAATGCCTATATCATGGACTACCTGAAAACAGAGGCACCGTTCTGGAAGCTGGAGGAAACCGGCGCAGCGCGGACGTGGGTCGAGGCCAAGGCCAAAGACAACGTCGAGCGGCAACGCTGGGATTCGTGATGAACGAGCTCACTCACTTCAATGCGGCGGGTCACGCGCATATGGTCGATGTCGGTGCCAAGGCAGAAACCGCGCGCATCGCCGTCGCCAGCGGCCATATCCGCATGCAGCCCACCACGCTGGAGCTGATCGCCAGCGGTGGCCACAAGAAGGGGGACGTGCTCGGTATCGCCCGCATCGCCGCCATCATGGCCGTCAAGAAGACCGCGGACCTGATCCCGCTATGCCATCCGATCCCGCTGACCCGCGTCACCGTCGATTTCGCACTCGATCTTGCCGGCAGCAGCATGCAATGCACGGTGAGCGCCGAGACGGTGGGCCGCACCGGCGTGGAGATGGAGGCGCTGACGGCAGTGAATGTCGCGCTGCTCACCGTCTACGACATGTGCAAGGCGGTTGATCGCGGCATGACCATCACCGACGTGCGCCTCCTGGAAAAGCATGGCGGCAAGTCCGGCAGCTGGCAGGCCTAGAAGGATCCCATCATGGACGAGCGCCCTCTACCAGAGCCAATGACCCGCCACAGGTTGTCGACGCGCATCATCGTCAGTAGCGTGGTTGCATTGTGCGTCGTGCTCGCCATGACCGGCTGGACGCTTTGGCTGTCCTGGCAACTGGAAGGTGCTGGCGCAGCAATCAACGATACCGGCAGCTTGCGTATGAGAGCCAATCAAATCGGCTTGGCTTTACTGCAGCAAGCGAACGACACACGACCGATGAAAATACTGTCGGCGCAGCAGGACACTCTGGATCGTTTGCGGCAAGGTGTGCCTGCACGTCCACTGTTCCTTCCATCTGATGCAGCCATCCGTGCGCAATTCGAACATGTCACAGCGCTCTGGCAGCGCCAACTGAGACCAACCGCAGAACGAGCCCTGCACGGCGAGTCGTATCAAGCCTATCTTGCAGCACTGCCGGAGTTCGTCACCGAAGCTGACCGCCTGGTGCGCATGATCGAGTCGGACAACGCACGTAAAACGGCGCTGCTGCGTTTATCGCAGGCAGTATTGATTGCCATCGCCTGCGTAGGAACGCTGGCGATGATCAGTCTGCTCTATCTCTGGATCATCCTGCCCGTGCAACGCTTGCAAAAAGGCATGGCAGGGATGGCTGCCCAACAGTTCAGCGTTCGATTGCCTGTGGAGTCGCGTGACGAGCTGGGGGTTGTCGCCGCGGGTTTCAATCGAATGGCGGAAGAGCTGGAGGCGGTTTATCGCGATCTGGAAGCGCGCGTACAACTTAAAACAGCGTTGCTGGAGTCACAGAATCTCGAACTAGGCGCACTCTACGACGCCGCGGCCTTTTTGAATCAACCCGGTGAAATCGAAGAGATCTGTCGTGGCTTCCTGGCCAGAGTTCGTCAGCACTTCGGGGCCGACGGCGGCAGTATTCGCGCGATGGATCCGGAAGGCGAGAAGTTGCTGATGGTGGTGGCCGATGGCCTCTCCACAGAGCTCGAAGAGCAAGAACATTGCATGAAGGTGGACGACTGTTTTTGTGGTCAGGCCACGCGGGATGGCATCGTGCTGGTACGTGATTTTCGTCAGCTCCCGCTGCCGAATTCCTATGAATGCAGCAAGGCTGGATTTGCCAGCTTGGCGGTGTTCCGCATCCTCTCACGTGACGAGGTTCTGGGTTCGTTCTCACTCCATTTCGTCAGGCCACATGTACTGAGCGCCGCAGAGACTCAGTTGCTGGAAACACTGGGACGCCATCTGGGAGTTGCACTCGAAAACCGGAGGCTCGCCGCGAAAGCGCGACAACTCGCTGTAGCCCAAGAGCGCAATCTGGTTGCCCAAGGATTGCATGACAGCATCGCGCAGGGACTTAATTTCCTGAACCTGCAGGTGCAATTGCTCGAGGATGCGGCGCTGCGCGGTGCGGTGGAGGACATCCGCGAGATCGCGCCCTTGCTGCGTACCGGAGTGACCGAAAGTTATCAGGACGTGCGCGAGCTGCTGTCCAATTTTCGCGACAAGCTGGAACAGGGCGAACTGATGCGTGGCATCCGTGATACCACGGCCCGCTTTGAGCGGCAGACCGGCATCCCGGTCGCCCTATCGCTGAGCGACGATGGCGCACCGCTGCCTCCGGAACAGCAACTGCAGGTGTTGTTCATTCTGCAGGAGGCGTTATCCAACGTACGCAAGCACGCGATGGCGAGCAATGTGACCGTATCTGTGCGCAACCAGCGCGATTTCGAGCTGGCGATTCAGGATGACGGCTGTGGCTACGATCCAGTCGAAGTGGCCGAGCGTAGCGAGCAGCATGTGGGGCTTGTCATCATGCAAGAGCGCGCCGCACGCATCGGCGCGGCGCTCAGCCTCGACAGCCGGCCCGGCGCCGGTGTGCAATTGCGCCTGCAGCTGGACGCAGCGCGTCGGCAAGCTGCCTGATACTTGCGAAGGATGAAACCATGACCGTGCGCGTGCTGTTGATTGATGACCATACGCTGTTCCGCTCCGGCGTACGGCAGCTGCTGCAGCGGCAGGATGACGTAGACGTGGTGGCCGAGGCAGCCGATGGCGTGGAAGGTTTGAAGCGTGCCAAGGCCTGCAATCCCGATGTGATCCTGCTGGATCTCAACATGCCGGGCCTGTCCGGACTCGATACGTTGCAACTTTTGGGGCAGGAAGTGCCCGAATCCAGGGTGGTGATGCTCACTGTTTCCGAAGAGGCGGACGAACTCGCCGAGGCGCTGCATCGCGGGGCCATGGGCTACCTCGTAAAGAACATCGACGTCGCCGCACTGGTGGCCGCTGTGCACAAGGCCGCGCGCGGCGAACCGGTGATCGCGGACTGCATGACCACCAAGCTCGTCGCCCGCTTTCGCGAGCAGGCCCCGCAGCCTGCCGCCGCCCCGACCGATCGGGACCGTCTGACACCGCGCGAGCGTGAAATCGCCGCCTGCCTTGCTCGCGGCGAGAGCAATAAGGAAATCGCCCGCAGCCTGGATGTATCGGAGAGCACGGTGAAGATCCACGTGCAGAACATTCTGAAGAAACTCAACCTTAGCAGCCGTGTGCAAGTGGCCGTATATGCGGTCGAGCATGGACTTGTAGATCCCGGTTAAGCCGGATAAAGACGAAAAAAAAGAAACGCATGGCCGCGACTGCATTGATCCGTCTTTGACAATAGACGTGAGATTTATGGACTGATGCAGCTAGCTGCTGTAACGCCAAGCAAGTTGACATGGGTGCAGTCGACCAGGGCGCTGGTCAGTAGCGCCCTCCCTCCCAAGAAAATTCAGCCAGCTGGAACTGCCATCAGTCAAGGTAATTCAGTAGCTCAGGGCCAAAAACTTCGCGATGCAATCGCGCCGCCGGTACGCCAGCCTCCAATAATGCGCGCCATTGCTCCTGCATGAACTTGACCGGGCCGCAAAGATAAACACTTGCTTGGTCAAGCGGCCAAACTGGGAGCCTGGAAACCAGCATACGGCCAGCACATATCGATGGATCAGTGTGGTCTGCTTCCGCCAGGTCTTTATAGAATGTTAATGTTTGTAAATTCGGCATACGCTTTCTTGCTAGGTCAAGGTCACTGCGATGTGCATGCCATGCGAGACTCTTTACAGCATGAGCAAATATAACCTCACGCACAGGATTTACTTGAGCAATGCGGTTCACTACCGAAATCATGGGCGTAATACCAACGCCGGCCGATAGTAGAACGATAGGGTTGGTTGATTCGGTATCCGGCGTAAAATCGCCGAACGGATGCGTCACCTTTATGAGGCTCCCCAATTGGATATGTTTGTGCAACCAGTTCGAGACTCGGCCAGCCGGTTTGTTATCGGTACTCTGTTCGCGTTTGACCGAGATTTGCAAATATTGTGGATGCGGTGCATCCGACAAACTGTATTGGCGCAGTTGGGTCGCTCCATCCTCAAACTTGACAGCGACGCTCAAATATTGGCCGGGCTTAAATGCAGAAATTGCTTGACCATCCACGGCTTCCAGAACAAATGCCTTAATGTCTTCGCTCTCAACACGAATTTTGGTGACGCGCATGTCTCTCAGTTCACCCGGCACTGTTTGGGTTTGCCGGTACAACGCGTTCTCAATGTTGATGAGTGCGGTAGCCAACTCCGCATAGGCCTCATCCCATGCAGCAATAATAGCGGGTGTCGCTGCCTCCCCTAGCACTTCCTGGATCGCGCCAAGCAAGTAGTGCCCAACGATGGGATAATGCTCTGCCTTGATACCAACCGAAGCATGCTTGTGTGCAATCCGTCTTATCACCGGATCAAGTGCTGCTGCGTTCTCGATATTGGTGGCATATGCAAAGACAGCCGAGGCCAACGATTGCTGTTGAGCCCCATTGGCCTGGTTGCCCATGTTAAAAAGATTGCTGAACTCTGGATGCGCAGCAAACATATTGCGGTAGAAGGTACGGGTGATTGCCAAGCCATACTCACGCAGCACAGGCACACTGGCATCAATATAAGACCGCGCTTTTCTCGAAATCATTCCCACTCCAAATGAAAGTTCCAATAGGGAAAAACATCTACTGGCAGACCAGCCATTTATCAAATATCCACCCATCAAACAGCGACGCAATTTCAACAAAAAGACGACCCTGCCATATCTCGTGCTAGCCGTGACCGCCTATATCCCTTTTAACAAACAAGCCATTCGAATAGCCGCGTCCGTCTTGTGCAAGCTTGCCTGGCTGCCGTGTATGGCGAAGCCGATGCCGCCCAGGAGGTCGCCCAAGAGCCAGCACAGGTGCCGCTCGTTAAGGCATCTGTTTTGCATTTGCAAATCAAAATGGGTGGAGGTGCGCTACGGTGCTCAGTGCATCAAAGTGCTGCAGATTAATGGCGAGTTGTTGTGTTTACATCGCGTTTTTTATCTTGAGCATCCCTCTTGGGTGCAATTTCCAACGACAATATCTGGCATGACTTGCCCATTCATGCGCAAGTTGCTGTTGTCGTGATCTGCCTCTGCGAGGAGCTGTCCTATCAGCCCACCTAAATTGAGATCGTCTACGCGGCCAAATTGGTGCATGCGAACGAAGCCGTGTTGATCCAAGACAATGTGGCTAGGCGTGCCTCGCAATCCGTAAGCAGTCATCGTGCGCGGCACGTCGCCGTCAGGCGAGGCCTGATCAACCCCTATGGGAAAACTCCAACGAAACTCCCGGATAAATGCATGTAACGCGTCTACATTCATCGCCGAATGATGTTCGAATACTGTGTGTAGCCCAACGACAGCAACGTCTTGATCGGAAAAAGTCTGATGTACTCGCTCTGCTTGAGGAAGGGCATGCATCACGCATCCAGGACAAAGCATCTGAAACGTGTGAAGCAAGACCACCTTGCCTCGCAGTGACTCGAGCGTAATAGAGCGAGGTGTATTTACCCATGTGCTGACCTGCCACTCTGGTAGTCGCACGTAGTGATTAAGCGGTAGGTTCATAATGTTTTCTCTGTGCCACGCCGGATGGCTTTGCCACCCGGCGTGATATACAAGGCTAAACTACTTAACGCAGTTTCACTGCCGGAAAATCGACCGGCACAGCGAATGCTACATTCACATAGTTTGTGAAAAGATTCAGTGCCACATGAGCCAGGATTTCAACGATCTCTTCATCGTTGAAGCCGGCCGAACGCACAGCCTCTACGTCGTCCTCGTCCACTTGGCCACGTGCTTCCACGAGTTGCAGCGCAAAGCGCAATGCGGCAGCGGTCTTGGGATCAGCCGAACTTCCACCCTGCGCAGCTGACATTTCCTCCGCGCTGGCACCAGCCTTGCGCCCTAAGGCTGTGTGGGCTGCCAAGCAGTACTCGCAAGCATTCCGATTCGCGACGGCGACGGCAATTTGTTCGCCGAGTTTGGGCGAGATTACGCCGGCACCCAAGGCGCCGAAGGCACCCCACATGCTGCGTAGCGCAGCAGGCGAATTGGCCACGACTTTGAACATGTTTGGTGTAACGCCGAATGCACCATGAATATTTGCCAAAAGGGATTGGCGATCGGAAGTGGTGTTATTGGGATCAATAATGGCGACATAAGACATGGAACAACTCCTACTGTGGTTGATCAAAGGTTTGATAAAAAACGATTTGTATCAAGTCGGGTCTTTCAGTTTTTTGGCAGGATTCTGTCGACGGCAATATGTTGCGTCGCCATGGCCGAGGGGTAGCAGCCATTCGACATTTCTTTCAATGCGCTAAACAGGCTGCCTGTGACGGAGCGTCATTGATTGACCTTGCCCGGCAAACTCAGAGTGCCCGAAGCAATCTTGAAAACATTGGCGACGCACAGGAGCGGGTTGTGCACGCTTGCATTCACGCGCAATGCAGCGGTAACCCCGTCAAAGCCACCTGCTTCGACAACACCAATGTCATCGAAAGGGACACGTACTTCGAGCGTTTCATTCTTGAAAGTAGGGCTCCATCCCGGACTATCGATCAGGATGGGTAGCCCCGGCCACGTCTTGGGCAGGTGCGGCTTTGCGCCTTCAGGGATGTCCACCACTTTCAACGCGCCTTTCCCGCAGGCGTCATCAGCTTGCAGAACGACCCAATGCGAGTGCCAAACGTCGCCGTCGTTGGCCGGGTCACCATCGCCGTTCTCATCAAACAATGGGGTATCGTCGAAATCAGGATGTGAAGTGACTGCGAAAGCCAGGATGCCGGCTTTCCGTTCGAAGCCTACAACTGCCGGATCCAAGTTGGTCGGCCAGACATATGAGAACACCGAACTGCCGGCCAGCTTGCCCGATTTCGCCGGGCGGGTAGCGCCCGCCTTGCCGGAAACCGCCATATGAAATGTCGCAATCCGGCCCTTCGTGCTGATGCGGGTGTGCACGATATCGAAGGGGGCCTTGACTGCTTTGCTGGCTGTTGTGACAACGCCACCATGGTGTTCAGTGCCGTGCGCTGATGCGCCGCCGACGATGGTGCTCAACAACGAAGCGAGAAAAAGCCTTGATTTGAACGACTGCATGATGGACCTCTATGGTGTGGTTGGTGTGACGCCAGTGTCAGTGAAAAACCTGTACCATTGGAGTCAACCAATACAGAAAACACACCATTTCGTTCAATGCAGACCCCACCTCCCCTTGACCGCCTCTCGGGCCTCCTCGAACGCTTTCGAGTGCAGGCCCAGTTGCACCACACCGGAGCCCTATGCGGGCAGACTCATTTCGACGCCCGCGAAGGGTACGGCTACTTGCATCTGCTACGCAGAGGCCAGTTAGAAGTGAGCCACCCTAGTGCCAGAGACGTTCCTAAGTCCATGCGCTTCGATGAACCAACGCTGCTACTGTATCCGTGTCCTTTCACACACCATTTTCACAATCCTCCAGTGGAGGGCGCGGATTTTACGTGCGCACGATTGGCGTTCGATGGCGGCGCGCACAATCCCCTCGCGCGCGCGTTGCCTGCATTTATCGCGCTGCCACTTGCGCAAGTGCCTGGCCTTCACTCCGCGCTGGAATTGCTGTTCGCTGAAACCGATCACATCCGCTGCGGCCAACGCTTGCTAGCAGACCGGCTATTTGAGGTAGTTGTCCTGAAGCTGCTCCGCTGGCTGTTGGATCACCCGCAAGAGGCAGGTATACAACCTGGACTTATAACCGGCCTTTCGGACGCCCGCATGGCGCGGGCATTGGTGGCCATGCATGAAGCCCCGGGGGAGCCTTGGACGCTAGAACGCATGGCCAAATGCGCCGGCATGTCGCGCACGGCGTTTGCCAATACCTTTCGCGAGGTAGTGGGACAGACACCGGCAGATTATTTGAGCAGCTGGCGCATTGCGCTGGCGCAAAGCCGGCTGCGCGAAGGGCGCCCCATAAAAATGCTGGCCGAAGAACTCGGATACGCGAACGCGTCAGCCCTTTCGCGTGCGTTCGCAGCCAAAATCGGAATGTCTCCCCGCGCTTGGCTCGCGATGATCTAGCGCCTGAAAGAAGCACTCGGCTATTTGGAGAAACATCACTGAATGGAAACCCGGCGATTGCCGGGTTTTTTACAGCTGCGCTCGATCTCTCTGATCCAGACACATCCGCAGTCACATTTCCAGAACGATGCGATTGCCGTCCCCATGCACAGACGTCCACACCACTTGGCCCAGCCCAACGAACACGTCCCACTCTATCATCGCCAGTGGTGCAGTACAGGCGATGGCAGACCAGTGCATCACGGCCATCGCTGGCCGATGGTGGGCGTCACGCACAGACGCGTAGCGGATCAACGGGATGCCCGCAGCTCTTGCTGCAGATCCCATCTCTTGGCACGGCGCATAGTTGCTTGGATGCATCCATTTGGCGGCATCCGCGTCGTACGGGGTGGCAAGCAGGTCGACGGTGTCGCCCTTGACCACAAACTCGAAGAGGCAGCGGCGAAGGCTGGTGACCTCGTTCTCCAGTCCGGCTGATTTCAACCAAAACCCGTGGTAAAGCCAGTGGCTGGCCTCTGCAATACTGGCTTCAGCATGTTCGGCTGCGTACATGGCTCCCATCGCCCCCTGTCGCACAAACCGTGAGCCACCAGGCGTGCGTTCAGCGTATCGGTACGGTGTGCTCAGCAATGGGTGCAGATGCGCAGCCCCCGCAGTGATCGGGGGTTTCGCGCTTTCAAGCAGCTGCTCCAGGACATCAAGCTCGTTAATGCTGTTGACCAATGCGGCCACATACGACTTGGTCTGGCCTTCACACGCACGCCAGAGATGACGATCGTCGACGTGCGCGTTAGAAACGACCACGGAACGAATCCAGATATTCCACTACGCGGTACGGGCCGCCGCCCCCCTCCAGCATAACGTCGCGCGGGGCCTTGCCGAAGTCGGTGTTGTGGGACGAGAACCACTTCAGCATCAACGCTTCGTTGCCATCCAGAAGCCCGCCGAGACTGCGATAGATCCGGATGACCGCAGTAGCGGCATCCCACTCCCCAGCATTTGCACGAAGCAGGGCCTCGCCGCTGTTCATGCGAGAAACCCGTGACGGATCAACACGAATGGCAGCGGCCAGCTGAGCGTTGTTCAGGCCAAGCCTGGTTGCAACACGTAGCAGCGCGTTCGTGAGTACGGCGGCAGCTTCTGGAGCCTGCTTCACGACGGCAGTCATTTTGTCCTCAATGTAGGATCCGAACATGCTGAACCTTATCACAAGGTGATGCACGTGCATCGTTTTTAACACTTTATTGCCGATGCACGCACTTGGCGATGCACGTCGGGGCTCCGCTCGTCCGAACGTATCCTGTGTTTCGAGAGGAACATCCAAGCAGAAACAGATCGCGCCGGGCATGAGATGAGATGGTGTGCCACCTACAGTGCAGCACCGACATCACCCCATCTTGAATAGCATTTCGCTTTAGAGTCCTGCTCCCGATATTACCGATTTTTTCGTCGCTAGTCGGTGACCTTCCCCCACCCAGCTATACCAAGAATTAGTTAGCATGATGGCCAAGGAGCCCGCATGCGCAAGTCCCGTTTTACCGATGAACAGATCATCGCCATCCTCAAAGAGACCGAAGCAGGTCTGCCAGCTGTCGAGCTGTGCCGCAAACACGGCATCTCGGATGCCACTTTCTACAAGTGGCGCGCCAAATTCGGCGGCATGGACGTCCCCGAAGCACGGCTCCTCAAACAACTTGAAGACGAGAACAATCGCCTCAAGCGGCTGGTCGCTGACCAAGCCCTCGACATCCAGATGCTCAAGGAAGTGCTGGCAAAAAACTGAGCCGGCCCGCTCAACGCCGTACTGTTGCACGCCAGTTGATGCTGGCGCACGGCATCTCGGAACGGCGGGCCTGTGCATTGGTCCAGATCGCGCGCAATACCCTGCGCCATCAGCCACCGCCTGACCCCAATGCCAGGTTGCGGCAACGCTTGCGTGAGCTGGCTGCACAACGGCGGCGCTTTGGTGCGCCGCGGCTGCATGTGCTGCTGCAGCGGGAAGGCTGGCGTATCAACCACAAGCGGGTGGAGCGGCTTTACCGTGAAGAAGGCTTGTCGTTGCGTTTACGTCATCGCAAGAAACGCCCCAGTCACTTGCGCGTGGTGTTGCCGCTGGCAGCCGGACCTGATCAGCGCTGGGCGATGGATTTTGTGGCAGACAGTTTGTGGAATGGCCGACGTATTCGCCTGCTGGCGATCATCGACACCTGGCATCGTGAGGCCGTCTGGATCGAAGTGGATCACTCGCTCTCTGGTGTCAGAGTGGCACGGGTACTGGAGCAACTGCGCCTGGGTGGCCGCTTGCCCGCGCTGATTCAGGTCGACAATGGTCCGGAGTTCACCAGTCGGGCACTGGATGAATGGGCGTATCGCCATGGGGTGAAGCTGCAATTCATCCGGCCCGGCAAACCGGTGGAAATGCCTTCATCGAAAGCTTCAACGGCCGGCTACGCGAGGAGTGTCTGAATCAGTCGGTGTTTCACAACCTGGCCCAAGCCCGAACCATGATCGAATCTTGGCGACAGGGCTACAATCACGTCCGGCCGCATAGTGCCCTGCAGTACCAGACCCCGATGCAGTATCGGGAAACCCATCAACCCCAACATGAGCAAATCGCTAACTAATTAGTGGTTCACTCCGTGGGGGAAGGTCACTCAAACGCCAGCTTTGGCTGAGAGCGGATGTGATGGCAAACGGATAGGGACCGAGGGGGTCGCACCTGGGCTCGTCCGTCGCAGCTGCATTTAAAGAGCCCCTCTTTAGTTCGACTCAACTGTTCAAGATTGGGCAAATCCTTTGATGGAAATATGCTGATGAGTAGATGGCTAAGACTTCCTGAGTATTTCGTATCGGTTTGCCGGACAACGTCATCCGCCTGCCAAGGTTCCACCGCCTCAATGCCGCCCTACTGCAGCGGAGATTTGATGCGCGATTTCTTGCACTTCTTCAATAGAAACAAGGAAATAGCGAGCTGCGCTGATGGCATTCTGCAAGGAAGAAGCTCTTCCCTGGGGCCCGACTCCGATCGCGTGCAACTGGTTTTGCGGCTGGGGGACCACGTCAAACACCGGCGACAGCCCAAAACCTCCGGCAAAGTGATACGTAAATCCGTGGTTCCGCAGATGGTCGTCGGTGTTGCCGATCGCCACGTTCAGCACCATGCGCCGGAATAGCTCGCGGCAGTCCGCTTCAGGACTAGTGGAGACCTGCTTGATGATGTCGGCAATTCCCACATAGCTGTAGCGACCGTACACGTCTTCCTCACGAACCCGATGCATCCCAAGTAGGGTGTGCGCGCTAAGATAGTGCTGCGGTGTGCCGTCTGCATCCCGGTCGAAGCGTTCAACGAGCAACACCGGCTGCCCTTGAATCTCGACGAGTTCGGTCTCCGGCACCTGGATGCCGATCTGCCTGGCGATGGCTAGGCTGGCGTGCTCTGCGCGCACTTCATCGTGTGCATCCCCGCAGCTTCCGAACTTGGCGAGCCATTCACGACCGCGGTGCATCATGATGGTTTTGGGTCGTGCGCCACCCATGCCGAGACCACCGCGGAGAAGTTGCATCGCGGCCGGTTTCGAGAACGGTGAGCCGGCATCGATCTCAGTAATCACTTCAGCGATATCGGCCAGGTCGTCAAAGCTAGCCACGGGATGGCGCTCCAGCACGCGATCGCTGGCCCCGGAAAACCTCAGCGCCCCCACGCCGCTACCTCGCACAGCCAGCAGCCACTCGATTTCATTCCGCGGCGCATGCCGGTGCATCGCGGCATAGACACGCTTACCCCAGCGCTCCGGCGCCGCATCCATGAAGGCGCCGAACAGATAAGGCGAACGGATGGGCGCCCGCGACAACGGCAGATGCAGGGGATCAAGCGGAAAGGCATCGGGCTCGTCCAGCCAGGTGTCGGCGTAGTCGAACTGGAAGTACCCGTCCCGTTGCTGCACCACGCCGGCGAGTTTGGGACCTTCGGCTTGCGCCACGAATACGTAGGCACGCTGCTGCAATGCAGTCATGAGTTATCCAGTGACCGGAAGCTTCACGAGAAGGCACCCGATCAGGATGGGCCGAACTCGCCTATTGGAAATGGAACGGCGCACGTTGCCGTTCCAGTGTGCCTTCACTCAGCTTATCGAACACCATGAACCAGCGACGGGCAGATTCGAACTCCATCCGCACGAAGAGCTCAGGCCGCATCAGGTCATCCAGCTCCAGCACCAGGCCGGTATTGCGCCAGGCCTGAGCGCCCGACATCGCACTCTGAGCATAGGCAAAGGACTGGTGCATCGGGTCGATGCTGGCCGTTTCATACGAGGTGTGGCCGGGCTTCTCGGCACGATAGCGCCGGATCTTGTCGATGCTGAACTGATAGCGCGCCTTCTTCTTCCGGTTTCCACCCGGTGGCAGGGTATGCACGGTGATCAGGCGATTGGCGACATCGACCGCGATCGCACTGACGTTGGTGTAGTGGTAGTAGTCGGTAGTCGGCGTCACGATCTCTGACGCCAGCTCATTGGACATCGAGCGCGCCTTGCTGCGGATGAAGCGGACGAACAGCAGAACGCAGAGTAGTGGGATGGCGCATCCGATCCAGAACAAGGGCCAGCTGCCGTTCTGAGTCAGACCAAAGCTCATCACCACCCCGAGAATAAGCCCACTGATCGACCAGACCGGCAGGAAGAGCAGCACCATCACGAGATAGGACTTACGGGTTTGCAGAAACTCCACTTTCGGACTCCTCGTTGTTTGCGGCCAGACCTGGCCTATGCGCGTATGACCACGCGCCCATAAGCGCGCATGTCAACTGAATAGGTGCAAAAACTAAGGAATCCTTAGTGTTGGGTCAAGCACAAACTCAGAATCTCTTAGCTTTCTTCGGGAAGCTGAGTGATGTCGGACACAAGTCCATTTGGCAAGCGGATGAAGACGTTGCGGAAAGCGGCCAAGCTCAGCCAGGAGCGGCTGGGCGTGCTGGCCGGGGTGGACGAATTCTCAGCCAGCGCCCGGATCAACCAGTACGAGCGTAGTAAACATGAGCCCGACTTCCAGATGGCAACTCACTTGGCAGCTGCTCTGAACGCGCCTGTTTCCTACCTCTACGAGCCGGACGACGAGCTCGCCGATTTGATTCTTATGCTTCATCGACTTGATCGAGATACCCGGCAGCAGTTGATCAATGGGCTGAGTAGCAGGTTACCGCCCGTGGATGGCACCTAGCGTTCACCTGTCGACTTGGAAGAGCCGATGAAGTGGGCCGGCAATAAGCTGGGCTGACGTCAAGGGGCTTGGTGTTATTGGCCACAGCGCTGGGACATAAGGTCAGCTGACTCAATTTTCGTCATCTGACGGTGCGCGAGATTCCGTTGCCGCTGCCACTCAGGTAAGCTCCGCCCAGACACAGCGGGTCAGTAGCGATGTTGTCGGCAGCGTCGAAAATGTCCTGAACGATGTGGTCAATGCAGCGGTAAGTCCGGAACCGGTCCAGCCCATCTTTGCTCCTGTTGCAGGGTCTCCAATTCTTCGACTCGACAGGGAGTTGAGGGAACGGCTGTTGACCACGGACAAGGAGGTCGCTCAGCTGAACAACCACCGCATGTTCCTGGCACTCTCCGATCGCCTGTTCCAGTTGGAGCGGGTTTTTTTTACGTGGCCACATTCGACACAGGTTGCTTGGGCCGGGCGGCGCATCGTATTTCTGTTCGGGTTGGCCAACTCGCCTCAAAATCTTTACTACGATATAGAACTTCGTGGTGCTAGGAATGCGGGAGCTGCGGGCGGCTGTCCGTTGATAACCACGACGATAGTTACGAAGAACAGGATCTTCATTCCTATCCCTCCAGAGCTCATGAACTGCTTCAAGGTTGCAGATGATCCCATCGAGTTTTACGTACGCTTCGATTTGCTCGGTCACAAGTAGCCGTCACAATAGTTTCGGCCATGCAAGAGATTCTCGCTAGGGGCAGGATAATTGAAACTCGTTAAAGTGCATGTCACTAATTTTCGTTCGGTTGAAGACAGCGGTGAATTTGATGCAGGCCAGGTGGTCTGCTTGGTCGGCAAGAATGAAGCGGGCAAAAGTGCACTTTTAAGCGCACTTGCAGCTTTAAATCCACACCCATTAACACCAGCAACGTTCGAGAAAGAACGGGACTATCCGAGACGACGCCTCGCTTCATACAAGGAGCGCCACAACGAAAGCGAAGCCTTGGCTGTCGCAACGGAGTGGACTTTAAGCGACGATGAAGTGGCGGAGGTGAGTGAGTTCTTGGGCGTGGATGCATTGACGAGTCCAAATTTCAAAGTGACGCGTAAGTATGGCGGCGATTTGCAGTTCGAACATACCATCAACTTTGGTGTTGTCTTCGATCACTTGTTTTCGACATTCGCACTCAGCGGTGAAGAAATTGCTGCTTTGGTTGAGGCAAGAACTACAAATGAGTTAATCACGGCGTTAAAAAAACTTGAGGAACCGACGGATGCTCAGAAAAGGCTGAAAACCCATCTTGAGGAGAAAGGCACTGCAACGCAGCAACTGAATTCCTATCTCGAGGCGCGACTGCCGAAATTCATGTACGTGGCAGCTTATGACCGAATGGACGGCACTGTTCAATTTAACCAAATTCAGCAGTTAAGAAGTCAAGGCCTGCTGAACCGAGACGAGCATCGCGGCAAAAAGCTGTTTTTGGAGTTCCTCGAATATGCTGGCATCTCGCTCGACGAGTTGCTAAGCCAAAATACATACGAAACATATAACGCGGTGCTCCAAGCCGCCTCGAACAAGATCACCGATCAAATTCTCGAGTATTGGACGCAAAACCCAGATCTCTTGGTGGAGGTGCGAGTCGCGGCAGGTATGCCAGGTGATCCCGCCCCATTCAATGAAGGCTCCATTGCTCGTGCGCGCATCTTCAATTCGCTACACCGTGTTGACACTCCTTTCTCCGAACGCAGCGCCGGGTTTGTTTGGTTTTTCTCGTTCCTGGTGAAGTTTGCCCAAGTCAAAAACGAGCCGAACCCGGTCATCCTTCTGCTTGACGAGCCGGGGCTCACATTGCACGGCAAGGCACAAGGGGATCTGCTTCGGTTCTTTAAGGAAAAGCTTGCTCCCCATCACCAAATTATCTATTCCACTCACTCACCCTTTATGGTGCCAGCGGACGACCTGGCCTCCATCCGCGTCGTGCAAGACATCATCGAAATAAAGAATGGCAGGCGTACCCCCCTGGGGACCAAAGTTCGCGAGGATGTGCTGACGCAAGATCCCGACACCTTGTTCCCACTACAAGCCGCGCTCGGGTACGACCTAACGCAGTCCCTTTTTGTCGGGGAGAATACGCTTCTGGTGGAAGGGCCAGGCGACATCCTTTACATTCAAGCGCTGAGCGACGCGCTCCGCCGGCGAAACCGGGCAACCTTGGACCCTCGTTGGGTGATATGTCCGGCTGGTGGTATCGACAAAATTCACTCTTTTGCGAAGCTCTTTGCGGGAAACGCTCTCAACATTGCAGTGTTGTCCGATCAAGCTGCCGGTGATAAACGAAAGATTGAAGATCTGCGAAAGTCACAAATCCTGAAGGCAGGACAGTTCCATACGGTTGCCGAGCTGCTCGATCGGCCAGAGGCGGATATCGAGGACTTGTTTGCGCCTGGGCTTTTCGCCGAGATCTTGAACCACACCTATTCGCTGCCGGCGGAACATACGCTATCGACAACGAAATTGGATGCGGCGGATGAAACCACTTCGCGGCTGATCAAAAAGGCAGAGGCCTACTTCAAGCTATTGCCTGAAACCATTGAGATGCTCGATCACTTTGCGCCAGCGGCGTGGCTGGTACGAAATGGTGAGATGCTCGATGCGACCACGCCCGAAGTAAACGAAACACTGGACCGGGCAGAGTTGGTGGTTAGAACCTTCAATGCCCTGCTTGAGCGCTGACTGACGACTGCACCAAGCTCATCGGGACGCTGCTGCGACCGGCTGATTGCATGCTCTCGCACCCGTCCGTCGTCGCGGTCAGATAGGATGCTGAGCGTACCGGGACGCAAGCCCATTCCGGCAAAAGGATCATGAGTGAGTCAGGTCGACCTTTACCTCGAAGCAGCAGAGCGTGACAACACGCGCCGCAGTTACGAGTCCGCGGTTCGCCATTTTGAAGTTGAATGGAAGGGTTTGCTGCCCGCCACGCCGGACAGCATCGCGCGCTACCTAGCCGACTATGCCGGCGAGCTCGCGACCTCGACGCTGAAGCAACGTTTGGCTGCACTGGCGAAATGGCACCAGGAGCAGGGGTTCCCAGATCCCACGAAAGCGACCGTGGTCCGCAAGGTGCTCAAGGGTATCCAGATGCGACACCCGATGGTCGCGAAGCAGGCTCACCCGCTGCAGTTGGAGATGCTGACGCAAGCGGTGCAGTGGCTCGACGCCGGGATCGTGCGTTCGCAGGAAGCGCACGACGTGGCAGCCGAGCGGCGGCTCGTCCGCGATAAGGCACTCCTGCTGTTAGGGTTCTGGCGCGGCTTTCGGGGCGAGGAGCTGACCAGGATTGCGATCGACTTCGTGGTGGTGGTCCCTGGCAAGGGGTTGCAGATCTTCCTGCCGTATAGCAAGGCAGATCGCCAAGCCACCGGTCGGACCTTCAAAGTGCCTGCCCTCGCCACACTGTGCCCCGTCGCGGCATACGAGGACTGGATTTCGTTGTCGGGGCTGAAAGAGGGGCCTGTGTTCCGCGCAGTTGACCGTCACGGCAACATCCGCTCGGCTGGTTTGCACGCTAACAGCCTCATTCCGATCTTGCGCCAGATCCTGTCCTCCAGCGGCGTCGATGCCGCCACAACGTATAGCGGGCACTCGCTGCGGAGAGGGTTCGCGAACTGGGCGGCTGGGAATGGCTGGGATCTGAAGACACTCATGAAGTACGTCGGGTGGCGCGACGTGGCATCGGCAATGCGCTACATCGACGCGAGTGATGTTTTTGCGATGTCGGCGCTGCCCGTTGAAACCAATGTCCGCACCGATCCCCTTGTCCCGCTGGGGGCTGCTCCATTGGCCATGGAATCGACTACCGCGCCTCCGCTGGCCGCCGCACCTGCACCTTTACCTCCTCGATACACGCTTGAAGTCGAGGCCACCATCAAGCTTGCCCGTTACAACAGCCAAGTGCGTGGCCAGCCGCAGGCGCAACGGCTCATTGAAGAGATTTGCCTGGCTCCTCATCGTATGACCCGCCTCGACAAAGAAGGGACGAAGTTCCGTCTGCTCATTGAGAAGGAGAACGATGAGCTTGTCGAAGAGGAGATTTACCACCTGATCGACGAAATGTACCGGATAGCCGACAACCATCATTGCTTTCTGGAGGTTAGGCTTCATGATCGCGCAGGAGGGCGCTACTGGAGTTAGCCTGATGAAAGAATGTGGCGCGCTCGTCGACCAACGCTCCCTGCAGGTGGTACATGACGACGCTATCCGAGACCGCATATCCGCGCCTGAAAGCCAATCTCAGCCTCAAAGAGCTGAGGGACATCTACACGCCGACCGAGGCAGAGGTGGCGTTTGCGAACCAGGTTGCTCAGCGCCCTTTAGCTCGGTTTGCCGTGCTCATTCATCTGAAGCTTTTCCAGCGCCTCGGGTTCTTCACCCTGCTGCGAGACGTTCCTGAGCCTATTAAGCGTCACATTGCTCAGGCGTTCGGCCTACTCAAGATGCCGCCGGCAGAGCAGCTCAACGACTATGACACCAGCGGTTCGAAACGCGTTCACGTCGCCGCGCTCCGTCAGTATCTCAATGTGCGCGTGATTGATGATGCGGGGAAGACCTGGCTGCGCTCGGTTGCGGAGGAAGCGGCTGAAACAAAGAACACTGTTCCCGACATCATCAACGTTATGCTCGAGGAGCTGGTTCGTCACCGGTACGAACTACCAGGGTTTACGGTGCTGCAGCGGATGGCGCACAGCGCGCGTGACAGCATCAACAATGAGTACTTTGTCCGCATCACTGAAGCGCTCACGCCTTCGGCCAAAGTGCTAATCGACGAGCTGCTCAAAACACCAAGCGGAAGCACGTATAGCGGCTGGCATACGCTAAAGCGAGAGCCGAAGAAGCCGACCAGCAAGGAGGTTCGAGGCTACTTGCAGCATATCCGGCAAATGAAACAACTTGCTGAACAGCTACCCCTCATTGAAATTCCGGTACCGAAACTACGCCACTTCCGTTACATGGCGCGAGCGCTGAACGCTGCCGAGGTTGCGGAGCTCAAGCCAGCAAAGCGCTACGCTTTAGCGACGATCTTCATTCGATCGCAGTACAGCCAGACCCTGGATGATGCAGCTGACTTGTTTGTGCGTTTGATGCAAAAGATGGAAAACACTGCACAGCAGCAGCTCATCGCGCATCAGCTTGAACATGCCAAGCGGGCCGACATGCTGATCGGCCAGCTCAAGGACCTGCTTGACGGTTTTCGCCTAGAGGGGACCGACACGCAACGGATCGACGCCATTACCCATTCCTTGATCATGGACCCAGAACTGCTACTCGCTGACTGCGAGGCCCACATGGCATTTGCGGGGCGCAATCACCTGCCGTTCTTGATTAGGCCGTATCAAAAAAACCGCTCGTTGCTCCTGAACTGCCTAGAGATTATGGCTTTGCGCTCAACCAGTCAGGATGCCTCAATGGAAAAACTCATTGAGGTTTTATTTTTACTGCGCTCATCAAAGTCACAGCAGACCGAACTGAGTGCACTGGGCATCACGCTGGACGACTGTGCATGGCTCACCGGCCATTGGCGCAAGCTCGTGCTCGTCAAACCCGTCTCCGGCCCTGTCACCAAGGTCGACCGCAAGTACTTTGAGCTAGCGGTGTTGTCGCAGATCAAGGACGAAATCCGTTCTGGAGATCTGTACATCGCGGACAGCGAGCGCTATGACGATTACCGAGAGCAATTGGTCAGCGAGGAAGTGTTCCTGGAAGAGCTGGCTGACTATGCCAATGTGACGGGGATTGAAGCAGACCCGGAGGTCTTCGTCGCAGCACTAAAAAAACAGCTTGCCACGCTTTCCAACGAAATCGACCATAATTTTCCGGAAAACACCAGCGCGGATATTGTCGACGGGCGATTGGTACTAAAACGTGCAACGCGAACCGAAATCAATGCGACGGTCGCGGCATTGGATGAAGCCATTTCGGATGCCTTGCAAAACATCAGTATTGTCGATGCGCTGATTGATGCCACGCGGTGGCTTGATTTGCACAAACACTTTCGGCCGCTCGCTGGCACCGAAAGTCGTTTGGAGGACCCAATGATGCGGTTCGTCACCACGCTTTTTTGCTATGGCTGCAACTTGGGGCCCGTGCAAACGGCGCACTCTATCAAGAGCTTCAACAGGCGGCAAATTTCCTGGCTAAATTTGAAATATGTCAATGAAGAGCTCCTCGATCGGGCCATTGTTGAGGTGATCAATGCCTACAACAAGTTCGAACTCCCCGGATACTGGGGGAGCGGTGAGACAGCATCCGCCGACGGCACCAAATGGAGCGTTTACGAAGAAAATCTGCTCTCCGAGTATCACATTAGGTATGGGGGTTATGGCGGCATCGGCTACTACCATGTATCGGACAAATACATCGCCCTGTTTAGCCGATTCATTCCTTGCGGTGTCTACGAAGGCGTGTACATCCTGGATGGATTCTGGGAGAACCAATCCGATATCAAGCCCAATACTGTGCATGGCGACACGCAAGCCCAAAGCTATCCCATTTTTGCGTTGTCCCATCTGTTGGGCATCAGTCTAATGCCGCGCATCCGGGGCGTACAGGATCTGACGCTGTTTCGGCCGGACAACACAACGAGGTACGAAAACATCGACTGTCTGTTCGGTGAGCCCATCGATTGGAAATTGATTGAGACGCACCTGCCTGACATGCTTCGAGTGGCCGTATCCATTAAAGTTGGGAAGATCACTCCGTCCACCATCCTTCGACGACTGGGCAACTTCAGCCGCAAAAATAAGATGTACGTTGCCTTTAAAGAGCTGGGTAAGGCGATACGAACACAATTTCTGCTTCGTTATATTTCAGACGTCGAATTTCGTAAAACGATCAGCGCTGCGACGAACAAAAGCGAACAATTCAATGAATTCGTCAAATGGGTGTTCTTCGGTGGCCAGGGCGTGATCGCGGAGAATATCAGGCACGAGCAGCGTAAATTGATCAAATACAGCCACTTGGTGGCAAATATGCTCATTTTGCATAATGTGGTCGGGATGACGGAGGCCCTCGCAAAAATGAAGCAAAGCGGCGCAGACCTTAAACCCGATATCCTCGGTGGGTTGGCACCGTTTCGGCACCGTCACATTAATCGCTTCGGCGACTATACCTTGGATTTCGAGCGTGAATTGCGCCCGCTGAATTTCGAAATGCGCATCCTATAAATGGGGCTCCGCAGGAGGTGAGCGGTACAGGGCCACCTCCCGCCCGCTGGACGGACCGGCGATTCATCCCTCATGGCGCTTGTGCTCGGTACGTAGGTTGCGGCCACGGCCGCTATGCATGAAGACATGATCAACGGGCATGCGGCCAGTAACAGATATGGCAGCGCAGTCAGGGCATGGTCCTAAGTTGTGAACGGGTCGCCGTGCCCGCAAAATTGGAGAATGGATACGCCAGCCGCAGCCAGGCCGAAGGCCAAGCAGATCACTGTGGACCAGCACGTGATCGCCAAGTCACTCCTGAAGCGTTTTTCAGGTGCGGATGGCCAAGTGGAAGTGAGGGATCTGAGTACGGAGCGCATCGTGCGGCGCCCGCCCAAGCATGCTGTCTTCACCGTGCCTCGCCATTGGGATCAACGTTCCGAAGCTGCGACGATGCACGATATTGAGCGGCGTTTTGGAATCATTGTCGCCAGTGTTCTTCGCGGCGCGACGACGGCGCTGGACGAAGCTCGCCACCGAACGATTTCAGAGATGTTTGCGCTATGGCGAGCGCGCACGCATCTTGCCCACGAACCGATGGCTGACCTGCAGCTAGCCGGCGTGACACCCGAAAGAAACGTGTCCGCAGACCAGATGGACCAGCTTGAGCGTTACGGGATCATCGTCGCTGATTCGAAGGGTGTCGTTGCTGGCCGGATGCTTGCAGGGCCGGCGTTGATGAGGATGCTCGATTTTCATGTCTGCGAACTGGCGGGGAAGCGATGGGGCATCGTTCGTGCCGAGGCAGGTGAGTTCGTTTTACCTGACACCTTCGGTGGAAACCTCGTCTTACCGATTTCTCCGACCTGTTGTTTCGTCGCAGATAACCCCGACGGGGTCGTTACTCGCGAGGTGGTCGGAGAACTGAATGCGCTGGCGAAGCAGTCTGCACGAAACTACATGGTCGCTCGCTGCTTCTCCGCGTGCCCCGGACTATAGCCGGCACCTGCCATAGAGCTTCTCAAAAAACTCCGGCGCAACATCGAAATACCACATAAAAATCATGATATTAGATCAATAACGGCTGTTTTTTTCACGATTCCCTGCCATCCCTCTAGGAGGCTACCTGAACCTGCCACTGGATCAGGTTCATCCTTTTGTGGATTACGTCTATGTGATGAGTTACGACTATGCCGGTTCGTGGTCGAGTGATGTTGGACATCACACCAATATCAAATGCACCAGCTACGCGCCGTTTTGCCTGGAAAAGGCAATGCAAAGCTACATGAGCGTGGTGCCGGCCGAAAAAATCGTACTGGGCGTAGCGATGTATGCCCGTGGCTGGACCAATGTGACCAATATGAGCGACCCGGCCAATCCGATGACCGGCGAGGGCGAGGTACAAAACTTCGGTGGCCTCGATATGGGCCCGGGCGAGTTTCTCTACAAGCAGTTGTATGGCAACCAGATTGACAGCAAGGGCCAGGGCTTGAACGGCTATGAAGTGCGCTATGACGCCAATATCGGCTCGCATTATCTGTGGAATGAAACCAGCAAGAGCTTTATCGGCTATGACGATCCGCGCGACGTGGAGCAAAAAGGCAAGCTGGCTGTCGCGAACAAGCTGGGCGGCGTAATGGCCTGGGCGCTGAGTCAGGACAATGGCGACATCCTGAATGCCATGAATCTGGGCGTGGGCAATCAACGAGACAAGCTGCTACCGGAGTGCCCCAATGAGCAGTGGAACAAAAAGCAGGTCTATCACGCCGGCAATACCGTGGCATTCAACAAGCAGATCAGGCGAGCCCGATGGTGGAATCTGGGCGAGCGCCCCGACAAGCAGTCATGGAATGTATGGAGCAATCTGGGTGATTGCTACTGACCAATCTTCTGCTTGAGTGGTTTGGTGAGATTGACAAGAGCAACGGTTCCTTTCGTTCAATTGCAACGGACTACTTGCTTGCCAAAAGGTCAGTCGATCACTTTGTTGTTGGTGCATAGGTTGGCGATTCTAGCATCGTCAACCTTGCAGCGAATTCGGTGCTTTAGGGCGTCGCTTCAAACAATAAGCGCCTCGATGAATTATGGATGGAGGAAACAACATGAAAAAAACCCTGATCGCGACAGCCCTGCTGGTTGGCATGGGCAGCGTGCATGCGGACGACAGTTTCAACTACTTTGCCGGCAAGCCGCAGCCATTCAAGCAGACTTCGGGCAAGGTCGTCATGAGCTATTACTATGGCGATAAAACCGCCGATGAATTGCCGGGCAGCAACTTGACGCATCTGGTATATGCGTTTTTGCGTTTGTGCGGTCCTGGTGAATACAGTGGCGACAAGGCAATTTGTGATAGTAACCGCAACAGCAAGGGTGCAGAAGGCAGTGATTTCCGCCTGGCGGTCAATGACAGCACGCCCGATGTGGCGGCCTATGAAAAAATCCGTGAAATCAAGGAGCGTTATCCGCACCTGAAGATTACTTATGCCCTTGGTGGTTGGGGGGGATCGAATTCGTTCTATTACCTGGCTGGCGATCCGGCCAAGCGAGCCGTGTTCATCAGTTCGCTGATTGAGTACCTCCAGCAGCACCCGGATATTGACGGCTATGACATCGACTGGGAGCACCCAACCGATAACATGGGGCAGGATGGCGTGCAGTTGGGCAGTTCGGCTGATGCAGAGAATTATGTGGTTCTGATGCAGGAGCTGCGTGCAGCCCTAAATGCCATGGGCCAGGAAACCGGACGTCAATATCTGCTGACCACTGCAGTGCCGACGGGGGGCATCAATTGGCGCAATCTGCCTTACGATCGGGTGGCGCCTTCGGTCGATTACATCCTGCTCATGACGTATGGTCTTTATGGCGGCTGGACGAATGATGTTGGTCATCACACTGCACTGCAGTGCACCAGCTACAGCGAATTCTGTGTGGATGGCACCGTGCAGGAGTATTTGTCTCAAGTGCCTGCCAATAAGCTGGTGATTGGGACGGCCATGTTTTCGCAGGGTTGGCAAAACGTCAGTGACCAGACTGATCCTGCCAATCCGATGACAGGCACCGGCGATGCTTCCGGCTTGGGCTGGGGTGGCGCGCAATCCTATTCTGAATTGTACGAAAGCCACATCGGCAACAAAGGCGTGGGCATCAATGGTTATGCCGTGCGCTACGATCCGGCGCTTCAAGCCCATTATCTCTGGAACGACGCGCAAAAAACTTATATCGGCTATGACGATCCGCGCGATGTCGAGAGGAAGGGCAAATATGTTGTCAGCAACAATCTGGCAGGTATTTTTGCTTGGCAATTGGGGCAGGACAATGGCGACATCTTGAATGCCATGAATTTGGGCGTGGGCAATCAGCGCGATAGATTGTTGCCGGAATGCCCAAGTCAGCAATGGAATAAAAAACAGATTTACCAGGGAGGCAGCAGAGTAACCTTCAAAAAACAGATCATGCAAGCCAAATGGTGGAATGTGGGTGAGCGCCCGGCGAAGCAGAGCTGGAATGTATGGAGCAACTTGGGCGACTGCTATTGACCGATCGGTTTAAGCGGCTTGATGCGATCGATTGAAACCCCACCGGCCTGGTCTTGGTGAACCTCTGCTGTTCACTCGCTGTGCCACAACCCAAAGGCAACGGTGTCGTGCGTTCAGTTAGAACGGACGACTTGCTTGCCTAAGGCCGGGAAGTCGATCGCTTTCGCCAATACGAAAGTGGTGAAGAGGTTGGTGCTTGCAACACCGCCAACCTCGCAGTGGATCTGCTGCCTGAAGGTGTCGGATTCAAACAATAAGCGCTTCGGCGCATTCTGGATGGAGACAACAACGATGAAATTGATCGCCCCGATGTTCGGTGGTTTGCTGCTGGCGGCGTGTTTCCCTGCACTGGCTGCAGTACCGCTTACGCCGGTTTTGAGTCACGATAACCAAGCTGCCGAGTGGAAATCGAATATTGCCTATGTAGCCGGCAATGTCATTACGTATCAAGGGCAGGAATATCGCGCCAAATGGTGGAGCCAAAACACCCCTCCATTGCCGAAGAGCTGGTCGTCGTGGCAACTGCTCGGCGCAGCACAGGATGGCGATTACACGCTGACCCTGAAATCGGGCCACGCCAGCCGCGTGGATTGGTACGAGAATGATGTACTGATTGCCAGTCAGAGTCTGAACCCCGCTGCGACGCAAACCGTCCAATTGCCGGTACGAGGCCGTAGCAAGGGCAGCTATGTATACAAGGCCGTATCGTTGAATGCGGAAGGCAGCGTTGCCAGCGCCCCGATGGTGCTCACGGTGCTGGATGCCGAGAGTTACAAGATCGGCGTGCGGACCTTCAATTTTACCGACCAGAACCGCATCGACCCGCTGGCTGACACGCCGCGCCTGCGCGAACTGATGGTCAAAATCTGGTATCCGGCCAGCCAGAGCACGACCAAGCCGGTGCTGCACCACTGGTACCACAGCGAGAAAGCCATTACTGGATCGCCTGGCGACGACTGGCTGAAAAATGAGCCAAGCCAAAGCCGGCTCAATGCCGAACTGGCCGAAAAGGAAAACCCGTTCCCGGTACTGGTGTTCTCGCCCGGCTATGCATCCAACCTCGAATCCAGCCAGTTCCTGTATGAAGACCTCGCCAGCAAGGGTTATGCGGTGGTGGTCATCGGCCACACTCACCAGCACTCCCTGGTCACGATGGCCAATGGCGAGGAGATCCGTATTGACTGGAACAAGCGCGCACACGATTTCGACGGTGGAATCACGCTCGACGAGCTTAATGGCCTGATGGCGCAGCTGAAGGATCAGCCGCTGAATGCCAGTGTGAAGCAGCAGGTTTATGAGGCATTCGCCAAATGCGAGGGCGACCATAAGCAGCTGAAAATCTGGCAGGACGACACCCGCTTCGTGCTGGCCGAGCTGGAAAAGCTCAACGCCGACCGCAGCAGTGTATTTGCCAACCGGCTGGATCTATCGCGGATTGGCCTGCTGGGCACATCCTACGGCGGCACGACATCGCTGCAATACCTCAGCGAAATCGACAATCCATCCATTCGTGCTGCAGCCAATATCGATGGGCAGGATTACTACCTGACGGCAAATCATCAGTTCAACAAACCCATCCTGCTGATGGCCACCGAGAGCTGGGTGCACAAGGATTATGACCTGATCTATGACAAGGCCAGCAGCGATGCCTATTACGTCTCGATCAAGGGCAGCCTGCACGGTGACATCACCGACAGCACGGTGCTCTCCGCCCGCTTCAAACCCTCGGAATTTCTGGGCCCGATCAAGGGCGAAACCATGCGCACCATCGTCAACGAATCGGTGCTGTCCTTCTTCAACCAGTATGTGAAGGCTCAGCCCCAGCCGGGTCGTGCAAATGTACTGCAGTTTCTGCAGGGCTACGGCGAAGCAAAAGTACAGTTCAAGCTGCACTAACGGATACGCGCCTTGAGCAGAGCCCAAACGGCGAAACGCAATTAACTGCGTGGCCATGACTGCAAGCAAGTCATGGCCACCACTATATTGTCTGCCGGTTTGCGAGATTAATCGGTATCGCTACCCTGCTGCGGAGGTGATTCCTCGCGTGCCACCGTCAGTGCCTTCACGGCCACGGCAGCCACCAATGCGGTCACCAGGATGCCGCAGGCGCCAATCACCATGGCGAGCGTTCGCGTGAGCAGCGTCTTGGGGCACCAAGTCTCCATAACCAATCGTCAATCCGGTGACAAACGAGAAGTAGACCGACTCCTGCACCGTCCAACCTTCGATCAGGCCGATGGCCAGACCCAGCACAACCATCAGCACGAGCAGCGTGGACAGGATCGGCCACACTACATTCAGCCCGATGAGCAACCCCGCTATGAAGCTACGCCTTAGCGCTCGCGGATCCATAGATTCTCCATCGTCATCAACAGGCAGGGCCGGCCACTCTACCTGTAGATATGGTTGCCATGCAGGCACCAAAGCCGCCCGGCTCTGAATCCAGTAGCGCGCCGCGGTAAGTTACCTAATAAGTAAGGCGACGTAAGCGCGCCTTGCTGAGGCAGTGCAGGCTCAAGGGGGCTTCTCGCTGTTTGTAAAAAAGCCAAGCTCCAGCGGGCTGGCGTCTCAATCCAGCCGCCACTTGCTTGTGTGTTGATACCTACCCGCGCCATGCAGCTTCGATCTTGGCGATATCGATTTTCGTCATGTCCATCATCGCTTCAAAAGCACGCTTGGCGGCAGCCCGGTCCGGATCGGTGAACGCGGCCGTCAATACCCGTGGCGTGATCTGCCACGACAGCCCCCACTTGTCCTTGCACCAGCCGCAGGCACTTTCCTGCCCGCCGTTGCCGACGATGGCATCCCACAACCGATCGGTCTCGGCCTGGTCATCGGTGGCCACCTGGAACGAAAACGCCTCGCTGTGCTTGAACGCCGACCCGCCGTTCAGGCCCAGGCAAGGGATGCCCATCACCGTGAACTCCACTGTCAGCACATCGCCCTCCTGGCCCGCCGGATAATCACCGGGCGCGCGATGGACCGCATGCACGGCGCTGTCGGGGAATGTCTCGGCGTAGAACTTTGCAGCATCAAGCGCGGTACCGTCGTACCAGAGGCAAATCGTGTTCTTGCTGACCATCTTGGTTCTCCTGTGGGGCGAATGCGATAGGGCTTCGGCGGTATCGACGGCTCTAGGCCGTGCGATGATCCGATTCAATGCCGTGTTGTTCGAAGAGCGGGAGTAAGCGCTGTGCGCACAGCGCGACGCCCTCCTCGTCCAGTACCAGATAGTGGGCCTCTTCCTTGAAGGTGCCGAGATCGATGAATTCCGCTTCAGCCCCCGATGCAACATATGCCGCGTGGAACTGCCGCGCGTCGTCAATGTGCCAGAAGCTGTCGTTCCGGGCGTAGAACCAGAGCGCGGGCTTGCGGGTGCGCTTGCCGAAGTAGCGGAACGCCTCCAGCAACGGTTGTTGCCAACCCGCCTCGTGCTCTGCACGCAGGCCGCCCATGAAGTTGACCATTGCCGTTACGCCGGCAGATGCCTGGCGGCCATAAGCCAGTGTACCCAGGGCACCGTAGGAATGCCCGGCGACCACGATATGGTTCGCATCGATCTCGGGATGACGGCTCAGGCCATCGACAGCGGCGGCGATATCCTGTGCGCAACACAGCGCAGCGGACAGCGGATTGCGCCAGTGGCTGACATGCCGCCCGCCGGAATCGGCAAAGCCCTTGCGATTGGGCGCCGCAACGGCAATGCCGGCCTGTGTCATCGCGCGCGCGAGTGCCGTGGGTTCGCAACGTACACTGGCCGGGCCGGCGTACGGCTTGCCATGGTTGAACACCAGCAAGGGAAAGGGCCCGGCGCCTGTCGCGGGCAGATACAGCGTGGTGACCAGTCGTACTGGCGGATCATCCCGCGACGGCAGGAACAACACTTCCTCGCGCCAAGGCGCCTGCACATCAACCGGTGTTGGCGCTTCGATCTCGAGCAGATTCATGGCGCCAGCAGCAACACCACGTTCTGGCTGGGCATGATGCGCATGCCGGGCGCGTTGTTGTTGTTCTGCAGGGTCATGCTGGTGAGGCGGGTGGCCGGCTTGTTCTTCAGCAGTACGGTGAAGGCGCCGGTGACGTAACGCGACTGCGCCATGAAGCGCTGGGAGATGATGCCGCCCAGGGCGCCTTGCACGTCGCCGGTCGTAATGAAGGTCATCGTACCCATGTTGTGCGCGGGCATGCGGTTAACCAGCACGTGGTAGCAACCAGGGCGGGACATCTTGGCATCGGCCTGGTTGAGGTAGGGGATGGGCAGCATCTGCGGGGGCGTCTTGCAGACATCGGGAAACGCCAGGCATTTGCCTTTCTGCTGGGTATTCATGAACACGATCTGTCCTCCTAGCCGATATGAACCTGGCGTGCCTTGGCCTTGATGACATCGCGGCCGGTCACTGCCGTGTACTTGCCCCGGATGCGCACTCGCGCGCTCCCCTCGTAATCGAGCTGTGCCGCACGAACTTGCTCGATCTGCGCTACGCGGCGAAAGCTGCTTTTGGCAATGACCATCACCCGGTCCACCAGCGTTTCGCAAAGCTGCCCGACGCGACGCAACGTGCCGACCGCGCCTTCCCAGCGCTTGCCGCTGAAACGCAACTGCTCGATCCGGACATCGCCCTCCTTGGCGTTCAAGCCGAATCGAGCCCCCTCAAGTTGCAGGGCGGTGGCGCTTTCGATCCGGACAGCACCTTGAGCGCTGGACAATACGAGATCGCCCTCGACCTGAATGCGTGCTGCATGGCTGGCACACTCGATGACGGCGACCAGGTAATGCTGCGTGCCTGCGGTTGCCAGTAGCACGGTATCGCCGACCTCCGGCAACAACAAGCAGCTCGCCGCGCGGCGGCAGCCGACACCCCGCCCGGCGCAATCGACCAGGAACATGCCCTCCCCCAGGTTGGCGAGGATCACGCCCAGGGCCTGGGCCGGCGTGGCGGTGATCGGTTCGAGCAGACTCACGGACATGGCAATCTCCTTGGATCGGGCGGAAAGCGGGTTAGCGATGTGATGCGGTCACGGCGCGCAGTTCGGCTTGCCACAGCGCATCGTCGCGTTCAATCACGCCGGAACGGCTGGTAAACCGGGCATTTGCCAGCAAGGCGCGGTGAAACCGGGTGTTGGTGAACAAGGCATGACTGAAATCGGTCGCCGTGCAATCGGTGTAGGAGCACTCCGCATGCTGCAGGTGCGCATGCACGAAGCTGGCGCCGGACAGCTGGCAACGCTGCAGCATGGCCATCTGCAGATCCGCCCCTGAAAAATTCGCGTTGGCCAACAGCGCACCTTCCCAGACGCTCTGGCTGAATTGCCCGTGGCGGCAATCGGCATCGCTCAAATCCGCATCGGGAAACAGCGCGTTGGGAGCGGTCACGTCGATCAGCTTTGCCCCGGTCAGACTGGCTGACTTGAACACAGCCTGGGTCAGGTCGGCGCCGCTGAAATCGGTCCCATCGAGGCAGGATTCGGTGAATTGGCAGCCCTGTAGTTGCTGGCCGCGGAGGTTCTGTCCGGTCAGATCAGACCGACTCAGCACAGCCCCAGGCATGTCCACGCCGTCAAGACAAGCGGTCCGCAGGTCAAGGTCGAACAGTGTGGCATCGATCAGCCGGGCGCCACTGAAATCGGCCTGCTCAAGCACGCAGTCGGTATAGGCCAGTTCGCTGGCCACCATCTGGTTGAACCGCGCACCAGTCAGGTCACACTCCAACCAGTGCGCATCTTCCAGCACCGCATTCTGGGCGCTCAACGCCGTCAGATCGCATCGCACAAAGCTCGCGTCGGCGAGAATGGCCGCATCGAAGCGTGTTTTCGCCATCGCGCAGCCCTGCCACTGCACGCCCTCGGCATCCAGATGCTGGAAATCGGCGTTTTCCAGCTGGCACTCGCTGAATACCACGTCATTGAGCGCTGCGCAGGCGAAGTTGCCACCGCTAAAGGTGCAACCCATGAACAGCGCGCCCGAGAGATCGGCACCGTGGCAATCCAGCCCTGGTGCGTCGAGGCCGATCACCGGCTCCCCTGCCTGGATGGTGGCAAGCAGCAATTCAAGCGTACTCATGCGGGCTCCCTGGCGACTGGCCTACGCGGGAAGGTCTGTACCCGCTCCGCCAAGACGCCATCGAGCACGGTGCTTGCATCCATCCACGCGTTGCCGAGGTCCGCTTCGAACAGGTTGGCGTCCTTGAGGCTGCACGCCCGCAAATCCGCCTGCTGGAACACCCCCTGCATCAGGTTGGCCCCATCGAGTATGGCTGCGGTCAAGCGGGTGTCCAGCCAAAGGGTGCCTGGGGCCTGGATGCCGCCCAGATCCGCGCCTTCCAGGTCAGCCCCGGAGAAGTCACTCTCGGTCACGATGGCTGCACGCCAAGCGCTACGGCGCATACACGTTTCACGAAACTGGCCATCGGCGACCGTGGCACCGGAAAAATCGGCGCTATCGAGCGTAGATTCGAGCGCAAAGCAGCAGGCATCGAGCGAGGCGCCGCAGAACAGAGCGCCATCAAGCGTCGATGCGGTAAAGCTGCAGTCCTGCAGTTGCGCGCCGGAGAAATCGGCCTCTTGCAGCTGGCTGTCCACCAGCGAAACATCGACGAGCACAGCATCGCGTAGATCGGCCCCCAACCATTCGACATCGTGGCACTCCAGTTCCTGCAGTCGGGCCGCCAAGAAGCTGCAGTCGACGAACAGGGCATCGTGCCATTGCCCGCCGATTTGGGCGCCGCTGAAATCGCACTCGCTGCAGATCGATTGCCACCATTGGGTGTCATCCAGTATCGCCTCGCGGAACGCCACCGCTTCCGCCCTGACGCAGGAGAAGTTGGCGCCGCTGCAATCGGCCGAAGCGAACGAGGTGCCCTGCAGGGTCGCCCGGGCCAGAATGGCCTGCTGCAGGTTGGCCCCGTCCAGCCTGGTGCCGGTGAGATCGGCACTTTCGAGCAAGCCGCCCTGCAAGTCGGCATTGGAGAGGTCGAGTCCGGACAGGTCGGCGCCGGTAAGGTCGAAATCGCGTAGGTCTCGATCCAGTGCATAGCGGGCGATCACCGCCTGACGCAGGCTGGCAGCGGCGTCGCCGTCCAGTTTTGGCGCAGCGCCACAGAACTGAACGGACTGCCGGTAGCTGTTGCGCAATTGTTCAGTCAACGTTTCGCGGTCTACCGGGGCATCGGGCATCGGCGCATCAAGAAAGCCGGAGCCGTGCAGCAGCGCAAGCTGTGTTGCGTAGTCAAATGGCGCCGCTTGCTCGCTGTATCTGTCCGCCGCCTGATCCGGTCTGGGCAGCACCGGCCAAGCTTCGCGCTGTGCGTCGAGATCGGCCAACCATTGCGCCTCTTGCGCCTGCAGATCACGCGAGAACACCGGCAGGTCCGCGAGGCGGCGTAGGGTCGGGGGTGCGCCGGGCGGGGGCGTGACATCGAAGTCGGCAAAGTGCTCTGCCAGCAACCCATCGAGCCGGCCTTGCTGATAGCGCGCCATGGCCCCCGGCGGGTCGACTGGCAGTTCGTCGAGGTCAAAGCCCGGCCCCAGCAACCTCGGGCTGATCAGGTCCTCATCCCGATAGGCGTAGAGGTCGCCATCCTCGGGGTCCGACCGCTGGGCCAGCGCCGTTTCGAAGTGCGCCAGATCGCGAGGCGCATCGCCTGCATCGAAGGCCGGCATTACCAGCCCCACCTCACCGTCGGCCAGCGAGAGGCTGCCGTGATAAATCAGTGCTGCACACTCCAGATGCGGAAAGAACCACGCCGTGGTGAGGCGTAGACCGACCTCTTCCAGACTGGCACTGCCGTGCCGGCGAACGAAGCAGCGTGCAGCGCCTTGCGGCAACCGCCCCGCCATTACGGCGGATTCCGGGTGCATGTTCAGGAAGCGATAGGGCAAACCCGGTGCGAGTGCCGGGCGCCCTTGCCATTGCTGATCGTCCGGCGCAGCGTTGAAGGCGCTCCAGTCCAGATCGTCGGCAAACCCGGGGAAGGCTTGCTCCAACCATTGCCTGTCGTGTGTGCCCAGTTTGGCCAGGCGCTGTGGCAGATCGGGAGGCGTCGGCCCAAAACCAGCCACCGTGGTCGGCTGCTGCCGCGGCGAGCGCAAAGGCTCATCGGACCGTTCGATATTCGGCACGCGCTGCACCGACACACCGTTGACCTCCTCATTCGCCCTACCCCTGCCGTGGAGATTGACCGGGTAATCGGGGCCGCCATAGGCATGAGCCCGGTTGATGGGCAGGCGTTCGAATGGCTGCGGCGCGCTGGCCTGCCCGGCCAGCCAGTAGCGATCCCCATGGATCAGCAACTGCTTGGCCTTGTCGTCGACCTCGGCACCGACCAGGCACACACCAGGCGCATGCTGATGCACGCCAAAGGCATACCCAGAAACCAGGTACTCGGCATGTGCCTTCGGTACGCCAAGGTCGAACACAAGATCATCATCCAGTTCGTCGGCAAGCAATTCCCACAATGCCTGCTCGTGCAGCAACTGCGGTTCATCGCCCAGCGTGGACAACGCGAAAACGGTAAAGCCGAGCTGATCTGTACCGCGCCAGCGAAAAGGCCTGGTCAGTACGCCCAGACGCAGCGGCTTGACGATTTCCACTCAGCCTCCTGCCGCCGCAGGCTGCGCTGCAGTCAATCGCGGCAAGTCCACGATCAGTTGCTGGTCGTCAGCCGGGTCGACACGCAGGGGGACCTGTTGGCCTGGTTGCAACTGAGCCAGATGAACATAAGGAATGACCTGCTCGAAGCTCACGCTGCGCTCGCTGCTTGCCTGGGCGAAACGCACAGTGATTGCAGCCACCGGCTGGTTGTTCACGAAGTTCTGCGTCGGTGCGATGGCCGCGATCACGCCAGTCCGGCTCACACCGGCCTTCAGTAGCCTAGCCTCCTTATCCTGCATGGCCATGATCGGCAGGATGGCCGATGCACCCAGCCACACCAGGAATCCGACGACGCCGATGACGGCGAGAATCAGGCTTGTCTTGACGATGGTGTTCAAACGTTCTTCCCTTGCTAGTGCTCTTGTAGATCGAAACGACCCGCTTCAGTACGCGCCAGGTAAAGGCACTGATTCGAGCGCGGCATGAAACGGGTGCATCAATTGCCGCCACCACCTCGACGGAAGATCGAGCGCCCGACAAAGCTGCCGGCCTCGCCTATCCCCTTCGCAACAAACCTGCCAGCGCTGGCAACGCCCTTGCCGGTCGCCTTGGCCGCGCTCGCCACGCCTTGCCCGGCGGTTTTCGCTGCAGAACCCGTAGCTTTGGCTGCTGAGGAAACCGTGTTCTTTACCGCATCGAGCCTGGCTTGTCGCGCCTGCCGTGCCGCCGCCTTGGCCGCATCGAAGCTGCCCTTGGTATCGTGCTTCTTGCTGAACTTGAACTTATCAGGGGTCTTGTCCTTTTTCTTTCCAAGTTCGCTTTTGTAGGTACCGCCACCCAGGATGCGGACCAACTGCCCCTTGGTGGTATGGACCATCCCTTTCTCGTACGAGGTGAGCACATTCTTGTGCTCCACCGATACCGTTTCGTTCTTGAAGAAGGTGTATTCCTTCTTGCCGATCTCGTTGCGCTTGAACTCATAGCCGTTGTAAGCGGTATTCAGCAGCGTGCCGGCCATCTTGATGCCATCAGCACTCACATTGAGCCCAGCCGCCGCACCCTTGATCGAACTGGCATCGAGGTTGAAGCGCGACTGCGTGGAAATCTTGGTTCCACTCATGCTGATCGAGCCATCGCCGAGCACCGCGTTGCTGAAACTGGTGCTGGCACCGCCCCCGCCGCTGCCTGCAGAGATCGTCACATCCCCCGCCGTCAGCGAGTGCATGCCGCCGGTGTGGTAGCTGGAGCCCTGCATCACCGTCACGGTGTGCCCCTGCGTCACCGTGGTGTAGCGGCTGCCGGTGACGGTGGTGTCGTGGTCCTGGCCGATGGTGACGATGTGCGAGCCGGTCACGTCGTGGGTATGATCGGCCAGCACCGTGTGGGCAAAGACCTGCTCGTTGGTGCGCGTCTCGGGCGCTTCGTAGGTCTTGGTGGCCGCGCCCTTCACCCGATGGGTGTAGCTGTCTTCATAAGTCTGGTCGTGCGCGCTCTTGCGCGTCACGGTGGAAGCGCCGAGTGAGGTGTGCGCCCAGGTGTTCTCGTAGGTTTCGTCGGCCTGCTTGATCACCTTGCGGGTGCTGGAACCTTCCACCGTGTGGTCGTAGTTCTGCAGGATGGCCGTGCTCTTGTTGCCCTTCACGGTCTGGCTGGCGTGGCGGCCGATGGTCTCGCTGCGGTCGTTGCCGATGTCGTGCGTCTTGTCGCGCTCCACCGTGGTGCGATGATCGAGTTCGGCGTGGAACCACAGCTCCTCCTCGCCCGGTTTATCCTCGAAACGGATCGCGTTGGCGTTCTCGGGCGAGCCCTTGAGCGAGCGGCTGACGAAGCCGCTTTGCGTGGCGCTGTCCGGCAGGCCAAAGGGCGGCATCTGGTCGGCGTTGTAAGTGCAGCCGATGACAATGGGCCGATCCGGTTCGCCAGCGATGAAATCGACAATCACCTCCTGCCCCACGCGCGGAATATACATGCCGCCGAAGGTGGAGCCGGCCCAGCTCGACGACACCCGCACCCAGCACGAGCTGTTCTCGTCCATCTGGCCGTAGCGGTCCCAGCGGAACTGCACCTTGATCCGGCCATACTGGTCGGTCCAGATTTCCTCGCCGGCAGGACCCACCACCACCGCGGTCTGCGGGCCATTGGTACGCGGCTTGGGCGTGATCCGGCGCGGGCGGAACGGCAGGCTGGTCGGCTGGGTGACGAAATCGAACTCGTAGTACGCCTGCTCGTTGCTGCTGGCGTAGCCGGGCTCCTTCAAGCGGTAGGTAACGGCAACGACCAGGTATTCACGGTTAGCTTCCGGGCGCGGGCAGTTGCGCAGCGTGAAGCGGAAACCCGGCGCCAAGCCGCGTGCAGTGGCATGACCTTCGTCGCGCTCACGTTCGGCCTGCAGTTCTTCCAGCCGGATGCGACTGTAGTGATCGGACTCGCCGTGTTCGCTGTAGCCGCCCAGCCAGTCATAGATCTCGTATTCCCCATGCTCGTGCGCAGCCGGGTTGCTGCGCTGGTTCTGCAGCCGTGCGCGCGGCGTGGTGAAGTTGTAGTCGTCCGTCACATAGCTGCCGGGGGCGATCTCCTCGGCCACGTGATAGACATCGATGCATTCCTCCTGCGCGGTGACGGCACGATCTGCCGTGAAGAACGGCACGCTGTCGTAGCCGGGAAACGGCTCGTGCGTGGCAATGTCGTCGGTCAGCACCAGCGTGTGGCTGCCCAGCGCATGCTGGAAGAAGTAGTAGATACCCTCGTGCTCCATCAGCCGGCTGACGAAGGCGAAGTCAGTCTCCTGGTACTGCACACAATAGCCCCATTGCCGGTAGCTGCCGGTGAGGCGCAACTCGAGCGCAAAGCCATATTCACCAAGCACCGTCTGCAGGATCTGCGGCACCGTCTGGTTCTGGAAGATCTTGCAGTCCTGGGTGCGCGTCAGCAGCCACAGCCACGGCCGCACCGTGGCGCGGTAACGATATTGCCGCGCCGTGTTGTCCTCGCGCCCGACCAGCATGCAGCGCGCCACGATGCCATCGAGGTAGCGCGCACCTTCGCCCTGTGTTTCCAGTTCCAGCGTCAGCGATTTGCCCAGCAAGGCCTTGAGATCGAGCGAGTGACTGTCCGACAGCAGCTCAACCTCGAATTCGAACAGTTGCGACAGCGCTTCGCTGCCGTTCATGGCGCGAAAGCGCAGCGCTTCCTCGCCAAGCGGCGTATGGGCGGTAACGATGCGATTCATCGGATGCTCCCCCTGTAAGACCAGGCCCTAGACCAAAGCCCGCGTGCGTTCATGCCATCACCTCGTCCGGCGTGAGGACGGTCGGCGCCGTGGCTTCGATCCCGTCAAAGCGACAGGCGAAGCCGGCCTCATCGGCATCCAGCGTCACGCTGGCAAGCGGCGTGGCGGTACCGGTGCGCGTCAACAGCTCGCGGCTGATCTGCGGCAATACGTGCTGGGTGAGGATGGCGTGCACCATGCGCCCGCCCGATTCGATCTCGGTGCAGCGCTGCGCCACCTGCGCGATGGCAGCCTGCGTGTAGTGGAAATGAACGCCATGCTGGCCGTGCAGCCGCGCGGCGATGCGATCAAGCTGCAGCGCGATGATGCGCGCCAACATGGCATCGGACAGCGGGTAGTACGGCACCACGGTGAGCCGCCCCAGCAAGGCAGCGGGGAACACCTGCAGCAGCGGGCTACGCAGCGCACCAGCCAGCGCTTGTGCATCGGGCAGCAAAGCCGGATCGCGGCACAACTGCTGCAACAGCTCGCTGCCGACGTTGGAGGTGAGGATGATCACCGTGTTGCGAAAATCGATGTAGCGCCCTTCCCCATCCTCCATCCAGCCCTTGTCGAACACCTGGAAGAAGATCTCGTACACATCCGGGTGAGCCTTCTCCACCTCGTCGAGCAGCACCACGCTGTAGGGCCGCCGCCGCACCGCCTCGGTGAGCACGCCACCTTCGCCATAGCCGACATAGCCCGGCGGCGCGCCCTTGAGCGTGCTGACGGTGTGCGCTTCCTGGAACTCGCTCATGTTGATGGTGATGAGATTCTGCTCGCCGCCATACAGCGTTTCGGCCAGCGCCAACGCCGTTTCGGTCTTGCCCACGCCCGAAGGGCCGGCCAGCAGGAACACGCCCACCGGCTTGGCCGGATCGTCGAGCCCGGCCCTGGCGGTCTGTACCCGGCGCGCGATCGCTTCCAGCCCGTGCTGCTGGCCGATCACCCGCTGGGCCAGCGTATCGGCCAGATTCAGCACCGCGCTGGCTTCGTCCTGCACCATGCGGCCGACGGGAATGCCGGTCCAGTCGGCGACCACGGCGGCGACCGACTGCTCGTCCACCGCAGGCAGCACCAGCGCGGATTCAGCCTGGCGGGTGGAGAGCTCGGCAAGCACCTCGCGCAGCTCGGCCAGCACGCCACGACGATGCGTCTCGTCGTGTTGCGGCAATTGCGCCAGCGTTTCGCGCAGCTCTAATACCCGTTCGGCCAGCGCCGATTCCTCGCGCCAACGCGCATCCAGCGCGCTCAGCTGCGCCTCAGCCTCGCTTAACTGCGCGGCCAGTTCCGGCAAGCGTCCGCTATCGCTCACGCCCAGCCGCGCTTCGCGCGCCAGCGTGTCCTGCTCCAGTTGCAGCGCGGTGATACGGCGCTGCGTATCCTCCAGCGCGGGCGGCAGCGCATGCTGGCTGATCGCGACGCGCGCGCAGGCGGTGTCGAGCAGGCTCACCGCCTTGTCCGGCAACTGGCGGGCGGGAATGTAGCGGTGCGACAGTGCCACCGCTGCGCGCAGGGCTTCGTCCAGCAGCAGCACGCCGTGGTGGCGTGCCAGCCGGTCGGCCACGCCGCGCAGCATGGTGATCGCGCGCGCTTCATCCGGCTCGTTCACCTGCACCACCTGGAAGCGGCGGGTCAGTGCCGGGTCCTTCTCGATATGGCGCTTGTACTCGGCCCAGGTGGTGGCACCGATGGTGCGTAGCTCGCCGCGCGCCAGCATCGGCTTCATCAGGTTGGCCGCGTCTCCCGTGCCGGCCTGGCCGCCGGCGCCCACCAGCGTGTGGATCTCGTCGATGAACAGGATCACCGGCCGGGCACTGGCCTGGACTTCGTCGATCAGCTGGCGCAACCGGCGCTCGAATTCACCCTTCACACCAGCACCCGCCTGCAACAGGCCAATGTCGAGCAACTGCAGCGACACGTCGCGCAGCGCCGGTGGCACCTCGCCGGCGGCAATCCGCAGCGCCAGGCCTTCCACCACTGCTGTCTTGCCGACGCCAGCTTCACCGGTGAGCAAGGGGTTGTTCTGGCGTCGGCGCAGCAGCACATCAATCAACTGGCGGATTTCCTCGTCGCGCCCGGTCACCGGGTCGATCTCGCCGGCCCGCGCCCGTGCGGTGAGGTCCACCGCGTATTGCTGTAGCGCCTTGCTACCGGCTTGCGGTGCAGTCGTCGGAGTCGCTGCTGGCTCGTCATGCGGTTCCGCCGAAGCCGCAGTGATGCTCGCCAGCTCATCGACCAATACGTCGGGCAGCACCCGCTCAAACTCACGCGAGATGCCGAACAGCACATGGCGCAGCGCGGCAGTCTTGAGCAGGCCCACCAGCAGGTGGGCGCCACGGATGCGGGTGGCCCCGAACTTGAGGCTGCCGTAGACCCAGGCGCGCTCCACCGCATCGTCGACATGGCCGGAAAGATCGCTCACCGCCCCAGCGCCACGCGGCAGCTTGTCGAGCGCGGCCAAGAGATCGCGCTCCAGCCGATCGCCATCGAGGCGGAAACGCTCGGCGATGCATTGCAGGTCGCCGGCCGGGCCCTGCCACAGCTGGTGCAGCCAGTGCGCCAGCTCCACATAGGGGTTGCCACGCAGGCGGCAGAAGGCGGTTGCGCTTTCCAGCGCGGCGAACAGCAGTGGATCGAGCTTGCCAAAGAGCGCGGCGCGGCTGATGTCAGACATGGTGTTTCCGTGATGTGGCGCGCGTGCGCCGTGAGTAATCGACGATGAGATCGTCCGCCGGGCCGCGCTGGGGACGACGCCCCAGCCAGCTGCCCAAGCCTAGCGGCTGGCCCTGGCTCAGCGCGCCGGCCGGCACCGCATCAAACGCCAGCAGCAGTTGCACATCCCAGGTCAGCTCCAGCCCCACGTAGTCATCCACCCAGCGCTGCAGCAGTTTGGCGGCATCGCCACCGGGCAGGAAACGGCGATAACTGGCCAGCGGCATCGGGCCCAGCACCAGCCGGAAGCGCGATTGCGCATCGCGCACCGCGATCCCCAGCGTGCTGCCCTGCCCCAATGCTTGACCCATGCGGGTGCCCAGCGTCAGGCAGTGCTCGGGGTCCAGCTTCACCCAGTGCGGCACGTGCTCGATCAGCCGCACCGGCAGCTCGAAATAGCTTTGCAGTATCTGCTGCAGGCCTTCCGGATTGCGGGTCTGCCGCGCCAAGTGGCTCGCCTGGAAATAGCGCGCATGCAGGCCGATGTCGTCGCGCCGCGCGGCCTGCAGATCGAGCGCAAGCAGGCTGGCCACATAGCCATCGAAGCGCCCGGCGCCGGGCGTATCGAGGCTGGCTGTCGATTGCGCATCGGCCCAGGCGCGATAGAACAGCAGGATCAATCGATGGTGGAACAGATCGGCAAACGCGGTCAGCGTTGGATCGTCGTGGATGCGTTCGCGCTCGCGTGCGTATTCGGTGAGGTGCAGTGGCAAGGCGCCGTTGGGGCCGAACAGGCCGAAACCGTAGATGGCGAGCTTGGGCCGCGCCGCTGCGGTTTCGTCCAGATCCGCCACCATGGAAGGCGCGAACGACAACGACGCGCGCTGACCCAGCCGGATCGGCTCCTCCTCCGGGAGCGACGCGCGGCCCAGCGGCACGGCGCTGTCCTTGCGCGCATCCAGCCAGCGCAGCAGCTGGAACAGATCATGCGCGTACGGGGCCTCGCGCAGTGCCTGCCACTGTGGGCGATCAAACAAAGGCAGGAGGCGATGCGGTGCGTTCATGCCACCGGCCTCGCGCCCATCCGGGGCGTCCAATCGGCGAGCCGGCCACGCTGCAAGCTGTGCAGGCTGAGCTCGGTAAAGAGGTTGATCGCTACATGCCGGGCGAAGAACTGCTCCAGCACCGCGCCGAACAGATAGGGGCTGTCGCCGGCAAAGCCCTGCTCATCGAGCGTGATCGCCACATGCACACCACGGCCGTGCACCAATGGGCCGGGCACGGGCAGCCGCCGGAACACCGGGCTGAAGGTCACGCGGCGCAGGCTGTCCACCTGGCGCTGCAGGCTGGTTTCCGCCTCACCCAGGTACAACCCCAGCAACTGGCGCAACACGCTGGCGCCGGCTTCACCATCCTGTTCGGCCAGGCCCTGGTAATTGAGGCCGAGATGGCTGATCAGCTTCCAGGCCATGGCGCCATCGGCCAGCGCCGGGCGCGGCGGGGTCGGCGCGCGTAGCACCTTGATGGCGCCCACCGGCGCCGAAACGGCCAGCGAGAAATCGCTTGCGCCATCCAGCGGCAGCAACTGCGCCAGATCACGGTTGGTGCAAAGCGTCTCGACCGCGAGGTGGCGCAGGTTGGCGCTGAAGGGGGCATCGTGCTGGTCGACCAGCGAGATGAAGGCTTCACTGCCGACATAAGCAGTGCGCGTGCCCTCGCGCCGCGCCTTGTCCGACAGCAGGCGCGGCTCGCGCCGCAGCGTGTAGTAGGCGCCGTAGTCGCGGCGGTCCGCGCCGAACGAGGCGTAGAACGGTCTGAATTCGCGCTCTGGCGCGTCGCCACTGTGCCCGACCATGCGCGTCACACTGTGTACTTCGTAGTCGAGCGGCCGGGTGCGATCGACCACCAGGTGGTATTCGTGCGTCTGCGGCGTGACCAGCACACGATCGGTGCGCTTGGGAAACAAATTCACCGCCGGCGTGCAGTGCAGCGCCAGGTCGTCTTCGTTCACGTTGCGCGCCAGCGCCGCATCGTCTTCATCGAGCAGCAGCAGGATCTCGAACTGGTTGCCCGATAGCCCGCGCAGCGCGGGTTGCAGTTGGCCGATGCTGAAGAACAACAGTCGCGCCGGGCAGGCGAAGTACTCCTGCAGCAGCCGGTAGCCCTGGAAGGTGCGGCCATCGTTCGGCAACAAAGCCTGGTCAGCGGCAAGGCCCTCGTGGCGCAGCGCTTCCGGCGCGATGGCGGCGCTCCAGCGTCCGCTGGTGCCGGGCTCGCGGCAATGGATCGCCACCGTGTGCCCCAGCACCAGCTCCAGCAGGCGCAGTGCGCGCTGCTCGGGCCCGGCCAGATGGAACACCAGTTGGTCGAGCGGCAGCGTGTTGCAGCGCTGGCCACCGCCAATGGTCAGCCCGATGCGCAAGGCGGTGCGGCTGCGCGCCCGTTGCGGCCCCGCTGGCACATCGGCCGGCACGGGGGCGAAGCGCACGCTGTTGAGGGTGAGTGGCCACAATGTCAGCGCGTGGCCGGTGCGGAACTCGCACGCGGTCTGCTCGCCGCGCGTTGGATTGGCGCGCAAGGCCGTGCCTGCCGGCAGGGTGAAGCCGGCGGCGAGGCTGCCCTCATTCAGGCTGGCCTGCAGCCGCACGATGGCCATGGCCGGCGTCGGCGCCAGGTAGTTCGGGTAGACCACGTCGAGCAACTGCTGCGAGAAGCGCGGGAACTCGGCGTCCATCTTCAACTGGACGCGGGCGGTCAGGAAGGCAAAGCCTTCGAGCAGCCGCTCCACATAAGGGTCGGCCACCTCGATGCCCTGCATGCCAAGGCGCGACGCCACCTTGGGATACTGCGCCGCGAACTCGGAGCCCATTTCACGCAGGTAGCCCAGTTCGCGGTTGTAGTAGTCGAGCAGCCGTGCGTCCATCAGCCCTCCACCAGATCGCGCAGCACCGTGTGGCCGCTTTCGAGATCGAGTTCAGAGCGCACCATAAAAGCCAGCGGATAGGGCTGCGCCCACAACCGCGCGCGGATCTCGAACGCCAGCTCGTTGCGCAGCGCCAACGTATCGAGGTGGCTGACGCACGCCACTTCCACGCTGTCGGGCAACAGCCGCGGTTCGTAGTGCAGGATGGCGAGGCGAATGCCGTTGGCGAGCTCCTGGCAGTCAAGCTCGGAGACGCGCTTGCCGGCCAGCGGCAGCACGCCGTAGTTGAGCACCGAGCGCCGTGCCTCGTGAAAGCGCGACAGATCGACCCCGGCGGCGAGGCTGGTGGCGTTGAGCAACCAGCCCAGATCGCGCAGCACGGCCGTGCGCAAGGCGGCACTGCCCTGCCCCGGCATGTCGGCTTCGCTGCGCTGCGTCGGCTGCGTATCGGTCAGTCGATCGAGCAGCGCGGGCATCAGCCGCTCGCGGCTGCGCACACCATCGCTTTGCGGCTTACGCATCGTGCGCCTCCGCGAACACCAGCTCGCGCAGATCGAGTTGGGCGTATTCGTCGTGTTCGGTCAGCCACATCCGCTGGCCGATGCCGTAGTAATCGTCGTCACCCAGCCCAGCCCAGTCGGTACGGCGCGCCAGCAGCTGCGCGTCATCCAGGGGCGTTGTCGATGGATAGCGAGTGGGCACGAAGCCGACCTGGCGGCTGCCATCGACGAGTTCGATCTCGGCGTGTTGCCAGATCAGATCGCACAGTGCGACGGGCGGCGCGAGGCGCACGCTGCGCAGTGCGCAAAACGGCAGCCAGCCATAGTGGCTGCTGCTGATGAATTCGAGCACCGGCCCCAAGCGGCTATCGCCGTCGGCGAGCCAGTCGCCACGGTGCTGGGTGTCGTCGGCCAAGGTCAGCGTACAGGGCGACATCGGCGCCGCCGCACGGGCCTGGCTGCGTAGCGTGGCAGCGGCCAGCGCTTCGCCTCGCGCATCTTCGCGCAGCGCATCGATCAGGCACTGCAGCCACGCTTGCGGATGGGCCAGTTGTGGAACGGCGGCACCGGCGAACACGGCGTGGCGCTGCTGTTCGGCGGCCAGCGCGCCGGCGTAGGCCGACTGCAATCCGCCCGCCTGCGGCTGCAACAGCGCGCAGGTCTCCAGCTGCGCCGCGGCGCGGGCCCAGTCGCCGTGCAGCGCCAACAGCTGAAACAACGCGGCACGCAGGTCGGCATCGGCCGGGCGCTGGCGCACTTGCGCTTCCAGACTCGCCAGCTGCGTGGCCAGCGTGACGTGATCGATGGGGTCGAGGCGGTTCATGGTATGGAGCCAATTGCGGCGGGCAGCCCAAGGGCCACCCGCCATGGTGCTTACATTTCCTTGTTTTCCTTGATGTTCCATGCCACCGCGATCTCGGCACCCTGGCCGCCACGGTCGGTCTGCTCCCAGTACTGCTTGCGCACGCGCGCGGCCTGGAAGCCGTAGTTCATGATCAAGCGCTCCTGCGGATCGTTCGGGTCGGTACCCTTGACCTGGGCCGAGGTCACCAGCACCTCTTCCAGCGTGATCTTGGCGAACTCGATCTGGTCGCCGCCGGACTTGCAGGCGGAGAGCTCGATCTTGTCCAGGTGCTTGCCGGTGGCGCAGTGCTTGATGATGGCCGGACTGGATTTATCCATGTAGGCCGTCACGTACAGGTCGTTGAAGCTGGCCTTGCCCGCGCCACCGCCACCGCCTGCCGCCATGGAACCAGGCTGGCTCGCGCCCCAGGAGAACGACTGGATGTCGCTCCAGCCCTTGTGCTTGCTGTCCTTCGATTCGCCGGTGGTGCCATCCACCTTCATGAACATTGATGCGGCCATGGGTTACTACTCCTTTGTCGATATGGGGGAGATTGCCGGGATTCAGCCGTCGGCCTCTTTCAGCGACGGCAGCTTGGAAACCAGCCGCAGGGATACGGTCAGCCCTTCGAGCTGGTAATGCGGGCGCAGGAAGAACTTGGCGGCGTAGTAGCCGGGGTTGTCCTCCTGCTCTTCGACCAGGACCTCGGCGGCGGCCAGCGGCTTGCGCGCCTTGGTCTCCTGCGACGAGTTGGCTGGATCGCCATCGACGTAGTTCATGATCCAGCCGTTGAGCCAGCGCTCCATCTCGTCGCGCTCGCGGAACGAGCCGATCTTGTCGCGCACGATGCACTTGAGGTAATGCGCGAAGCGGCAGCAGGCGAACAGGTACGGCAGGCGCGCCGAGAGCCGCGCATTGGCCGAGGCGTCGGCGTCGGTGTATTCGGCCGGCTGCTGCAGCGATTGCGCGCCGATGAAGGCGGCGAAATCCGAGTTCTTGCGATGGATCAGCGGCATGAAGCCGTTCTTGGCGAGCTCCGCCTCGCGCCGGTCGCTGATGGCGATCTCGGTCGGGCACTTCATGTCGACGCCACCGTCGTCGGTCGGGAAGCTGTGGGTGGGCAGGTTTTCCACCGAACCGCCCGATTCCACGCCGCGGATCGACGAGCACCAGCCGTATTGCTTGAACGAGCGGTTGATGTTCACGCCCATGGCATAGGCCGAGTTGGCCCAGGTATAGCGATCGTGGTTCGCGCTGTCGGTGTCTTCCTCGAAATCGAACTCGTCCACTGGGTTGGTACGCGCGCCGTAAGGCAGGCGGGCCAGGAAACGCGGCACGGTGAGCGCGAGGTAGCGCGCATCTTCCGAGGCACGCAGGCTGCGCCAGGCGGCGTATTCGGTGTTCTGGAAGATCTTGGTCAGATCACGCGGATTGGCCAGCTCCTGCCACGATTCCATCTGCATCACGGCAGGTGCCGCAGCGGCGATGAAGGGGCAATGCGCGGCGGCGGCGATGCGGGCAAGCTCGCCCAGCGTTTCGACATCGGGCGGGCTGTGATCGAACTGGAAATCACCGATCAGGCAGCCGAAGGGCTCTCCACCGAACTGGCCGTATTCCTCTTCGTACACCTTCTTGAACAGCGGTCCCTGATCCCAGCCCACGCCCTTGTGGCGCTTGAGATTGCGCGCCAGCTCCTTCTTGGAGATCGGCAGCACGCGAATCTTCAGAAGCTCGTCGGTCTCGGTGTTGTTCACCAGGTGATGCAGGCCGCGCCACGCCCCTTCCAGCTGCTGGAACTCGGCATGGTGCAGCACCTCGTTCACCTGCTCGGAGAGCTTGCGGTCGATTTCGGCGATGATGGCCTGGATGGCACCGTAGGCATCGGCCGAGATGGTCACGCTCTGGTGTAGCGCCTGCTGCGCCAGCGTGCGCACGGCATTCTCGACGGCGCTCCTGGCCTGCTCGGTCTTGGGGCGGAATTCCTTCTGCAGCAGCGCGGCGAATTCGCTCTCGGCATATTCGGTTTCGCGCTCGCGGGTCAGCAGCGTATCGGCCTGGTTCATGGTCGCCTCCGGTCAGCGCGCATCGGTGGTGGGGTCGGCCAGCTCGGCGGCGGGCGTGCTGGCCAGCACCTGCAGCAAGGCTGGGTCCTGCAGCACGCGGCCGATCAGCTCCTCTGCGCCGCTCTTGCCATCCATGTAGGAGAGCAGGTTGGCGAGCTGGGTACGGGCGTCCAGCAGCTTGCCCAGCGGCTCGACCTTGCGTGCCACGTGGGCCGGCGAAAAATCGTCCAGCCGCTCGAAGGTCAGGTCGACCTGCAGCAGCCCGTCGCCCGTCAGCGTGTTCGGCACCTGGAAGGCCACACGTGGTTGCAGCGATTTCATGCGCTCGTCGAAGTTGTCGATGTCCACTTCCATGAACTTGCGCTCGGCCAGCTCAGGCAGCGGCTCGTGCGGCTTGCCGGCCAGATCGGCCAGCACGCCCATCACGAAGGGCAGCTGCACCTTGCGCTCCGCGCCGTAGATTTCGACGTCGTACTCGATCTGCACGCGCGGCGCGCGATTGCGCGCGACGAACTTCTGGCCGCTGCCGGCGTTTCTGTGATCAGCCATGGTCTTGGGCTCCTCGGTGGGACAACGGTCGGGTGGCGCTCACGGCGCCCGATAGGAAGCGGCAGGTCATCCATTGCTCCTGCCGATCAGGAGATCGATCTGGCCCAGGCTGTCGGGCGCCAGATCGCGCACGATGTCGTAGAAGCCGAGCTGCATCAGCCGCTGCGCCCGTCGCAACAGGATGGGCGCCGGGTGGCTGGGCTCGTGACGTTCCAGGTAGTGGCAGATCTTGTCGAGCAGCAGGTGCACGTCTTCGCGGCTGGCGAGCTCCAGCGCGCGCCAGTCCACGCCGCTTTGAACGAGCGGCGCTGCCGCCACCGGCGTCGCGGCATCCAGCGTGGCAGGGGCGCGCTCCAGGCTGGGCTGGCAGATATCAAGCACCCGTTGCAGCACGCGGCGTGCCCCGGCGGTATCCGGCACCCAGGCGATGCCCAGCGTCTCTTCGCAGTGGGCAGTGATGGCATCCAGGGCGGCAATCGCGGCGGGCAAGGCGCGCAAGCTCGGGTCGCCCCCTGCCCATGCACGGGTGAGCTCACCACGCAGCCGGTCGCTACCACCGGGGAAGACATCTGCCGCCCCATCGAGCACCGGTTCTGCATCACGCCAGGCCAGGCCCGTGGCCGCCAGTGGCGCGGCGCGTAGCGCGCGCAGGCCCTGCTGTGGGTCGACCAGCCCGGCCAGTGCGTTGTGCCGTGGCAGCGGGTCGGTCACGCCATCCTCTTCGAGCGCCGGATGCAGCACCGGGCCGAACTGTGCCAGCAAGCCGGCCACCAATTGCAGTCCGTCGGCGTAGCCGGCGAGCCCATGCAGCTCCGTCCACGCCTGCCCCAGCAACACCGCCACGCGCAGATCCTTGCTGCGTGCCAGCAGCGCCTCGGCCTGCACGGCCACCTCGCGCCATTCGGGCTGCTGCGCCGGGATGATGGTGTCGCCGTACTGCTGTTCGGAGCGCGGCTGGGCCGCCTGCATCAGCTGCAGGAAACCCGCGTCGTACTCCAGGTCCGGCCCGCCGGGCGCGGTGTCGCTGACCGGCGCCAACAGTGCCGTGAATCGATCGGACAGGGGTGGGTGCATCGTGGCGTTCATTCGAAGCGGTGTCCGATCACGTTGCCGCTGCTACCGGCCACCAGCTCGATGCGGGTGCGGAACGGCGTCAGCGTGCCATTGCGGATTTCGATGTCGTAGCTGCCCGGCGCGAGCGACAAGGACTTCAGCGGCGGGCTCACCCCGCGCTTGCTGCCGTTCACGTACACCTCGCCCCAGGGCGCAATCTGCAACTTCACCGCCAGCGGTTTGGCTTCCGGCGTCGGCGTGATGGAGGGCAAGGCCTGCTCACGCGCTACGGCCTCGGCCAATGCTTTACGCGCCTCGATTTCGTGGCTGCCGCCGACGTAGCGCTGCAGGTAATCCTGATAAGCCGCAGCGGTACCGAGCGAACGCGCCTCCAGCCACGCGGCCTCGGCCACATCGACGGCCGGCGTCGGCAGTACTGCCACGGCAGAGGCCGGCGCAGCGGTCGGCACGGGCGCCACCGTGGGGACCGGTGTCGCCGGGCGTGGGCTGGGTTGCGGGCTGTCGGCGGCCACCAGCTGGACTTCGACCGGTTGGCGCGACTGCAGCAAGGCAAAGGCCCCACCACCAAGCAGCAATACGGCGGCACCCGCCGCGAGCGCCCAGACGCCCCAGCGCCGCCGAACCGGCTGCGCCGGCGCCAATAATGTCGCCGTTTCGGGGGATGATGCAGGCAATGGCTCGGCCACTGGCTCCGGAACGATTGCTACGGCGGGTTCAACGGACTCGGCGGATTGGGCCGGTGCCACTACCGCTTCCTGCTCCAGCTCGGGCGTCGGTAACGCAGCCGGTGCGATGGGCGTGACGTCTGGCACGCTGTACTGCCCCGGCGCGTTGGATTGCAGCCCCAGCAAGGCGGCGAAGGCGACCACATTCTGCGGCCGATCCTCGATCCTTACCTGCAGTGCCTTGTCCGCAGCTTGCAGCAGGCGCTGGCTGTAGCCCAGCGCGCGGCCGGCCAGCGGCACGTAGCTGTCCTGGATGCTGCGCACCACGGCGGCCGGCGGCAACTCGCCACTGACCAGCACATGGATCACCGCGCCCAGCGCGTAGAGATCAGTCCACGGCCCCTGGCGGAAGGCGGGATCGTCGGTGTATTGCTCGATCGGCGCGTAGCCGGGCTTGAGCATGATGGTGCTGTCGTCGACCAGATCGCCGATCAGCTTGCGCGCGGCACCGAAGTCGAGCAGTACCGGGCGGCCGTCGGGCTGGATCAGGATGTTGTCGAGCGCGATGTCGCGGTGGAAGCATTGCGCGCGATGCAGCGTTTCCAGCGCGCCGAGCAGCGCCGCCATCAGTCGCAGCACCTCGGCCTCCGCCAGCGCCCTGCCCCCGGCCAGCCTTTGCTTCAGCGTCTGGCCTTCGTAGTACGGCGTCGCCATATAGGCGGTGCCGTGGTCTTCCCAGAAGCGCAATACCTTGATGAGGCCCGGATGGTCGAACTGCGCCAGCAACCGTGCCTCGTTGATGAAGCCGCTCTGCCCGGCGCGGAAAGTGGCGGCATAGCGATCGCTGCGCAGCGAGACGGTCAAGTCACCGCGGCGGATCGCCAGCATGCTGGGCATGTATTCCTTGATCGCCACTACCCGCTGCAGCGCATGGTCGAACGCGCGGTAGACGATGCCGAAGCCGCCCACGCCCAGCACGCCGGTGATCTCCAGCTCGCCCATGCGATGGCCCAGCGGCAGCGGCTGCGTCGGGCCGGATTCGATGGTCGTGATGTCGTTCAGCATCTCGGTGCTCATGCGGCATATCCCTGAGGGCCGAACAGGCGGGCGAACAGCGCGTTGTTGAGCGCACCGGTGTGGGCATGGGTCTGCAAGGGCGAGCCGTCGCCCTGGTGGGTCCACCAGAAGCTGGTGGTGCCCCCGGCATCGAAGTACTGCGACAGCCCCGGCCACGCCGTCACGCCGGTCGCGGCGGGATCGAGCACGCCAGGGGCGCTGCTGCGTGGCATGGCACCGCGCCAGGCGCCGGGCAGCGACGCGAGCGCGCTGCTCAACCGGTCCGGCGAATGACCGTGGCGGATGGCGGCCAGCAAGGCCGCGCCGGTGTGTTCATAGATCACTGCCGCCTGGTCGAGGCCGGTGCCGACGAAGCCCGCCAGCGGCAGCTGCAACATGGCAGCCACCGGGTAATAGCGCCCTACCCGATCGCAACTGGGCGCCAGCGAACCCAACTGCACGTAGTCAGCTCCCAATCCTGCCGGCAGCAGGAAATTCCATACCGGTGCCACTGCGTAATGGCGCGGCAGCATCTGCGGATCAGCCTGCTGCAGCGCCGCGAGGCCCTGCTGCATCCAGTGCTCCCACCCTCGCAACAAGGCATAGGGCAAATCGCGGGCCACGAAATCGCCGGCGGCAGGAATTTTGCCGTACCAGCCGACCTGCCCCAGCGACAAGGTGCGTGCAGCCATGTTCATGTGCGCCCCGGGCAGGAGAACGATTCGAGCTGCGCCAGCCGGAACGGGCTGCGCACACTTGATGCGGTGACTTCGAACGTCACCTTGCTGCCGCCCAGATCGAAGGTGGCGATCATCTGCTCCGGCACCCGGCCGGGGGACAACGTCGCCCGATCGAACAGGCGGTGCAGCGCCCACGGGCCTTCGGTGACGAAGCCACCGCCAACGCTGCCAACGCCGGTGACCTGCACGCGCACCTGGTTGCTGCCACGCGGCCCCGGCCACTGCACCTGCATCGGCACCTGCGGGCCATGTGCATAGCGCACGATCTGACCGTCGATATCGAGCACGATCTGCGAGATGTTGGCGTCCATCTGCAAGGGCTTGAGCTCGACGCGGATCGTCGGCGTGCGCGCGCCGCCGGCGAAATAGACATCGCGGATCACCGCAGCGCGCTCGAACGCCGGCAGATAACCCGCCGTCTGACCGCCCTCGCCCTTGAAGCGCCAGGGGCGCGCGGCGGTATCGACCTGGCTGGCGAGGTTCTTCTGGAAGAAGTCGTCCATCAGGCCGGCCGGCGCGAACAGCTGGGCAAAATCGCCCGTGGTCATGTCGCGCGCTGAGCCGCGCACCAGTGGATAGCGTCCGCTCACGGCCTGGCGGCAGAAATCGCCAATGGTGGCCGCTGCGTTACGACCCAGTTGCTGGTGCACCAGCTGGGCCACATGGCTGTCCGAAGCGCTCGCAAGCTCGCCCAGCATGCCGCGGAACGGCAACGGCAGGCGGCCTGCGTCGGCATGGATGCGGCTGAGCACTTCGTCGCTGGGCGGCGCGCTGCCGTCGCGCAACGCGGCATCGGTCGCGGTCAGGTAGGTGTAGAACTCGTTCAGCGTTTCCCGCACGGCATCGATGGGCGCGGCTGTGCCGTTGGGGCCGGGCTGCACGAACTGGCGCAGCGCGGCGAAGCGGTTGTCGACCACCTGCTCGGGGCGCTCTGCCTTGCCGGCTACCGCGGGTTCGGCGGACTCCGGCTCGCCAAAGAGATCGACCAGCGATTCGCGGGTGGCGCCTACCTTGTCGCGCGCTTGTTCGATCAGGTTGCGTTCGTCGTCCTTGCTGTCGCGCAGCAAAGTCGTTTCGCGCGAAGCGGCGCTCATCAGCCGCAACAGCGGCGAATCGGGCGCCGACAGCGTACGCGCCACCTGGATGTTCTGTGCCAGCGTGGGGCTGCTGCGCAGCCGCAGGTCGGCAAGATAGCCCTCCCACGCAGCGATGTAGTCGGCGAAATAGAGCCGCTTGACCTCGCGCACCCAGTTGGCCTGCGATTCCGGGCCGGTGATCTGCGGCTGGCGCAGCGCCAGCACCCAAGTCTCCTCCCGTGCGCGGCTCGCTACATCACGCTCGACGCGCGGGGCAAAACCCTGCCAGTAGCCGCGGTAGGTATAGAGGCCGGGCACGCCGCGATTGAGGCTGGTGCCGCTGGCCCGGGCGAATACCAGCGTCGCCTGCGGGCCGACCACCTCCACCGCGTTGAAGCCCGGCAACGTCGCGTCGTGCAGCAGTGCGCGCCGCATGCCGCTGTAGCTGCGCTCGGCCAGCGTGTGGCCTCGCAGGCGCTCGCGCACCTGCGCCACCAGCGCATCATCCTTGGCATAGGGCGAGCTGACCGCGCGCTCGGCGAACAATCGCGCCAGATGCTGACGCAGTGCGGCGCGTTGCGCGCGGGTGATGTCGCGCCCCAGGCTGCGCTCGATATCGAAGGACAACCAGGCCTGCAGGAAGTCGGCGTCGTAGTGCGCCGCGTCGTACAGCATCAGATAGGCCTTGAGCGACCCGTAGGAAAACTCCAGGTCCCCCGCCGGCGCATTGCGCAGGCCTTCTTCCAGCCGCCGCGCCATCAGCGGCAGCAGCGCATCCTCGAGCGCATGGCCGTAGGCGCCGTCGGCGGCGGCCATCAGCTTGTCACCTTGGTAGAGGCCAAGCCGGTGGCCCAGCGGCGCATGGTTCACGTCGAAGCGGGCACTGGCCGGCAAGGCACGCAATTCGTCGAGCGCCGGCATCAGCGCCGTGGCGGCACTGCGCTCGTTCACCTTGACCACGGCGATACGCGCGGCGACCTGTGGCAGCTTGGCCGCCACCTCGTCGATGTATTGCTGGTTGTGGCGATAGCTGACCAGCCAGCCCAGCAGCAACGCCACCGATGCGACGGCCGCCGCCGCATAGCCGGCGCGCCGTGCCCAGCGCCGCCGTTGCTGCCAGCGCTCGTTGTGGCCGGCGAGCCCCGCCTCCTTGAAGATCACGTCCTGCATCAGGCTGCGCAGGAAAAAGCTGCGCCCGGGCTCACCGACCTGCGGTGCATAAGCACGGCCATCGATTTGCAGGAAGCGCTTGATGCCACCCATCACCCGGTCGAACACCGTGCCTTCCTGGGTGCCGCTGGTGAAATAGACGCCGCGCAGCAGCGCCCGCTCTTCGAAGCGCGATTCGGCGAACACCTGCGTGAGGAACTGGCCCAGCAGCCCTTGCAGGCCGGCGAATTCCTGCGGCAGCAGGTAGGCCAGCTCGCGCTGGCGCGGGTCGTGCTCGGCCAGCAGTTGCTCGGGCAGGCCGGCATAGAGCCGTTGCAACAGTAGCTCGTATTCGGCTGCGAACGCGCGCTGCAGATCGAAGCCCGGCTGGCTGGTGGTCGCCAGCGGGAAGGTCACGCCCCACACCTGGCCGCGTCCTTCGCGGCCCAGCTGGGCGAAATACTCGGTGAAGCCGGCCAGCAGATCCACCTTGGTCACCAGCACGTAGACCGGGAAAGCAATACAGAACTCGCCGCGCAGCTCCTGCAGCCGCTTGCGTAGTGTCATCGCGTGCTGGGTGCGCTCCTGCTCACCGGCGCCCAAGAGATCGGCCAGGCTGATGGTGAGGATCGCGCCATTGATGGGCTGGCGGGCGCGGAATCGCTTCAACAGGCCGACGAAGCCTTGCCATTCCTCCTGATCCTGCTCGCGGTTGCTCTCCTGCATGGTGTAGCGGCCGGCGGTATCGATCAGCACCGCCTCGTTGGTGAACCACCAGTCGCAGTTGCGGGTGCCGCCCACACCACGGATCGCGGCCTTGCCGAAATGATCGGCCAGCGGGAACTCCAACCCGGCATTGACCAGCGCCGTAGTCTTGCCCGAGCCCGGCGCGCCGATGAACACATACCACGGCAGCTGATACAGGTATTGCTGCGAGAAGCGATCCAGCCAGCGTGCGGCCCCCTTGCCCTGAGGTACGAAGCGGGCGGTCTTCAGCCGCTCGACGGCCTCGTCGAAGCGCTGGCCCAGCTCCGCCAGATGCGGATTGGTCGCGACCTCGGCCGCGCGGGCCTCTGCAGCCGGCGCGCGGATCTGGTTGAGCAACTGGGCATTGAGCTGCGCGGCGCGCCAGGTGCGATACAGCACGCGCGCCAGCCAAATCGCGAACAGGGCGACGATCAGCAGCCAGCGCACCCATTCGGGCTCCAGCGGCCGGTAACGGCCAATCGCGATCAGCGGCCCGAGCAGCCAGATCAGGCAGGCCAGCACGATCAGCCCGAGCAGCACCCACAACTGGCGATTGAAGACCATGGCCGTGGCCCGGCCCAGCAGGTCGAACAGCCGGTTCATCGCCTGACCTCCGTTCCAGCGCTACCCGGCGGCACCAGCACGGTGATCTCGACGCGGCGATTGCGCGCGCGGTTGCCCGGCGTATCGTTGGGCGCGACGGGATCGGCGGCACCTCGCCCCTCGGCGCGCACCCGGCCCGGCTTGGTCAAACGCGCCTGCAGCTGTTGTCGCACCGTATCCGCCCGCGCTTGCGACAGCTCCCAGTTGGAGGCAAAGCGCAGGCCGCGCGTCGGCACATCATCGGTGTAGCCCATCACCAGCACCGTGCCGTCGACGGTGTTGAGCGCATCGCCGATTCGCGCCAGCAATGGCCGATAGCGTTCGATCAACCCCGCCTCGCCCGATTCGAACAGCCCGTCGCCGCGCAGCACCACCACGCTGCGATCCGATTCATCCCGCACCGTGACCAGCTTGTCGCGGATCTCCGGCTCCAGCAGCTGAGCCAGCCGTGGTGGGGCCACCGGCTTGATCACCGGTGCCGCAGTCAGCAACCGGGGTAACCGCAGCCGGTCGATCCCGGCAAATACATCGTCGGAGCGGCTGGCCAATGCCCATTGCAAGCCGATGAAGACCAGCAGGCACAGCAGCGTAGCCGCCGCTACGACCACCCACACCGGCAGCACCCGCTGCACCGGTTTGGGGGCCGCCGCCGGATCATGCCAATGCGGCGACAGTGCCATAGCCGGCTCGCCACGCACATGGCGGACCATCTGTACCAGCCGGTGGCGCAATGCATCGAGCTGCGCACGGCCCTGGTCCACCACGCGGTAGCGCCCTTCGAAGCCGAGCAGCAGGCAAAACAGCTGCAGCTCCAGCAGATCGATGTGCTGCTGCGGCTGCTGCGACAAGCGCCCCAGCAGCTGGAAGAACTTCTCGCCGCCCCAGGTTTCGTTGTGGAAGGTAACGAGCAGGCTATGCGCCGACCAGACACCACCACCACCCCAGGGTGTCAGCGTGGCAGCCTCATCCAGCGTGGTGCACAGGCAATAGCGGGCGCCAATGATGGTTTCGGCGGCAATGCCGGCCTCACGGGCGCGCACTTCGAACTGGCGGATCTCCTCGAGCAATTGCGCGCGCAGGCGCGCCGGATCGGGATGCTGCACGGTGGTGCGGATCTGCGGCACCAGATTGAGCAGCGGGTTGGCCGCGGCCACCAGCGGATTGCTGCCGCTGATGATGCGCTGCATCGGGGCTTGGGCGCCTGGGGCGTAACCGTGGGCGGCGGCGCCCGGATTCGGAGGGACGAAGCCGGCAGGCTGCGCCAGTGGATCGAACAGGGTATCGGCAGTGTGGCTCATGTGCGGATCGCCCAGAATTCCATCGCAAGGCCTGGGAAATCACCGGCCACGTGCAATGCCAACCCGCCCGATTTTTCCAGCTGCTTCCAGAATTCCCCGCCCTTCTCCAGCTCGAAATAGCTGAAGCCGGCGTGATACGGCAGTTGGCGTGGCGCCACCGGCAGGCTGCGCACCGGAATCCCGGGTAGCTGCAGCAACACCAGATCGCGGATGCGTTCGACCGCACCCAGCTTGAGCTGTGCCGGAAAGCGCGTTTGCAGGGCGTCGGCCGGCATGTCGGCACCAACCGCCAATACAAAACCAGCCTGCTGCAACAATTCCATCGACGGAATCTGCGCCACGCGGACGCCGTTGCCCCGGTCCTGCAGCGCAATCGGAATGGCGTGCCGTTCCAGCACCGTGGATAGTGCGCGTCGCAATTCCGCCATCAGCGGCAGGAAGGTGGCACGCAGGTCATCGTGGCGATATTCGGGCAGCACATCCGGCCGTCGTCGCGCTGCGGTGTGGGTGGCGAGATCGCAAGCAAGCTTGAGCCAATCGCCGAACAACTGGCTGGGATGCAGCACCGCCGCCTGCCCGGCATGCCAGGTGACGGCGGTATAGCGATTGACGAGTTCCAGCATCAGGAAGTCGGCAATTTCGCCCACGCCGCCCCGACCAGGTTGGGTCAGTCGCTCGGCCAGCACGTCGCCACGTTGCTGCAACAACCCATGCAGCTCATCGAGCCAACCGCGCAATACCGGATGTCGAGTGGCGGACAATAGCGGCGGCAGGTAATCGTCCTGCAGCACCACCACGCCGTCACGACGCCGCTCCAATACCCGCACCACGCCAATCGCCAGCCAATCACCATTGAGTGCAGATGCAGGCATCAATCGCAGATCGAGCTGCCCCACCTGCAATACGGCCGGGCCGAATGCAGCGGCATTCGCATCCTGGATTTCAAAATCGGCAACCTGATAGCGCGCCCAGCCGCGTTGGCTATCGTCGCGCCACGCGATTTCCTCACTGCCTGCGCGCCAAAGCGGCAGGGCCAGCACCACCGTTTCATCCTTGCAGTCGACGGGGATTTCCAGGGCTGCGGGTGCCGCATCAACCTCGAACGAGAAAGGCGTGCCGTCCGGCATGACACCGGCTCCGGCAGCCAAGGCAACCCTGCCGAGCGCAAGCGCCTGACGATCTAGCTCCAGCTTGAGCCAGCCCCAATGGAAGCCTTGCAACGGCAGGCTGCGCGCCTGTACGTAGTGCTCGAGATAACGTTCCAGCTGCTGGAAATGGTGAGGACGCAGGAACATGCCCTCGGTCCAGACCACACGCTGACGCAGGCTGCTGGCTACGGCGGGAAGCGGGTCGTGCGGCTTCATGGCTACTTTGCCGCCGGCAGCAATTCAATGCCACCATCCTTGATATTGATACGCGCGATCATGCGATCCGGAGAGGTCTGCCAGAATTTATACAGATTCAATTGCTTGGGCTGCGGCAATTCAACCACCTGCCGCCAATGACTCGATTCCAGTGCACGATATTCGGCCACAATGCCAATGGCACGCGCATCCAGATTGCCAGGCCTCGCAATCGACTTCGTTTCGCCCGGGCGCAATATCACGCGCTCCACGGCGATCAATTCCGCACCCAATGCGGATTCCGGCTTTTCCTGCAAACTGAAGAAATCACTCGATTCGAAAGCAGCTGCGGCACGTAATTCGAACACCTTCACCACAATGGGCGACGGCCGCCTGCGCGCATCCGGGTTCACATTCTTTGCCGCGGCAATATCCACTTGGTATGGAATGGCGGCAGAACGAGCGGTCGATGCGCACCCCGACAGCAGGAAGGCAAGAGAAAAACACGCTAATACACTGATAAACTTGAGTAAATTTCTCATTCAGTCATATTCTGGGCAGCACGAATCCATCATCCGTCGTAGCTCGGACGAGCGATATGCAATTTGCAAATAAGCCAACTCTGATTCAAGCTGAATTTGCCTACGTTGCGGCAGGATTCCCGCTTGAATACGGGGCAAAGGCTATGCGGGATTTATGGCAGCTTCAATACCGTTCCATGACGGATTTGATGAACGGGGTTTTTACCGGGTTGTGCGGTGGGTCATGAAAATTTCATGCAAAAGGCTAGACAACGATATCAGGGCACACTAAACGCGTGCGTGGATAAAGCCTGGATTGCACACATCAATCCGCAGCCGCGCGTGCTTTTGTATACTGCCGATTCCATTCCGGAATATGGTCTTGCCAGACAATTGCCCATGAAAGCCAATTTTCTCGTTTATTCGTTCACACCGTTTTTTTGTGCGGTTTTGCTTACTGCCTGCCAGAGCCCCAGCAGGCCCGGCCCAACCCAGGCCATCAACCCGGCGGCACAGAAGGCGGCACAGGCCGCCCTCGACCAGGGTTCCCGCCAGTACGAAGCCGGCAACTTCGCCGCTGCGATCAAGGTGTTGAGCGGGGCCAGCGAGATCAACCTCGCCCGTACCGATACCCAGGTGGAGGCGCACAAGCTGCTGGCGTTCAGCTATTGCAGCAGCGGCAAGCCCTCGTTCTGCCACGCCGAATTCGTCAAGATCCTGTCGCTGGATCCCGGATTCAAGCTTTCGGAATCGGAAAGGCATCATCCGATCTGGGGGCCGGTGTTCGAGTCGGCACGCAAGCAAGCCAACCTGTGAAGCCACTCCTCGGTGGCCTATCCAGCAGCTAAGAAGGAATCGCCAGCATGCGTTTGACTGTGCTCGAACATCGCGGACTAACGGTTGACCCACCGATCAGCATCACGGTGCATCCGCCGGGAATCACCATCGGCCGTGGCAACGACAACCATCTGGTGCTGGCGGACGAAACACGACAGATTTCGCGGCTGCAAGCCGCGCTGCAGTGTGGCAGCGACGGCATACAGCTACGCAACATGAGTACCGTCTGCCCCATCGTGATCAACGACGTCGGGCTGGAGCAACAGGCGCAGCAGCGCTTGGCGCCAGGTGACACCATCCGCATCGGCAGCTACCTCATCCTTGCAGAATCCCCGGAAGGCGCCGTGCCATCGCCTCCGGAAGCAGCCAGTGAGCGCCCGCAAGGGCGACCTGACATTGCGAGCATCCCGTCGCCGGTCAGCCCCGATCTTCCCGCTATTGTGGCACTTCCCCACCCAGTAGCGCCTGTCGTGATTGACCCCATCTCGCCTGCCCATGCTGACGGGTTCATGGATTTGTTCGCCCAGGCAGCCCCGCTGTCGTCGGCGCCACCGGCTGATGTTGCTCAAGATGCGGAGCCCGCTTCAGCCTTGCCGGAAATGGCAGCGCCTGAGGCACTCGAGCCGGCAGCTTCTACAGCGCCAGCCGCCTTGCCGCCGGCACACTTCTGGGACGATCTGGTCGCCGAGTTCACCCCGCCGCCAGCGCCGGCCACCTTTGCATCACGGAGTCTCGAATCCCCGCTCGCCCCGGAGCCTGTACCCGCAGCAAAATCCGCCGAGCAGCACGTCGCGCTGGATGCGCTCGCGGCGCTCAGCGTCCAAAGTGTGGATCCGCTTGCGCTGTTCGGCGAGGCAGAAGGCGGCGGCAACGTGCTGTTCGAGACGACTTCCCATGCCCCGGATGGACTCGGCCTCTCGCCCACCGCACGGACCGCCAAGCCGGCGCCAAATCACGCCCCCGAATTGCGCACGCATTTTGCAGTTCCGCTTGTTGAGCAAGTAATAGCCCCGCCAGTTCAGCCAGCCACGGTTGCGCCAGCAACGGATCACGCCAAGGGGGCGCCGAAGCACCAGGAAGCCGCCGCACCCGTCGCGCCACCATCGGTGCAAGCATCCGTTCCGGCAGCGCAGCCAAGTGCCGACATGGATGCCGAACAGTTGCAACGCGTGCAGGCGCTGCTTGATCGGACGCTGGGCGGCACGATGAACCTGTTGTCGAGCCGCACCATCATCAAGCGCGAGGTCAAGGCCGACCTCACCATGATCCTCGACAAGGAGAACAACCCCCTCAAGCTGCTGCCGGATTCAGCCACCGTGCTCAAACAGATGTTCGGACCGCCATTCCCCGGCTTCATGTCACCCGAGCAGGCGATCGACGATGCATTCGATGATTTGCAGGCGCACCAGATCGGCATGCTGGCCGGCATGCGCGCCGCGCTGAGCCAGCTGCTCGACCAGCTCGACCCAGCCGGGGTCGAACGACATATGGCACCGGCGAGCGGCATGGCCCAGCTGTTCAAGGGAGGACGGGATGGCCAGGCCTGGCGCGAATATCGCCAGCTACACCGGACCATGGTCGCCGCGGTGGAGGACGACTTCCATCGCGTGTTCGGGGCCGCTTTCCTCGCTGCCTATGAAGCCGAAGTGCAGCTCTACAAGCTGCAGCGCAAAGGGGCCGGCCCATGCTGAAGCTCAGTTGTGCGCGCACCTCCCAGGCTGGTGGACGTCCCAGCAATGAAGACGCGATCGGCATCCGCATCCGCGAGCACGATGCCTGCTTCATCCTGTGCGATGGCGTGGGTGGAGAACGGGGTGGCGGTGTCGCCGCCCGCCTGGCAGTACAAGGTGCGCTGCAGCAGTTCGAGCATCAATCCCAACGCCAGCTGGAAAAGCTGGCGCAAGCCAGTGTGGCAGCGGCTCACGCGGCCATCCTTACCGAGCAACTGCGCAAGGCCGATCAGGCGCGGATGGCGGCCACGCTGGTGGGCCTCTTCATCGATCGCGTGGCAGGGTTCGTGCATTGGGTGCATGTCGGTGACAGCCGGCTGTACCAGTTCCGTCGCGGCACGCTGCAGCAACGCACGCGTGACCACAGCCTAGTCGCCCAGATGGCCGCCGCTGGGCTGCCCGCCGATCACATCAGCCCCAACCTCCTGAGCCAAGCCCTGGGGCGCGGCACCCTCAGCCCCAGCCACCTTGCCAGCGCCTGGCCGATGCACGACGGCGACGCCTATCTGCTATGTACCGACGGCTTCTGGCAGACGTTGAGCGAGCAGGACATCGAAGCCCAGCTTCGGCTGGCCGGCAGTGCCGAAGACTGGGTAACGCTGCTTGCCCATCGCGTTACCCAATCCGCGCAGATGGACAATTACTCCGCGATCGCTGTATGGGTGGGCGAGCCGGAACTGGTGACGCTGGCGCAGACGCTCTTATAGGAAGCAATCCAGACAGTAGCGCTTGTGTCGCGGCTACGCCGCATGCCGCTGTTGCGCGTATGCGTGCGCCGCCGCGCCACCCAATAGCTCCGTTCATCAGCTTGGTTTCGTAGTTTCTCTTCTTTCACTACATTCACGCCTCCAAGCTCGCTGACAAAGTCGGAAGCCTGAGCAAGTGTGGCAACAGCAAGTGCGATGCATGCTGAAGCGAAGCTATCGATTCAGCATCATAAATCAGCGTTTTACTGCATGTTCGACAGTCTCTTGACGTAGCGTTGCTTCGGAACATGCTTCGTCATCTTGTGCGCGCAATTCTGCTTTCCGTATTTGAAAATTGAGCTTGCGGATCGTATCAGGCAAGCCACGGATGGCAGCGCTAGAGTCGTTCCATACAACGCAGCCCGTGACCCGCGCAGGAGCAGACCTATGGAAACCGCGAACACTGTCGCCGTCCAGCACCAGAGCTTCGAAGCACCCGCACTCGCTTCGCTCGAGGTCCTGGGAATAGAGGCGCTGGCACTGTTGGTCGTCAGTACCGTGGCCCTGCTGGAGATACGCCAGCGCAAGCGGGCCAAGCCACGCCGCCCATTGATGATCTACAGCAGATGGCGCGGGTTGCCCGAGAAGTAAGCCTCGATATTGCCGATCAGCTGTTCGGCCAGCGTGGCCATGGTTTCGGTGCTAGCCCATGCCATGTGCGGTGTGATGATCAGGTTGGGCAGCTGCACGGCCAGCAAGGGATGGTCGCCGCGTGGCGGTTCCTCGCGCAGTACATCCAGCCCCGCGCCGGCGATCCGTTGCTGCTGCAGTGCCTGTAGCAATGCATCCTCATCGACCAGGCCGCCACGCGCGGTGTTGATGATGATCGCACTCGATTTCATGCGCGCAAGTTCGGCCGCACCGATCAATCCGCGTGTCTCGTTGTTCAACGGGCAATGCAGGCTGAGGACGTCCGCGGTGGCCAGCGCCGTATCGAGATCAAGATATCCCGGCCGTGCTACGGACGTACCACGGCGCTCGACGAAGTACACTGCCATGCCAAAAGCGCGCGCCAGCTGGGCCGTGGCCTGGCCCAGGGCGCCCGCGCCGATCAGGCAGAGACGGCTGCCGGCCAGATCGTGCATTGGCGCACCAAAGTGGCAGAAACCTGTCGCCTGCTGCCACGCGCCTGCAATCACGTCCGCGCGATACGCCAGCAATTGCCGCCGCAGCGCCAGCATCAACATCAGCGTGTGCTCGGCCACGCCGTGGATGGCGTAGTCGCGGATGTTGCACACGGCCACACCGCGCTGGCGACACGCTGCGAGGTCGATGATGTTGTAGCCGGTAGCGGCAACGGCAACCAGCTTCAGATCAGGCGCTGCTGCCAGCGTCGCCGCGGTGATCGGCACCTTGTTGGTGATGGCGACCTGGGCGCCAGCGAGGCGTTCGGCGGCCTCCTGCGGCGTGCTGTGCGCGTATTCCAGCCATTCGTGATCGAAAGCAGGTTGGCGCAGCGCAGTGGGCAAGGTGGCGCGATCGAGAAAAACGAGACGAGGGAGCATGGCGAGGCGTGGAACGGGTTAGGCGGTGAGCAGGCGTGCAGCGAATTCCTGGATGGCCTCGGTCAGCGCGGTAGCGGCGTTGTTCTGCCGAGCTGCGTGGTGCCAGTACAACGGGATGGGTAGCGGCGGCACATCGAGCATGACCAGTGCTTCGTCGGCAAGCGCTGCGATGGCTTGTACCCGCGGCACCACCGCATAGGCGACGCCCGCGCAGGCCGCGGCGAACAGCGCGCTGGAATCGGGAATGGCATGGCAGGGATAGCCGCCATCCTCCAGGCCGTGAAGATCGCGCAGCCAGCGCCGGTGCAGGCTCTGTTTCTGGCCGTAGACAGCGGCTGGCGCCTGTTCCAGCGCCTCCTTGGTGACGCCGGCAATGAAGAAATGATGGGCAAAAGCGCGAGTGGCGACGAAGACATACGGCAAGGCACCCAGCGAGACCACTTCGCAACCGGCTACGGCCTGGGCCTGCGTGCTGATGCAGCCGCCGACTTCGCCGGATTTCAGCAGATCGAGCGTGTACGACTCGTCGTCCACCACGCAATCGAGCAGGATGCGGTGCTGGCGCAGCACCGCCGCCAGTGCCGGGATCAGCCCGATCGCCAGGCTGTCGGCATTCACGCCGATGCGGATGGTCTGCCAGCCGGCCTCGCCGTCCACCTGCGCTTCCAGTGCCTGTTCCAGCGCCCTCACCTGCCGCACGTGGGCCAGCAGGCGCTCGCCCGCTGCCGTCGGCCGCACCGGCGCCTCGCGCACCAGCAACACTGCGCCGAAACGCTCCTCCAGCAAGCGGATGCGCTGCGACACGGCGGACTGCGTCAGATGCAGGCGCTTGGCAGCCCCATCGAAGCTGCCGGCTCGCGCCACCATTTCCAGCGCTTCGAGCAGTTTGTAATCGAACACGGCGATAAGCCCGGCTGATCGGCAATTAGAAAATAGCGTTTTACCACGCGGCGGCGCTCTGTTTGAATACGCGCCACTTCGTATACAGGACAGCCCCGCCATGAAATCGGTCAACGGCCCGCAATTGATCGCCATCGCCCAGCAGTACGGCACCCCCAGCTGGGTCTACGACGCAGCGGTGATCCGCGAGCGTATCAGCCAGCTCCAGCAGTTCGATACCATCCGCTTCGCGCAGAAAGCCTGCTCCAACGTGCACATCCTCAAGCTGATGCGCGCCGCCGGGGTGAAGGTCGATGCCGTGTCGCTTGGCGAGATCGAGCGCGCGGTTGCGGCTGGCTACGACGCGGCAGGCGAGCATCCGGGCATCGTGTTCACGGCCGATCTGCTCGATCATGCCACGCTGGCCCGGGTGGTGGAACTTGGCATTCCGGTGAACGCCGGCAGCCCGCAGATGCTGCAGCAACTGGGCGAAGCCAGCCCCGGCCATCGTGTGTGGCTGCGCATCAACCCCGGGTTCGGCCACGGCCACAGCCAGAAGACCAATACCGGCGGCGAGCAGAGCAAGCACGGCATCTGGCACGAGCATTTGGCCGAGGCCTACGCCCTGATCGAGCGCCACGGGCTCGATCTGGTCGGGCTGCATATGCATATCGGCTCTGGCGTCGACTACGGGCATCTCGCCGAGGTGTGCAACGCCATGGTTGAGCATGTGAAGGCCAGCGGCCGCGATATCCGTGCCATCTCGGCCGGTGGCGGTTTGTCGATTCCCTACCGGGTCGATGGCGAGCGCATCGACACCGCGCACTACTTCAGCCTGTGGGATACGGCGCGCAAGCAGATCGAAGCGTACCTGGGCCATTCAGTGCACCTGGAGATCGAGCCCGGCCGTTTCCTTGTCGCCGAATCCGGCAAGCTGATCGCCGAGGTTCGCGCCAAGAAGGATGTCGGCAGCAATCACTTCGTGCTGTGCGACGCCGGCTTCAACGACCTGATGCGCCCGGCCATGTATGGCAGCCATCACGAGGTATCGGTACTGGATGCAACCGGCAAACCACGGAGCGGCTCAGCTTGCCCCACCGTGCTGGCCGGGCCGCTGTGCGAATCGGGCGATGTATTCACCCAGGAGGAAGGTGGCGTGGTGGCGCCACGCGCCCTGCCTGCAGCCGAGATCGGCGACTTCGTGGTGTTCCACGACACTGGCGCCTACGGCGCCAGCATGTCGAGCAACTACAACACCCGGCCGCTGATTCCCGAAGTACTGGTCGACAGCGATGCGATCAGCTTGATCCGTCGTCGCCAGACCGTGGCCGAACTGTTGGCGCTGGAAGCGCTTTAAGCGTTATTTCGCGGGCGGCTGCGCCAGGATGCGCTGGCGCGTCGCCGCGATCAGCCGCTCCAGCTCGCCGCTCAGTTGCATCTGCGAGAGTGCCTTGTCGAACGCCGCCACGATGGCGGCACCATCGGCGCGCTTGCGCGAAATCACCACGTGCATCGGCGCGCTCCAGTAGGCCTTGTCCGGGCAGGTGAGCCGAGCGCGTTGCGCAGCAGTCAGATGGCGCGACATCAGGTAGGGGCCGACTTCCGCATCGATGGGGAAAAGGTCGATCCGCCCGGCCAGCAGCTTTTTCAGGTTGGCCACATCGGACGGCGCATTGTCGGTATGCAGTTTGCCGGACTGCACGAGGCGATCGAAATCGCTTGAATAGAAATTGCCCAGCGTGGTGCCAATGCGATACGGCGTCAGATCCGTCAGCGCCTCCCAACGTACTTGGGCGCCGACGCGCTGGCAGAACACCATGCGCAACGACATCACCGGCGCGGTATACATCAGATCACGCTCGCGCTCCGGTGTCCTGGCCCAGCCGAAGCTGCCATCTACTGCACCTTGCCGTGGCGCTTCGATGGCCCGGTTGTTGGGCACATACTGCAACTCGACCGGATAGCCCGCGCGCTCGAATACGCGGACCACGGCCTCGGTCAGCATGCCCTTGGCTGGCAGCTGCTCGCCCATGAAGGGCGGGTACTCCTGCAGGGTGAGTGTAAGTGGTGCCGCTTGGCAAAACGCCGACAGCATTGCGCACGACACCGCCCAGCACCATTTCCAATTCATAGCCGCTCCCCTTTTGCCATTGAGCTTACAACCCAGGCTTAGGGAAAGACAGCCCATGCCGCCAGGCGTACGCCGATGGCATGGGCTGCTTGGCGGCTTACTGCTCCACCTCCAGGCGAATGCGGCCGACGGAAACGCGTGACTTCGAATTGAAGCGCTTCGTGATCGCGGCATCGCTGTCGTTGGTCAGGCCCGTGGAGGCTTCAACCAGGACCACTAACTGGCGCGGATCGTAGCCGGCATCCATCAACGACTGGACCGCGTGCGAAACCGGCAGGCGACGATTGTCCGGCGGCATCTCGTGGCCGGCATGGGCCGCCATCGCTTCGTCGGCGCCGAAGAAGCTCAGCGTTGCGGCATAGATCTTCAGCGAAGGTTTGCCGCGCGGTGCGAGATAAATCTCGAACTGCACGCCCGGTGCGCCCTTCACTGCGTAATCCTCCAGCACCAGGACGTAGTTGGCTCCTTGCGCCGGTGCGCGCAGTGGCTGTTTGCGCTGCTGTTGCTCCTTTGCAGTGGTGGCCGCCGGTTCTGCCAGGTTGAATGCGCTGCGCCGTTGCGTGAACTGCACATTGCGCGATGGTGCAACGCCGAGCTCACGGATCGGCCGCGTGGTTTTGCTTTCGGGCGCAGCCAACGTGGCAGCGCTAGTGGCCGCAGTAGAGCTGCTCGCCGTGCGCGCAGTGCCTGCTGGCGTCGGGGTGGGGACAGGGGCCGGCGTTGGCGTGAGGGTTGGCTGCGGGGTCGGAGTCGCAGGCGTCGGAGCAACCGGAGTTGGGGTGGGCGGTTTGGGGGTGGGCGTAGCCGGCTTCGGTGTCGGACTCGGCGTCAAGACTGGTGTCGGGCTGGGGGTGACGGTAGGCGTTGGAGTAACCGTCGGCGTGGGAATGGGCGTTGGTGTCGGTGTCGGCACCGGCGGCAAAGGATTGACCGAACAATTGGTCGTCTTGCTGTACCGATAGTCGATGGGGGAGTCGGGCCCCATGATCTGCTTTACCGACATCGTTTGTCGATTGCCGAGTTCGTCGATAAACACAAACGTTTTATCGAGCCAGGCCTTGTCGGTCGGATTTGACTGAGCCCCATAGCGCTGCATCCAGCAATCCCACAACCGATCAATATTGGCGTGGTGCGAGAAAAAAAGCGGGTCGTTCCCGGACACGGCCACCTTGCCCATGTAGGGTGCGTTGCAGCCGAAACCAATCGAGCAATGCGTGGAGCCGTGAGGGGTACTTTCCAATGTATTGGAAAAAGTCAGGAATACACCGGAAGACAATGCGCCATCCGGATTGGAACCACCACTATTGAGCTGGGATGTCCCTTCGTTGAGGCCAGCGGTACGCAGTGGACTGAACAGCGCGTTGTCCGCGACGCCAGAACGAGCCTGCGTGCCATAGGCTGCAGGCACCTTGCGTTCCAGCGGATTGATGTAGTCCCAATACGGCAGGGTCAAGTTCGGATCGCCGGATGCTTGCCGCAGCACGCGCTCGAAATAGTAGAGATACATGCGGTGCCACGGCAGGAACCAACGTGAATAGTGTTGGCACTTGGCCCACACTTCAGTCGCGAGGCCTGGCGGAGACGTCGGCGGAGTCTGATTGGTCAGCGACGCATAATAGGGTTGATACTGAGCCGGTGCCGCGGCCATCGCGGCCTCTACCGTTCCCGAAGTGGAGCCGGTGCCATAGTAGCCGTGCATCGCCGCCCAGTACTCCCAACTGGTGCGATATTCGGCCGAATCCTTGGGCGCGCTATTGCGCCGTTTCATTTCGGCCACGCCGCGGCGCAGCGATTCGACATGCTGCGGGTCGGACAGATATTCGGTAAAGGAATAGCGGACGCGTTCTACCGGCGGGTCCGCCTGCGCGGCGCCAATGCCAAAGACATATCCCAACGCCAGCGCAATGGGTGCCAGGTGGAAAGTACTGGTTTTCAACATGATTCTCCGGAATATGAGGCGGGAAGCGCTCTGTGTCGCTTTAACCCGGCCATTTTCTTTCTATTCTGGAGAAATTCAAGTAATTTCTTTTTCAGAAAATGTCAAAATATAATAATGATCTAATCAGGATTTAATCTCATCATGCTGGAACAGGCGGATTTGCTGATATTTCAACGGCATGCTGGCGCTGCGCCGCCAAGCGGAGATTGACGGCGAACGGCAAATCAACGGTCGGTTTCGATGAAACAACCGTTCGCAAGCAAACCGCCTTGCGGGGAGGAATGGAGGTACGCCCAGACAAGATGGAGGGTGCCGTGCCCATCGCGAACCGGGATCTGCTCGCGCCGGTAGTCGTCAGGATGGCCTTCCAGGGTGTCGAGGTTGCTCAAGGTGCTGTCGTCGATCGCATAGAGCTCACCGAGCACCGGATAGCGCGGTTCACGCACCAGAAAGGGATATTGATGTGCGTAAAGGCTGAACAGCGCTACGGTCTGTGCCTCACCCAAGCAGGTTGCGCCATCCAGCCAGCGATGGTTCCAGCCGCCCCGCTTGAGCGTGCCGTAGACGAACACCAGTTGCGATTGCATCGTCCTCAACGGCGGTTACGGGTTCCGCTGGTCAGGGTAGCCTCGTCCAGCAATTGATCGAGCGCGGCATCCGGTACCACAAAGCGGCCGCGTGTGGTTTCCTGCGGCGCGTTGGTGCTGGGAGGCGTGTCCGTTGCGGTGGATGACGGCGTAGCCGGCACGGCAGTGGGCTTGGCCATGGCGGGTTGGATCGCGGTCAGGAGATCAACGGCATCGCTCTTGCTGCACAGATCCTTCACGCACACTTCCACTCGCACCGGCTCGGTCTGCTCGACCAGCGCCAGCCGCGTTTCACCGCAATAGCTTGCCACGCTGACGCCAGCCAGCTTGGGATCGTTTTTCTGGCAACTGCGTACGTCGCTGCGCGCTTCGCCGATCACCGCGTCAGCCGGATCACGCAAGCTCCAGCGTTCTGGCATGGCGCTGAGAGCGGCTTGTGGCACAGACCATTGCAGCAACACCGTGTCCGGAGTGCTCGATTTGACCGTGACGATTGGTACGACTTCGCCCTGTGGCGGAAGCAGCACCTCTACCCGCGCCGGCCGGCTGGGGGTGCATTCAAGCTTGCTGCACAGCTTGACGGTCAGCGCATGCAAGCCCTGCGGCAAGCTGGCGAGTATCATTCGGCCGGACTGGCTGTTGGGAGTGGAATCAGTGAAGCTGGTGGACTCGAACAGGCGCCGATCACCGTCGTAAACCTGCCAATAGCTACCCGGCGTGCCCCACCACACATTCCACGCCAGCTCGATCGCCTCGCCGGTGGTGATCTGCGGCAGCCATTCCAGCTCAGGAGCGCTGGGCGGGCCGGACAGCTCATCACCACTCGTACCCTGCCCCACCCAAGTACTGGCCTTGATCGGCGTGCACAAAGGCTTGCCGTCGAGCCCTGCGTTGCATAGCCGAATTTCCAGCTCATGCCGCCCTTCAGCCAAATCGGTCAGCGTATAGACACCACTCTGGATCGCGACAAGCTGCACCTCGCCCACGCGCTCGGCCCCTTCGGCGCCACCTTGGTCCATGCGTCGCTGGGTGAACTGGCTGGTGCGCACGATGCGGTTGCCGTTGTCCCAGATTTCCCACCATTGTGCTGGCGTGCCAAAGCCGATGTCCCAGCCGATGATCAGGCGGTTGCTCTTGAGCTGCGGCGGCACCGGATCGAGCGCTGGCAGGATGGGAGCTTCTGCCGTCGGGGGTGGAAACTGCTCGCCGGGGTACTGGATGGCAGGCAAAGGCTGGATGGCCGGGTCATTGCTGGGACCGGGTTTGGGCGCTGCGATCGGTACGCAATCGAGCATGCCGGACGGCAGCGGCGTACATGCCATATCGCCGGTCTTCTCGGCTTCCGACGGCGTCATCAGCACGCCGAACGCTGGCGCCGCGAACAACGCGCTCAACAGCAGGGCCTTTGCCTTCATAAGCTCCATCCTATGTGTGCCGCGCTCTGTGGCGCCGCTGCCTGCTAGCCTACCTTACTCGCAGTGGTCGATCATCAACTGCAACATCCGTTCGCCCCGGAATTCGTTCACGCTGAGCGCAAACACCGCCTGGATATCGACCGGCAGCGGCTCAGCATGCTGGAAGCGCATCGCTTCGATCACCTGGCCATAGCGGTTGCGCAGCTTGAGCTTGAGATGACGCTCGCCGACCACCCTTTGTTCCAGCACCCGGAACGCATCGGCAAAGCGCGGCGCGGGAAAACCCTGCCCCCACACCTGCCGCTCCAGCGTCTCGGCCACATCCATCGCGTAGTCGCCGGCCTCAAGCCCGCCGTCGGTTTCGATCACCCGCGTCAGCGCTTCGGTCGGTAACAGCTCCGCACAAACGGTCTCGAACGCTGCGGCGAAGCGCTCGACATCACCCGGTCGCAGGCTGAGCCCAGCCGCCATGGCGTGACCGCCGAACTTGAGGATGAGCTCGGGATGACGCTTGGCAACCAGATCGAGTGCATCGCGCAGGTGCAGGCCCGGAATCGAGCGGCCTGATCCCTTGATTTCGGTATCGCTCGCCTCGGCAAAGACCAGCGTCGGCCGGTGAAAGCGATCCTTGACCCGGCTGGCGACGATACCGACCACGCCCTGGTGCCAATCCGGCCGGAACAAACAGATCGAATGACTGTGATCGACCGCCATGGTGGCGAGCACTGCCTCGGCTTCGTCACGCATGCCCGATTCGATCTCGCGCCGGGCGCGGTTCATCTGGTCGAGCTCGCGCGCCAGCGGCAGCGCAGCCGCTTCGTTGTCCGCCAGCAGACAGGCGATGCCCAGGCTCATGTCGTCGAGCCGGCCGGCCGCATTCAGGCGCGGCCCCAGCGTGAAGCCCAGATCGAAGCAGCTGGCCTTGAACGGGCTGCGTCCCGCGGCGTTGAACAGCGCCAATACGCCGGCACTCGCCCTGCCCGCGCGCATGCGCTTGAGGCCCTGCTCGACCAGGATGCGATTGTTGGCATCGAGCCGCACGACGTCGGCAACGGTACCCAGCGCAACCAGATCCAGCAGCTGCGCGAGATTGGGTTCGCCACCGGCTGCGAAACTACCACGCCGCCGCAGTTCGGCGCGCAGCGCCATCAGCACGTAGAACATCACGCCGACCCCCGCGAGGTGCTTGCTGGGAAAGCTGCAACCGGGCTGGTTGGGGTTGACGATGATGCAATCGGGCAAGGTTTCGCCCGGCAAGTGGTGATCGGTGACCAGCACGTCGATGCCGCGTGCGCGCGCGGCGGCCACGCCAGCGGTGCTGGCGATGCCGTTGTCGACGGTGACGATGAGGTGCGGTTTTTTCTGCGCTGCCAGAGCGACGATTTCCGGCGTCAGCCCATAGCCGTACTCGAAGCGATTGGGTACGACGAAGTCGACGATGGCGCCCATCAGGCCCAACCCCTTCACGGCGGTGGCGCAAGCGGTGGCGCCGTCGGCATCGTAGTCGGCCACGATCAGGATGCGTTCGTGGCGGGCAATGGCATCAGCCAGCCGCTCGGCTGCATCGGTGATGCCCTTGAGCTGCTGGAACGGTTGCAGGCGTGCCAGTTCGTAATCGAGCTCGTCCCGGCTGGCAATGCCGCGCGCGGCATAGAGCCGCGCTTCGAGCGACGACAGGCCGGCGGCACTCAGTTGCGCGGCGAGCGCATCGGGTACCGCGCGGGTACGGATCTGCGTCATGCGCCTGCGCTCCACGGCAGGCATGGCCGGCGCCAGAAACGCCAGCGGTCCGCCTGCCGCGCTTCAATCGCCAGCCCGAGTTCGGGAAAACTCAGCGCCAAGCGGGTGAGTGCACCGGCTTGCAAGTTGACGAGTAAGGGCGCGAACCAATCGCGCTCCAGCTGCAGCCAAGCCTCGCGCCAGGCATACGCATCGCCGTAACGCACCGCGGCCGCTAGCGCATCAAGTAGCACCATGCCGTTGGCGCTGAGCGCGCTGCCGCTGTCCGGTACTGGCTCCGCACGCCCTTTGCCTGCCGCAACCAGCGCCTGCACCAGCGCATCGTTGCTGTAAACGGTGTCGGCCGGCGCCTCGGGCTGCACTGGCAATGGCGTTGCGCCACCGCCCCATAGCCACAGGCTGTTGATCTGCGGCTTGCCGGTATCGAACCGGGCATCGTTCACCGGGTGGGTATAGAGCAACATCTGGATTTCATTGAGCAGCCGATGCCAGCGCAGCGCATCGGGCCCTTGCGGCAGCCAGCGATCGATATTGCGGCCGACCACCTCGCTCAGCGGCGTAGTGGCAAGTTGGGGGTCGGCCGGCATCTGCAGGTACCAGCGCGTCGGCGTCGGTGCCCACAGGGTCAGGCCATCCTCGGCGATCAGTGTGTTGATCGTTTTGGCGAGGGCGTCTGCTTCGTCCGAGCCGATATCGAGCAGGCTTGCGTCGGTCAGCAACAGTTCGTCGCGATTGGCGCGCAGGTGTACCGGGTCGGCGCGCAGCCAATAGCCCACCGGAGCGCCTGGCAGATCAGTCGTGAGGGTGAGCGGCGCCACCGGCAGCGTGTCAAGGCCAAAACGCTGCGCCAGCCAACGCTCCTTGCTGACCGGCTCGTGCCGGCTACGCCGCCCCCGGCCGAGCAGTTGACTCAGTGCAGGCAGGGCCAGATCGCGGGTTAGCTCGACAGTGGCGGCCTGATCCGGCCAGGCCGCATGGGGAATGACAAGGTGAAGATGCATGGCGCGAGTTTACCACGCACCCTCCCCTGAACCCGGCGCTCAGCGGTGCCTGCGCCGCCGCAGCAGTAGCGCCGCCAGTCCGCCTGCCATCAAGGCATACGTCGCAGGCTCCGGCACCGGCGAGACGGGGGCGAGGAAGGACAGCGTGATCTTGGGTACGCCGAGGCTCAGCGGATCATTGTCCGGACCATTGTCCGGGCCGAAGATGATGGAGCTGGCGTAAACAGAGACATCGGCAGCGGATAGCGCGGCAAAGGTGCCGACATGCTGGCCGGGATCCTGCCATTCATACTGATAGCCCGGCAATTGGCCCCAACCCCAGCAGATATAGCCTTCCGGATCGCATGTACCGTTAGTGATCGAGAGGGCAGCACTGGTAACTTGCCCAGGCAGGCGCAGGTTATAGCCCCCTTGCCACTTGAAGTCCGGGTCCCATTGCGAATAGCGGGCGTACACCGTCATCGGGCTGGATGAGAAGCTGGCGAGCTTCGCGCCGTCCGCAAGGCGAGCATTCAGGCGATAGTCGAAAAGCACCGCCTCACCCGCACCCACGCGATCCGGGATACCGGACAGCTCCAGCTCGAAGCGCTCATAGTGGCGATCATCGATCACCACGTGCTTGCTGCTGCCGCTGACCTGCACCGTGCTGTCCTGCAGATCCAGCCAACGGCTGTAATCGGTAAACCCGGCATGGCTGGCACCTGCATGCAGCAGACCCAACACTCCCAAGAAGTAGGAAGCTTTCATGACAACATCCTTTGCATACACGGAAAGCCACCATCTTCCTCGCCCTTTGTTTTGCTTTTGTAAACGGGAAGACAGCCGCTCGCGAAGGATGGATCAATGGTAGGGCTTCCCGACGTGGGGTCGGTTTTGCCGGCACAGGATGCTCAGCTGGCACCGTCGGGCAACACCAGATTGCCTAGTTCGGCGAGCGGTGGCAGGTCGGAAAGCGTTGCCAGGCCGAGATCGTCGAGGAAGGCGCGGGTAGTGGCCAGCAGCTCAGGGCGGCCCGGGACTTCCTTGTGGCCGACCACTTCGATCCAGTCTCTATCCTTCAACGCCTGAATGATGGTGCTCGCCACCGTCACGCCGCGGATTTCCTCGATCTCACCGCGCGTCACCGGTTGGCGATAGGCAATGATGGCCAGTGTTTCCATCACCGCACGCGAGTAGCGCGGTGGCTTTTCCGGGTTCAGTCGATCGAGGTAGGGCTGCATTTCCAGCCGGGCGCGAAAACGCCAGCCTGATGCCAGCTTCACCAGCTCCACACCGCGCCCATCCCAGTCACGCTGGATATCGGCAAGCAGCGCATTGAGCACCGCTGCGGCGGGCGGTGCCGGAAACAACTGCTTGAGCGTGGTGAGTGACATCGGCTCGGGCGCGACCAGCAGCGCGGTCTCCAGCACGCGCTTGGCGTGCTGGCGCTCGGCGTCGCTCAGTTTCTCCTCGGCGATGGCGTGTTCGGTCGGCAGGCTCACGCCCCTTCCTCCACCAGCGAGCCCACCCGTGCAACTTCGTTGCCCGCCAGACGCACATAGATCGGCACGAACCCTTCGTCCTGGCTGACGACGATGTGCTTTTCCTTCACCAGCTCCAGCACCGCGATAAAGGTGACCACCAGCATCGGCACGCCGCGCCCGGCATCGAACAACTGGTGGAATTCCAGGTAGCGACCACCGGCGAGCAGGCGCAGGATATGGCTCATCTGCTCGCGCACTGACAGCGCCTCCAGCTGCACCGTATGGTGCTGGCGGCGCTTGGCACGGGCGAGGATGGCATGCCAGGCCGCGCGCAGGTCGGCAGGGTTCACTTGTGGCAACACCACCACCGCCTCGCGTTCGAACAACACGGCCACCAGCTGGAAATCGCGCCCTGCCTGCGGCAGGCGATCGAGCTGGTACGCGGCCAGCTTGATCTGCTCGTATTCCAGCAGCCGGCGGACCAGCTCGGCGCGCGGATCGTGCTCTTCGCCATCACCGGTGCTTGCCGGCTTGGGCAGCAGCAGCCGCGACTTGATCTCGATCAGCATCGCCGCCATCAGCAGGTATTCGGCCGCGAGCTCCAGCCGCGAAACCTGCATCGCGTCCACATACTGCATGTACTGGGCAGTAACCGCCGCCATCGGGATATCGAGGATGTCGATGTTCTGCTTGCGGATCAGGTAGAGCAGCAGATCGAGCGGACCCTCGAACGATTCGAGCAGTACCCGTAGCGCATCGGGGGGAATATAGAGGTCGGCGGGCAACTCGTTGACCGGCTCGCCAAACACATGGGCCAGCACCGGGCTGGCCAGCGTCGCCGCCTCGACCGTGGCGTTCATCGTGCCTCGTCGTCCTGGCCCGGCAGGCGTATCGGTTCGGCTTTTTCGAGCCGCGGCACGCCATCGACCCGGGCCAGCAACATCAGCACGCCGAGCAACATCATCAACAGCGGCAGCAACACGCTCCAGCTCATTGCATAGAACTGGTGCACAAACACCGCCACGCCGCCGGAAATCAGCATCATGCCGGTGACCAGCGAGCGACCGCGCGTGCCCTCAAGCAGCAGCACCGCCACGCCAGCAACGATGAGGCCAAGCACAATGATCCAGCTCACCGCCGGCGCGATGTTGAGGCTGCTCACCAGCCAGCCGGCACCGATCACGATCAGGGCGACGGGAACGAGGGCATTGCGCAAGGAAATCTCCAGTCAGACTGCGGCGAATTCGGGAGCATACAGCACCACGCCGTTGCCGCCCGCCAATGCGCCGGGCACCAGTTCCAGCGCCATGAAATATTCGTCGGGCACATCATAGGCACAGGTCAGCCCGTATTCGCTGGCCGGCACGAAACCGAAACGACCGTAGTAGGCCGGATCGCCCAGCACCACCACTGCAGCGGTGCCGGCAGCCTGCAGCTCACGCAGCGCCTCACGGACCAGGGCGCTGCCCAAGCCCCGCCCTTGTACCTGAGGTGCGACGGCAATCGGTGCGAGCCCTTGCACTGCGCCCTCAGCGCCTGGCGCCTGCACCGGGGAGAACAGCACATGGCCGCAGACCTCCCCAGCCGCATCGCAAGCGACCAGCGACAACGCGGTATGACCGGCGTCGACCAGCGCCTCGACCAGATCCGCCTCTTCGACCCGGCCAAAGGCAGCACTGGTCACGGCATGGATCTGGGGGGCATCGATGGGGGTGGCAGGACGGATCAGCATCGGTGGCACATCCCTTTCAGGCTGCGGGCCAAGGTGTGCATCACACGTCGAGGCCGAACAGGCGATAGACCAGCAACATCAACGGTTGCATGATGCCGCCCAGTACCCCGGTTGCCAAGAGCACGATCAGGATGATCATGCCATAGGGTTCGACGCGGGCGATGCTGGCCGCCACCCGGGGCGGCAGGCTCAACACCAGGATGCGGCCGCCATCGAGCGGCGGTAAGGGCAGCAGGTTGAGGATCATCAACAGCACATTGATGATGATCCCTGCCTCGGCCATCAACTTCAGCGGCAACGAGAAATAGCTGCCCTGGGTGGCGAGCGCCAAATGCAACAACAGCAGCCAGCCCAGTGCCATCACGAGATTGGCAAGCGGGCCTGCCGCAGCCACCCAGCGGCCATGCTCACGTGGCTTGCGCAGCGCGCCGAAATGCACCGGCACCGGCTTGGCCCAGCCGAACAGGAAACCGCCCGGCAACAGCAAGCACAGCAACGGGACCAACACGGTGCCCAAAGGATCGACGTGCTTGAGCGGATTGAGTGTCATCCGCCCCATCAGGAAAGCGGTCGGATCACCGAAATGCTTGGCGGCAAAGGCGTGCGCGGCCTCGTGCAGCGTAATGGCGAACAGCACGGGCAAGGCCCAGATGCAGATCTGCTGGATCAGGGATTCCATGGGAACTCAACGAAAGTGACGGGCCTGACTGCGACCAGAACGGGGGGCAACAAGTGCCCGCTGCGGCTCACAACCCGAACACCGCCGCGCTGCCCTTGCCCTGGCGCAGGATTTCCGGCGCGTCGCTGGAGAGGTCGACCACCGTGGTCGGCTCCATGCCGCAATAGCCGCCCTCGATCACCAGTTCGACGTCGTGCTCCAGGCGTTCGCGGATTTCCCAGGCGTCGGTGAGCGGATAATCCTCGCCCGGCAGCAACAGCGTGCTCGACAGCATCGGCGAGCCCATCTCCTCCAGCAGCGCCAGCGCCACCGGGTGATCCGGCACGCGCAGACCGATGGTTTGCTTCTTGGGGTGCCATACCCGGCGCGGCACTTCCTTGGTCGCGAGCAGGATGAAGGTATAGCTGCCCGGTGTCGCGGCCTTCAGCCGACGGAACTGCTGATTGTCGACCCGCGCATAGGTGCCGAGCTCGGAGAGGTCGCGGCAAGCCAGCGTGAAGTGGTGCTTGTCGTCGAGCTGACGGATGCGACGGATACGCTCCAGCGCATCCTTGTTGTCGAGGCAGCAGCCGAGCGCGTAACAGGAGTCGGTCGGATAGACCACGAGCCCGCCCTTACGGATGATCTCGACGGCCTGTTTGATCAGCCGTGGCTGCGGGTTTTCCGGGTGGATGGAGAAGAATTGGGACATGACGACAGTTTAACGCGATTTGCCGCCCGCTTCCCGCCAGCGGCGGCTAGCCGCAGGTGTATCGCAACTGCACCAGGCCGTCGGGATAGCGCTTGCAATCGGTCAGCACCAGGCGCTGCGGATCTATGCCGGAGAACAGTGCGATGCCCGAACCCAGCAGCACCGGCACCACGGTGAGGATCAGCGCGTCGACGAGGCCCGCGGCCATCCAGTCCTGCACGACATTGGCGCCGCCAACCAACCATACATGGCGGGCGCCTTCCGCCTGCAGCCGCGCCAGCAGTGCCGCTGGCTCATCGGCGATGGCGGTCACGCCGGCTGGCACGGCATCGAGTTCGCGGTGGGTATAGACGTAGACCGGCTTGCCGGCATAAGGCCAGTCGCCGAAGCCCTGCGCCAGGGTATAGGTGGTGCGGCCCATCACCAGCGCATCGACGTCGGCGTAGAAATCCGCGTAGCCGTAGTCCTCACCTTCCGGCGAGATCTGCGGCAGCCAGTCCAGCCCGCCGTCCACACCAGCGATATGGCCATCCAGCGAAGTGGCGATATACAGCGTGACCTTGGGTCGCATGCGCGCTCCTGTGTGTTGAACGGTCAAACTAGGACAGCCAGCGCGCCCACACCGGCTGGCAGCCGATCGGCAGGTCGCCGTTGAGGCCCGGTTCGCGGGCGCCCTCGCCAGTGGCGTGGTAATCGGTACCGACCGAGGCCAGCAGTTCGAATTCCTGTGCCAGCCGGCTAAAACGGCCAACATCGGCAGCGCCATGGCAGCCGGACACCACTTCGATCCCCTCACCGCCCAGTCGCTTGAATTCGGTCAGCAGCACGCGCAGCGTCTCGTTGCCCATTTCATAGCGCCCCGGGTGCGCCAGCACCGCCACGCCACCGGCGTCGCGTATCCAGTCGATGGCCTCATGCAGCCGTGCCCATTCGTGATCGACAAAGCCCGGTTTGCCGCGCACCAGAAAGCGCTTGAACACGCTCTTGGTGTCCTTGGCGGCACCGATCTCGACCAGGTAGCGGGCAAAGTGGGTACGGCTGATCATTTCCGGGTTGTCGGCGTATTTGCGCGCGCCGGCGATCACGTTCTCCAGCCCGACCCGCGCCAGCGAATCGCTCATCGCCTGAGCCCGCGCATCGCGCCCTGCGCGCACGCCGGCGAGCCCCGCCTTCAACGCAGGATGCGCCGGATCGAAGCCGAGCCCGACGATGTGCAGCGTATGCTTGCCCCAACTCACCGAAATCTCGACGCCGGAAACGAAGCGCATGCCGTGCAGCGCCGCCTCGTCGGCGGCTTCGGCCAGCCCGCGCGTGTCGTCATGATCGGTCAGCGCGAACAGTTGGCAGCCACGTTCCGCCGCCTTGCGCGTCACCTCGCGCGGCGGCAGCAGGCCATCCGAGGCATTCGAGTGGCAATGCAGATCGACCGGCGTCATGCCGCCTGCCTGATGCCAAAACGCAGCTTCATCACCAGTACCGAGCCGGCCAGCAGCAGCGTGATGAGGTTGGGCACGATCACCGGCCACGAGCCGATGGCGATGCCGAAGGCCAGCCATAGCACGATGCCGGAAACGAACAGGCTGTACATGCCGAGCGAGATGTCGGCGACGGAACGTGTCTTCCACACCTGGATCACCTGCGGCAGGAAGGACACCGTGGTACAAAAGCCGGCGATATAGCCGACAAGGTCGGCAGCATTCATGCAGGGAACACTCCGGTAGACAGGTAGCGATCGCCCCGATCGCACACGATGGAGACAATCACCGCATTCTCCACCTCGTTCGATAGCTTGAGCGCAGCGGCCAGCGCACCGCCCGACGAGATGCCGGCGAAGATACCCTCCTCGCGCGCCAGCCGCCGAGTCATCTCCTCGGCCTCGGGCTGACCCACTTCCATCACGCGGTCGATCTCGGAGAAATCGCAGATCGCCGGCACGTATTCGACCGGCCACTTGCGAATGCCCGGAATCGCCGCGCCATCCATGGGCTGCACACCGACGATCTCGATCGCCGGGTTCATTTCCTTCAGATAGCGGCCGGTGCCCATGATGGTGCCGGTGGTGCCCATGCTGGAGACGAAGTGGGTGATCTTGCCCGCGGTATCGCGCCAGATTTCCGGACCGGTCCCTTCATAGTGCGCCAGTGGATTGTCCGGATTGGCGAACTGGTCGAGCACCAACCCCTTGCCCTCGGCCACCATCGCGGTGGCCAGGTCGCGTGCCACTTCCATGCCCTCGACCAGGATCACGTCGGCGCCGAAGGCCTTCATCGTCTGCACCCGTTCCAGACTGGAGTTGCGCGGCATGATCAACACCATGCGATAGCCCATCATCGCCGCAGCCATTGCCAGCGCGATGCCTGTGTTGCCGCTGGTAGCCTCGATCAGTGTGTCGCCCGGCTTGATGGTGCCCCGTGCCTCGGCGTGCCGAATCATCGACAGGGCGGGCCTATCCTTGACCGAGCCGGCGGGGTTGTTGCCCTCGAGCTTCACCAGCACCACATTGGACGTATCGCCCGGCAGGCGCTTGAGGCGGACGAGGGGGGTGTTGCCGACGAAGTCTTCGAGGTAGTGATACATGCGTTTGGCTTCTGAAAGGATGGCCGATTATACCCGCTTCGTCTGAGTCGGCCGGTTCCATTACGCCGCGATTGCAGGGGTATCGTCCGGCAGCAGCAACATGCCGGTCGCTTCATCCCAGCGCACCGCGCTGTAGTCTGCGATGCGGGCAATCACGCCTTCCTGCGCCGGCACATGGTTGCCGACCAACACCACGCGGCAACCGGCGGCCAGCGCGGAGGCGAGCCCGGCCGCAGCGTCCTCGAACACGATGCAATCTCGCACCGCCACGCCCAAGCGCTGGGCTGCCAGCAGATACGGATCGGGCGCCGGCTTGCCGTGCTCGACCAGTTCGGCGGTGACCAGCACCTGCGGCAACGGCAGGCCACAGTGATCAAAACGCATTCGCGCCACGGCATCGCAGGCGGAGGTCGCCACCGCCCAGCGACTGGCCGGCAGCGCCTGCAGCAATGGCAGCGAGCCGGGCAAGGCCACCTGGCCATCGACCACCTCGGCCTCAAGCGCCTCCAGCCAAGCCACCTCGGCGGCGGTATCCAGATGCGGTGCGATCAGGCGCACCGTATCCTCAGTACGGGTGCCGTGGCAGACGCGAATCACCTCCAGCAGATCGAGCCCATGGCGTTCGCACCAGATGGCCCAGATCGATTCGACGGCCACATGGGAATCGATCAGCGTGCCATCCATGTCGAACAACAAGGCAGCGGCGGAATGGGCAGGCATGGCAAGCAGTCCTTCTTCTTGGGTTGATGCCGTGACGTTACGCCGATCAAGCAGGCCAACCATGCAGACTTGGCGCGAATTTCTCTACAATCGGCTCATTGCAGATAGAGGATTTGAGCCATGCTGACGCGTGAACTCGTAGGCCAGACCTTCGGCCAGGCGTGGCACTACCTGTATCTCGAAGCCGAACAGGTGCCTTTTCTCTGGCATCACCATCCCGAGTTCGAGCTCACCTTTACCCGCCACGCCCGCGGCATGCGTTATGTCGGCGACGACGTGGCGCCGTTCGGCGAGCTGGACCTGGTGCTGGTGGGCCCCAGCCAGCCGCACACCTGGCAAGCGGTGCGGCGCGACGATGGCGGCCTGCAGCAGGTGCAGGTGGTGTACTTCCGCGAGGAATGGCTGCGCACGCTCGGCGAGGGCGGGCTACCCGAGCTTGTATCACTGGCAACCTGGCTGGCCAATGCACGCGGCGGCATCGTCTTCAGCGCTGCATGCGCCGCAGTGGCCCAGCCGTTGTTCGATCGATTGCACGCGGCACGCGGTGTGGCACGGCTATCGCTGTTGCTGCAGTTATTCGAGTTGCTGATGAACGATGATGTGGCGCGGCGGATCGATGGCCGCAGCGGCAACATCAGCGAGGATGGCCGGGTGAAGGCTGCGCTCGAATATCTGCAGCAGCATTATCGCGAGGCAACCACGCTGGCCGATGTCGCTGCAGCCGCGCATACCAGCCCGGCAACGCTGAAACGGCTGCTGCATGGCGCGCTCGATACCAGTGTCACCGACATCGTGCAGCAGCTGCGGCTCGGTCATGCGTGCAATCTGCTGATCACCAGCGAATTGCCGGTGGAGATCGTGGCGGCACAGAGCGGCTATGCCAGCCCCAGCCTGTTTTATCGCCAGTTCGCCCGGCAACGCGGTGTGTCGCCCGCCGCATTTCGCCGCCGCCACCATCTGCGGCACGGCGAAGGCGCGCCGCCGTCACTGGAGTTCAATCCGTGCGGCGGCAACGCGTGACCAGGCAGCGAGAACAAGGCCGGCGGGTAAAGCCTACTTGGCGTAGTACTGCTTGAGCGGCTGCTTGAGATGGATCAGCCACAGCTCGCTCGCCTCCTGGCTGGGCTTGATCTGATAGCCGCTACCGCCCACCAGCTTGCCGTCGACGATCTGGGCGTCGTCCACGTCACCGCTTTCCAGGCTGGCCTTGAGGCCGAAGTCGTTGTCGTTGGTCACCGCGATCCCGCCATCGAACAGCGCCAGCCCTTCCGCCTTTTCGTGTGGCCAGCCCAGCTCGCGCAGGTCCAGCACCCGGGTCTTGCCGGCCAGCTTCACCTTGGCGAGTTCATCGGCACTGGCAAATTCCAGCTCCTTGCCGTCCGCGGTCTTCTTGCCAGCCAGATCCTCGGCCGCCGCAAGATCGATGATGTAAACGATGTTGCGCATCACCTTGTCCGCCCCCTTGCCCTGCTCGATGGTCAGCAGATGGGTGTCGTCGATGGCGACCAGATCGCCGATCTTGGCATCGCCCGGCTTCTTGTAACTGGTATCGATCGGGTAGCCCAGCATCCGCGTTGCGCCGGTCTGGGGATCGAACTCGACGATGCGGGTGAAGCCCGCCTTGTTCTTGCTCTTGCCATCAATATCGAGCGTGGACTGCACCGCCGCATAGACCTTGCCGGAGGGAGCAACCGCCACACCTTCGAACCCCCGGTTGGGCTGGCGGAACTTCAGCACCTCGGGCAGGCCTGCGCCGGGCGCCAGCTGGCGCAGGATGGCCCCGCTCTTGCTGTCGACGTGAAGCAGGAACGGCCCATACTCGTCGGCCAGCCACAGGTTGCCATCCTTGTCCTGCGCCACGCCTTCGGGATCAACGCCGCGTTCGCTGTAACCCAGCGTGGGCTGCAGTGCATCGGTCAATGCGACTTCGCCCGTCGAGCCCGTATTGCCCGGCTTCAGCGGCAGGCCGGACATCGGCTTGCCATCGCGCGATAGCGGCAGGCGGCCGGTGACAGTCGCGGCTTCGGCCAACTGCACCCGGATCTGCACCAGCTGCGGCACATAGCCAGGTGCAGCGAATACCTTGGTCGGCACCTTGTCATCGCCCTGTTTCAGGCTCGGCGAATCGCCGTTCGGGCCGCGGTCGGTCAGTGACCAGAATGTCAGGGAGCCGTCCTTTTCCACCTGCTTGAGCGTGATGCCGGAACCGGGAGCGAGCGGAAAGCCCTGAGGGAACTGACTCGCGTTGCGACCGGCGTACGGCACATTGTCCTTGGCATTGATCTGCAAGGCATAGCGCTCGACCGCGCTGACGGCAGCGTGATCGGTATCGACCAGTTCGAATGGGGTGGCATGTGCAGCAACGGTCATCAACATAAAGGGCAGCAAACGGGTCAGCACAGCAGGCTCCAGGCAGGAAGAGCCGGATACGATATGACGGAAAGCCTTCAATTCAATGACAACAAAAAACGCCGGCAGTGCCGGCGTTTTTTTGATCAGAACCGATTACTGCGCAACCGGCAGCTCGATCCACATGGCCAGCGCACGCTTGTAGCGTACCTGAACCTGATCGCCAACGGCCACGTTCTCAAGACGGGAACGATCACGTACTTCCACTTCCTGCACGCGACCTTGCGGGCCCTTCAGCTTGACGAGGCCCTTGGCCTTGTCGACAGCCACCACATCGGCACTGACAAGCTCGGTCCGCTCCCAGGTGGCGCCTGGCTTGTCGCCGGCTTCGGTACGGCCGGCGCCTTCTTCACTGCTGACCTGCGGCAGGCCAGCGCCCCCCTTCACCAGATCGAAGGCGAGTGCGCGCTCGACCTGCACGGCCGCCACATCACCCGGCTTCAGCTGTTCGAAGTTACGCACCACCGACGAAACGGCGAGATCGGTCAGTTCGCCATCCGGCAAGCGCAGCGTGACGATGCGGTTGGCGGCATCGATGGCAACGATTTCGACCCGAACCTTGTCGGTCTTCTCGAACAGGAACAGGTTTTCATCAGCCATCGCCCACGGCGTGAGCATCAGTGCAGACAATGCAACAGCAAGAAAAGTGCGCTTCATAGTTTCCCTTGGGTCAGTTTTTGCAACTGTTATACGTTAGCGCACTCATGTTAATGCGCAAGTAAACCACCAGCCACAACAGAAAAGCGCATTGTCATATTTTTGCCGCACCTTGATTGGTTCTACCGCTGCAGCAGTTGCTGCACATAGCGCTGCACACCCTCTTCCACCGTGAGGAAAGCTTCGTCGTAGCCCGCTTCGCGCAGCAACGTGAGGTCCGCCTCGGTGAAGCTCTGGTACTTGCCCTTCAGCGCATCCGGGAAATCGATGTACTCCAGCAGACCTTGCGCAATCATCTCCTCGCGGGACAACGGCGCTAGCCCATCTGCAGCACGGCAGCTGTTGACCACGGTGGTGGCGACGTCGTTGAACGGTTGGGCGCGGCCGGTGCCCACGTTGTAGATGCCACAGACTTCCGGATTGTCGAGGAACCACAGATTGACCTTGACCACATCCTCCACCGAAACGAAGTCGCGGGTGTGGCTGCCAGGGCCGTAGCCACCGTATTCGCCGAATAGCTTCACCTTGCCGGTGGCACGGTACTGGTTGAAATTATGGAAGGCCACCGAAGCCATGCGCTCCTTGTGCCATTCGCGCGAGCCATAGACGTTGAAGTAGCGAAAGCCCGCCACTTGCGCCGTGATGCGCTCTTCCTCGATGCGCCGGCGCAGCACCTGATCGAACAGCAGCTTGGAATAGCCGTAGACATTCAGCGGCGCTTCGCAATCCGGATCCTCGTAGAAACCATTCGTGCCGGCACCATAGGTCGCGGCGCTCGATGCGTAGAGGAACTGCACCTCCTCGGCCTGGCACCATTCGAACAGGTTGAGCGTGTACTGGTAGTTGTTGTCCATCATGTAGCGGCCGTCGTGCTCCATGGTGTCGGAGCAGGCGCCCTGGTGCAGGATGGCGCTGACTTCGCCGTCGAAGCTGCCGGCGGCCAGCTCTTCGATGAAGTCTTGCTTGTCGAGGTAGTGCGCGATCTGGCAATCGACCAGATTGCGGAACTTGTCGCCGCGCTTGAGATTGTCGACCGCGATGATGTCGGTTTCGCCACGCGCGTTGAGCGCCTTGACGAGATTGGAACCGATAAAGCCGGCTGCGCCGGTGACTATGATGGTCATGGAAGTGTCCTTAAAGCCCGCAGCGGTGCGTCTCGATCCAGGCCGCCAGCAGCGCGTAATTTGCTGCCGAATGCTGCCATGCCACGGCATCGAGTGCGCCAAAGTCGGCAGTATCCCCGATTTGGCGCCAGAGCTCGATAGCCTCGGCGCAAGCCTGCGCCATCTCCAATGCGCCAATGGCACGATAGGCCGCAACAAACCAGCACCAATCAGGCCCCACTGCGAAGCCCGGATCAAACTAGATACGCAAAGCCACCGTTGTCGATCAGGCCTTGGGCGGTCACGATCACCATCACCGTTCGATCGGCCTCGGCAGCGGTCGAGGGATCGAAACCCCAAGCTTCGATCCGCTCGCACGCCCAAACGATGGGATCAGCCGGCATGCCCCAAGCGCGTGCATAGCGCTAGCAGCAGCCAGGCGCCATGTGGCATCCATTGCTCGGTCCAGCGCCAGCTGTTGGCCATGGTGACCTCTTCGGTACGGTGGTAATCGATGTCTTGGTCGTCATCGAATCCGCCGGTGATGCCATTGCACACGCCGCCAGGGGCATTGAAGAAACCGGGTTCATAGCGTGGATTGTTGCGGCCCCAGCCCTGCAGCATGCACACGTCGTACGGGTTGGCACCCAACAGCCAATCGAGCGCATATTGCGCGTGCTGCTGCAGCCGCGTCGCGAACTCCGGCTCGCCCGCGAATAGGACTGCACCGCGTTGGTAGGCGCTGGCGATCGAGCCCAACCGGGCGTTCTCGCCCTGCCACCAGTATTGGGTTTCGTTGTCATGCGGGATGAAGAACTGCACCTTGCCGGGCTTGCCGAACTGCTTCACATACTGGCGCGGATAGCCGAACGGGTTGCTCACCGCATCGCGGATGGTGATCTCGTAGTTGAAGGCCAGGCGCAGCGCTGCGCGCACGCGGCCCACCAGCGGATTGTCCGGCGCCACTTCGATGAAGCGCATCAGCGCGACCAGCGGCAAGCCCGCTTCCGCGGCATGGAAATAGCTGCGCTCGCCAGCACTGTCCGCCTTGAACCAACCCTCGTCGCTTTGCCGCGCCAAAAGCTTGAGCACCCGCCGTGCCGCAGCGTCGGCGTAGCTGGCCTCGCCAGTGATTGCCAGCAACTCGACGGCAGCGAGCAGCGCACAATAGTCGTCGATGATGTTTTCGGTGCCGTCTTCCAGATACTCGAGGTTGTGCGCCTCCAGATGGGCAAAGCCTTTGGCCGCGGCGGCCAGGTAGTCTGCCCGATGGAAGCCTTCGCCATCCCGCGGCAATTGCGAGGCGCGCGCCAAGGCGGCGATGGTAACGCCAGCGCCCTGGCGGTAGGCAGCCTGGTAGCTGGAGAACTTCTCGCCGCCCAACCGGTATTCGCAGATATCGCGCTGGTTTTCATCCTTGCTCCAGCGATCGAACACCGTCATGTAGAAATAACCGGCCGAATCCTGCAGCCGCATCAGGAAGTCGGCACCATGCAAGGCCTCGTCGACAAAGCGCTCGTTGAACCACTTGCTGTGAAAGACCATCGCCTCGTCCAGCTTTTCAGGTTCGTCCACGCGCTCGGCAATCCATTCCGGGCGCTGCGGCAACTGGGCCAGGCTTTCGATCAGGCTCCAGACGGCGATGGGTGTCTGCTGTGGATTCATGTACTGCGCGTAGGACAGGTGCGACAGGTATTTCGACACATCGCCGGAAGCGTCGTACCAGCCACCGTGCACATCGCGGTACTCATCCGAGCCGAACTTGGGCCGCGCATGGTCGGCCAGATCAAACAGGCCGGTACAACGCTGGCCCTTGATGTAGTGGACGATGTCGGAAACGAGATGCTCACCGAGCAAGCGGCGGCGGATAGCAAAAGTGTGCGACACCAGTGGTGGCTGCACGGCATCGAGTGCGAGGAAGTATTCGCCCTCGGTATCCAACGCAGAGAAATCGGCCAGCCAGTAATGCTTGAGCGCGCCCTGTGCCTTGCCCCACCCGGCCACGGTGCCCACCGCCTGGAAAGTGCCCCGATGCAGCGCCTCTCGCGTGCGCTGGTCGTAAATGGTGTAGGCCGTATCGGCAAAATCGGCCGGCGCCTCAAGGATGGCGCGCTTGCGGGAGGCAGGTTCGAAACCGAGGTGATTGAGCAGCAGGCGGGACATGAAGCAATCCGGATAGATCGAGAAGTGGGGCGATTATCGTCGTGTCGCCAATGGGCGGGATCGCCAACTGGACTTAAGACAATATCAGCAAATTACCATTCGCCCCCGCCCGACGCCAGACTTGGCTGCACTTCGGCTTGCGTGGAATCAAACCGGCTGATGCGTCAGATACCAGTTGCGCGCCGCGCCAATCATGCCAGCGTGGTTGCCGGCACTGGCCAGCACCACACCGCTCATGCCGCGAAACTCAGGCATCAGGATCTCATCCAGCGTTGCGCTGATCTCGGCAAGAAAGCGCGGACCGCGCCCGGTGATGCCGCCTCCCAGCACGACGCGCTCGGGATTGAACGCATAGATCAGGTTGGCGATGCCGGTTGCCAGCAGCGACAGCCAATCGCTGACCACCGGCACCAGTCGCGCATCCCCGGCATCGTAACCGGCGAACACGCTGCGACCATCCCAGGCTGCATCGCCAGTGGCAGCAATCGCGGCACTGACCAGCCCGCGCATCGAGGCGTGGTCCTCCCACAGCTTGCCGTCGATGCGCATATAGCCCCACTCGCCGGCCGCGGCACGATGGCCGCGATACAGCCGGCCATCGATCACGATGCCGCCGCCGATACCAGTGCCGATGGCGATCGCCAGATAGTGGGCAACGCCCTGCGCCGCACCGCGCCACCCTTCCGCCAGCGCAACACAATTGACGTCGTTCTCGACGGTGACAGGCAGGCGACAGGCCTGTTCCAGTCGTATCTTCGGCGAAATGCCGATATAGCCCGGGATCGCTTCGGCAGCGGCAAGCACGGTGCCATCGTGCGGTGATACCAGCCCCAGCGTGGACAGCGCGATGCCGTGCGGCGCATGCGTAGCGATCAACTCGGTTGCCACTGCTTCGATGCGTGCCAATACGGCTTCCGCACCGGCAGCGCCAGCGGTGGCCATGCTGTGCGCCAGCAGCACGTCGCCCGCTTCGTTCACCAACCCATACTTGACCTGGGTTCCCCCGATATCGAACGTCAGCAGCATCAACGGATTTCCCAGTCGATCGGTGCCTTGCCGACCGATTGCAGGTACTGGTTGGCAGCAGAGAAGTGCCCATTGCCGATGAAGCCACGATGCGCCGACAGCGGCGACGGGTGCGGCGACTCGAGCACGCAATGGTGCGTGCGGTCGATCAGTGCGCCCTTCTTCTGCGCATGCGCGCCCCAGAGCATGAACACGAGATGGTCGAAATCGTTCGACAACCTGGCCACCAGCGCATCGGTGAACGGCGCCCAGCCCCGCTTGGCGTGCGAGGCGGCGCAATCGGCTTCTACAGTGAGCGTGCTGTTGAGCAGCAGCACGCCCTGCTCGGCCCAATGCTGCAGATTGCCGTGTTGCGGCGGCGTCAGACCCAGATCACGCGCCAGCTCCTGCCAGATATTGCGCAGGCTGGGCGGCACCTTTACACCACGAGGCACGGAAAAGGCATAGCCATGAGCCTCGCCCGGCCCGTGATATGGGTCCTGCCCCAGAAGCACCACCTTTACTGCGGCAGGCGGCACCGCCTCCAGCGCCGCGAACCACGCGCCCTTGCGTGGATAGAGGGTAACGCCGGCATCGAGCTCCGCAGCGAGGAAATCGGCCAATTTGTCGAACGACGGTTGCAGCACCACCGCCGGATCGGCCCACGCTGCGGGCACCATCTGAGCCAGCCAGTTCATGTGGCCGCCTCGCGTTCGCGGCGGATCTGCTCGCGGTGATGTCGGAAAACCATGCGCTCGAATGCCTCTTTCAGTAAATCATCGTGGATCAGCCAGTGCGCGGTGATACGGTGGCCGCGTCCGACCGGCTCACACGCCACCACATGGGCAGGCAGCGTTAATAAATAAGGCAGCGTGGCGCTAGGGCTGAAGCCAAGCCAGCCGTGTTCACCGGCGATCAACGGGCTTTCCTGTCCCCACACCACGTGCTCGATACCGATGCGCATCGGCACGGCAGGCGGCAGTTGCGGCGTGATCAGGCGCGCCAGCCACACCAGCTGCAGGTCGAGCTTGGCCTCGTGCTCTCCTGGCTCGTCAGCCACCGGGTGCTCCATCGCGGCAAGCACATGCAGAAAGCGCGCCGCCTCAAAGGCACTCTGGCGCGCTTCGGCCAGCCATTGATGTGGCAGCCGGGCATCGAAATAAACGCCATCCTTGATCATGGCCGCACTCCGTTCCTTGATGCGTCCATTATACCGCCGCCCCCAGGCCGGCCTGGCGCACCCGCTCATAGAGGCAGATCGCGGCAGCAGCGCCAACGTTGAGCGATTCGATCCCCGTCACCATCGGAATGCGCAGCCGCAGGCCGGCACGTGCGGCGAGCTCGTCACTGACGCCAGAGCCTTCCGCTCCAACGACCAGCGCCAACGGACCGGAGAGATCGGCGGCGTACAGATCGACGGCGCCGTCGAGCAAGGTCGCAGCGATGCGCCCCTCGAAGCGGTCCGCAAACGCCAGCAAATCGGCCCGCTCGACCAGATCGAGTACGAATTGCGCGCCCATCCCGGCACGCAGCACCTTGGGTGACCAGATGTCGGCGCAGCCCGGAGACAACAATACCTGTTGCACACCCGCTGCTGCCGCCGTACGCAGAATGGCGCCAACGTTACCGGGATCCTGCACGCCATCGAGCAGCAGGCACAGGCCATCCTGCCGCACCGATTTCGGTTCGGGAATGCTGACCATTGCCAGCACCCCGCTGGGGCTGGGCAACTCGGAAAGCGCGGTATAGAGCTCGTCGCTCAGCACATTCAACGGTGCCGGCGTGCGGGCGCGCAGCGCAACGATCTCCGGATTGGCAAAGCCAGCCTCGGTCACGACCAAACGCTCGATCGACCAGCCAGCATCAAGCGCACTCGCCAGTAGGTGCGGGCCATCGAGCAGCGTCTGCCTGCTCTTTAGCCGCTCGCGCCGCAACGTCGCCAGCTTGTGCAGTTGTTTGAACAACGGATTTTGATGCGAATGTATGAAATCCATGAAGCGGATTGTAGCGCGCGCCCTGCGGCGCGTTCAGGCCTCAGCGCTTGCGTTTGGCCTTGGCAACCGGCGCCGGCTTCAGATCCACCTCGTCGGTATAGGCTTGGCGGATCGCTTGGGCGAGCTCCACCACCGCCGTTGCGTAGTGCTTGCTGCGGTTGTAGCGGGTGATCGCGTAGAAGTTGCTGAAGCCCAAGTAATAGCGCTCGACGCCGGGCTCGGTTTCCAATGTGAACACCACCGCAGGTGCAGCTGAGTCGAGCTCGGTGATCGGCTGCACGCCGAGCGTCATCAAATCGCCGGCACTGCGGGTGAGGTCGAACGGCTGCGCCATGATATCTGCGAGCTGGTGATCCGGCGCCACATTGACCGCAGTGATGTCCGGGCCATGACGCTGCCAGCCGTGCTCGGCAAGGTAGTGGGCAACGCTCGCGACCACGTCGTCGGCGGTGCCCCAGATGTCGCGATGCGCATCGCCATTCCAATCCACCGCCCATTGCCGGTAGCTCGATGGCATGAACTGCGGCCAGCCCATCGCCCCGGCATAGGAGCCAGTGAACGACAGCGGGTCTTCCCGTTCCTCGCGCGCCAGCACCAGGAATTCGGTCAGCTCCTTGCGGAAGAAATCGGCGCGGCGCGGGTAGTCGAAGGCCATGGTGGTCAGCACGTCCAGCACGCGGTAGTTGCCGGTGCTACGGCCGTAGTTGGTCTCGATGCCGACGATGGCGGTAATCACTTCCTGCGGCACACCGTAGCGCTGGTACACCGCATCGAGCTGCTCCTGATAGCGCCGCATGAAGCGGGCGCCGCCTTCGATGCGCGATTTCACCAGGAAGTTGCCGCGGAACTGGTACCACGGCTTGCTGGTGCCCGGTTTGTCGAAGTATTCGAGGATCTGCGGCTGCGGTGTCACACGGGCGAACAGCGCATCGAGCTCGGCCCGATCGAACTGCTGGGCAATGGCCACTTCATCGAGGTATTGCGTCACCTCGGGGCGGGCCAGCAGCGTTTCATCAGCGTGGGACAAGGGGGCAAGCAGGGCAAGCAGGAACAGCGAATTGCGCAGGCGGGACATGCAGACTTCCGGCAGGGCGGCGCGAACGCCGCGTTGAAGAGGTGGCCCGATTGTAGCCAGCAGCCCGCAGGCAGGGAAAGCCAGCCAGCGACGACGCACCGGGCCAGCGTCTTCCTAACAACGCCATCACGCGCTGGGGTGAGTCATGTCGAGCGGCACGATCCAGCGATCGTATTCCTCGGCCGTGACATGGCCGGATGCCAGCGCGGCCTGCTTCAAGGTCAGCCCCTGCTTGTGCGCGTGCTTGGCAATCGCTGCCGCATGGTCGTAACCGATATGGCGGTTCAGCGCCGTCACCAGCATCAGGTTCTGCGCGAGGTTGGCCTCGATCCGCGGCAGGTTGGGCGCAAGGCCCTGGGCACAATGCGTATCGAACGCCAGGCAGGCATCGGCCAGCAGTGCAATGCTCTCCAGCACGTTGTGCACCATCACCGGCTTGTACACATTGAGCTGGAAATTGCCCTGGCTGCCGGCGAACGCCACCGTGGCATCGTTGCCGAACACCTGGGCGCAGACCATGGTCAGCGCCTCGCACTGGGTGGGATTGACCTTGCCCGGCATGATGGACGATCCCGGCTCGTTCTCCGGGATGGTGTACTCGCCGATGCCGCAGCGCGGGCCGCTCGCCAGCCAGCGTACGTCGTTGGCGAGCTTGAACAGCCCGCCGGCCAGCGTGCGCAGCGCGGCCGAGGTCTGCACCAGCGCATCGTGCGCCGACAGCGCGAAGAACTTGTCCGGTGCGTCGACGAAGGCCTCGCCAGTCAGCGCCGCAATCCGCGCAGCGCAGCGGGCGCCGAACTCCGGATGCGCGTTGAGCCCGGTGCCGACCGCGGTGCCGCCGATGGCAAGCTGCAGCACGCCTTCCTGCGCCTGGCGCACCGCCGCCAGACCAAAATCGAGCTGGGCCACCCAGGCGCCGATTTCCTGCCCCACCGTTACCGGCGTGGCGTCCTGCAGGTGGGTGCGGCCGGTCTTGACCACGCCGGCGTAGCGCGTGGCCTTGTCGGCCAGCGTATTGCGCAACGTCGTCACTGCCGGCAGCAGCCCATGCACCACTTGCTCCACCACCGCGATATGCATGGCGGTGGGAAAGGTGTCGTTCGAGCTTTGCCCGCGATTCACATGGTCGTTGGGATGCACCGGCTGCTTGCTGCCGCGCTGCCCGCCGGCCAGCTCGATGGCGCGGTTGGCAATCACCTCGTTGGCGTTCATGTTCGATTGCGTGCCCGAGCCGGTCTGGAATACCACCAGCGGAAATTCGGCATCAAGCCGGCCTTCGATCACCTCGTCCGCCGCCCGAACGATCAGCGTCGCCACCGCCTCGGGCAATTCGCCCAGCTCGGCATTGGCCTCTGCCGCAGCGCGCTTGAGAATGCCGAGTGCACGGATCATCGGTCGCTGCCAGCGAAAGCGTGCCACGCCGATGGGGAAATTCTCGATCGAGCGTTGCGTCTGTGCGCCCCAATAGCGCTCGGCCGGCACCTCGATGGCGCCCATGGTGTCGGTTTCGGTTCGGGTGTTCATGCGGTGCTCCGGAGGGAATCAGGCTGTCCACCAGTAACGGCCCGCCATCGGCGCAAGTCAAGCCGAAAACCGCCCGTGCGCCACAATGGCCGATGCCGTCGGCGCACCGGTTGCCTGTGGTAAGCTGCCAGCGATTCCTGCCGGGCCGGCGACATGGTCCGGCCCATGTTTTGCACGACCCAGGACCGCCCGGTCCGCCGACGTACCGCCATGCTCCAGTCTGCCCTTCCCCGAGATGCATTTCGCCGCGCCCTGCTCTGGGGCCTGCTGGCCGCCATCGCCCTGGTAATGACCGTGCCCGGACCCGCCGCGCCGTTGCGCGCCTTGCTGGGCCAAGCTGCCTGGCTAGTGATCGCCATGCTGGGTCGGAGAGCTTGGCTGGCCTGGCACAGCAAACCCGCGCCGCGCGGCACGGTGCCGCAATACGGTGGGATGCTGCTGCTCGGCATCGGACTCGCGCTGGGTGAATACCTGCTGCATGGCGGCCCACTGCTGGGCGCCTGGCTCAGCCTCGGTGCGACACCACCACGCGCGGGTGTCGGCATCGCCGTATTGATCATTGGCATCGGTATCGGGGTGCCACTCTGGGCCGGCCAGGGCTGGCCCGCCGTGTTCGAGACGACCGGCGTGGCACTGGAGCAGACATGGTCTTCCCGCCATGGCTGGCGGGAGCGCCTTGCTGCCCGCTGGGCCACGCCCGTTGTCGACGATGCGCCTCCTGTCGACATGGCCGATGACATCGCCACACCGTTACCGCGTCCCCGCCCTGCGCCGATGGCAGAAGAAGCCGCTGTTGTTGAACCGGTTGCGCGGGATATTGCACCGTTGCCGGAGCCATCGGCGCCTACGGCATGGTCGCGCGCGCCTACACCGCGCCGCGAGCTGCCGCGGATCGAATTGCCGCATCTGATGGAAAACCTGCAGCGCGCCACGCGTAGCCGCCCGGCTCCGGCGGCTCAGCCACAGCAAGCGTCGCTGCCACTGATCGAGCCAGCCGAAATCCGTGCCCGCCTGCGTGAAATCCACGGCGAGCGCCTGGCCTCACCCGCTCCGGCCCCTAGCTCCGCCGCCGCCAAACCCGTAGCCCCCGCCAGTCGAACCGTGGTTCGCCCGGCAGCGCCACGCCCGAACTTGGCATCTGCTCAAAGTACGCAACTGGAGCTCATCGTTGCGTCAGCGCAGCTCGAAACAGCGCCGATCACCGTCGAGCCCATCGCGCGACCACTGCATGCGCCACTGCCGTTGCCGCTGGCGGTCGAGCCGCCCCCGGCCGTGCTGGCAGCTGAGCTGACCATCGAGCTACCGCCAACGCCAACGCCGGCCACGCCGCTAGCAGAGCCGGAGCAAAAGCCCGCTCTTGCCTGGCCCAGCCTGGAAACCATATCGACCATGCAACGCGCCATGGCGCCCGTCCCCGCCGAGATCGATGTGATCGAGGCAGCCGAGGTACCCGTCGTTGTGCCGTGGGCCGAACCTACGGCTGAAACCGCGATGCCGGCGTTGCCCGGCGCACCCTGGCTCGATGCTGCGCCAGAGCCCATCGCACCCGCACAACCCTGGACGGAAGAGGCTGCGGCACCCGCAGCGTGGGCCGCCGATCTGATCGCCCGCCGGGCGGTGGCACCTGCCCCTGCGCCCCGCACCGAACCGCGCCACTACGACGAAGGCATGCTGCCCGGCGTGGCGCTGCTGACACCGCCCTCCCCTCAGCTCATCGCCATGTCCGACGAAGAGTTGATCGAGCGCGGCATCCTGATCGAGGAGCGGCTGGCCGAGTTCAAGGTGAAGGTGCGCGTGCTCGACGCCTATGCCGGCCCGGTGATCACCCGCTACGAGATCGAACCCGCCGTCGGCGTGCGCGGCGCCCAGGTGGTGAACCTGATGAAGGACCTGGCCCGTGCGCTGGGCCTCGTCTCCATTCGCGTGGTCGAGACCATCCCCGGCAAGACCTGCATGGGCATGGAACTGCCCAATCCCACCCGGCAGATGATCCGGCTCTCCGAGATCCTGGCAGCACCCGAGTTCACCGACAGCGCTTCCAAACTCACCATGGCGCTGGGCAAGGACATCACCGGCAAGCCGATCATCACCGATCTGGCCAAGGCACCGCACATGCTGGTGGCCGGCACCACCGGCTCGGGCAAGTCGGTCGGGGTCAACGCCATGATCCTGTCGCTGCTCTACAAGGCCAGCCCCGAGGACGTGCGCTTCATCATGGTCGATCCGAAGATGCTGGAGCTCTCGGTCTACGACGGTATCCCGCATCTGCTGGCGCCGGTGGTCACCGACATGAAGCTGGCTGCCAATGCGCTCAACTGGTGCGTGGCGGAGATGGAGAAGCGCTACCGGCTGATGAGCGCGATGGGCGTACGCAACCTCGCCGGCTTCAACCAGAAGGTGAAGGATGCGGAGAAGGCCGGGCAAAAGCTCACCAATCCGTTCAGCCTGACCCCAGACGATCCGGAACCCTTGAGCCACCTGCCCTTCATCGTGGTGGTGGTCGACGAGTTCGCCGACCTGATGATGGTGGCCGGCAAGAAGATCGAGGAGCTGATCGCCCGTCTGGCGCAGAAGGCCCGCGCGGCCGGCATTCATTTGATCCTGGCGACGCAGCGGCCGTCGGTCGATGTGATCACCGGCCTGATCAAGGCCAACATCCCTACCCGGATCGCATTCCAGGTGTCCAGCAAGGTGGACAGCCGCACCATCCTCGACCAGATGGGCGCCGAGGCACTGCTGGGCCAGGGCGACATGCTGTTCCTGCCGCCGGGCACCGGTTACCCGCAGCGGGTGCATGGTGCCTTCTGCGCCGACGACGAAGTGCACCGCGTGGTGGAGCACCTGAAGCAGTTCGGCGAGCCCGACTACGTCGAGGGCATCCTCAATGGGGGGTTCGAGGCGGAAGCGGGCGCAGGCGGCCTGGCGCTCTCGGGCGGAGAAGGTGGTGAGGAAGCCGATCCGCTGTACGACGAGGCGGTCGCCTTCGTGGTGAAGAACCGCCGCGCCTCCATCTCTTCGGTGCAGCGACAATTGCGGATCGGCTACAACCGGGCCGCGCGACTGATCGAAAGCATGGAGGCCGCGGGCCTGGTCAGTGCGATGGAAAGCAACGGCAACCGCACGGTACTGGTGCCGCCGCAAGACTGAGGTGACGGCGGAACTTGCCTCACCCCGCAGCCCACCGGATCAGGCCGCCTGGCGCAGCTGCTGCTCGACCAGCGCCGCGAGCTGCGCCAGACCGGCATCGATCCGCGCCTCGCTAGCGTGGCTGAAATTGAGCCGCAGCCAGCCGCCTTGCTGTGCATTCGCGGGGTAGAAGGCCTCCCCAGGCATGACCGCCACGTTCTCGGCCAGTGCTGCCCGCATCAGCGCCATGCTGTCTATCCCTTGCGGCAACGCCACCCAGAAGAACAGCCCACCCGCCGGCAGCGACCAACGCACGCGATCTCCGAAGTGACGGACCAAGCTTGCCGCCATCGCATCGCGCCGCGCGCGGTAGCCTGGCAGGATGCTGGCGACGTGTGCATCGAGCGTACCCGACTCCAGCACGCTGGCAACGATGTGCTGGCTCAACCGGTTGCTGTGCAGGTCGGCTGCCTGTTTCAGCCGGGTAAGCGGCACCACCAAGCCCGGATGAGCGATTAGGTAACCGAGGCGCAGGCCGGGCGCCAAGGTCTTGGAGAACGAGCCTTGATACACCCAGCGAGCGCGGCTCAGGCCAGCAACCAGCGGCGCCGGTGCGGCGCCGTCGTAGGCAAGATCGCGATACGGATCGTCCTCGAACACCATGCCCTCGCTGGCATCGAGCAGCGCGGCAGCGCGCTGGCGCTCGGCGGCGCTGTAGCAATAGCCGCTGGGGTTCTGGAACGTGGGGGTCAGATAGCTCAGGCGTGCTCGCGCGGTTGCCTCCCCCATGGCCGCCCAATCCGGGCCGGCAGCCGGATCGACGCCAAAGGGTAGGAACTCGGCGCCGAACAGGCCAAACGCCTGCAGCGCTGCCAGGTAGGCTGGTGCTTCCACCAATACCGGCGTGCCGGGCTCGACCATCAGCTTGGCGACCAGATCGATGCCCTGCTGCGAGCCGTTCAGGATCAGCACCTGCTCCGGCCTGCAAGCAAGGCCGATGGCCGCGGCACGCGCGGCCACCAGCTCGCGTAGCCGCCACTCGCCTTCGCTCTGGCCGTATTGCCACACGTCCGGCAGGTTCTGGATCAGCGCGGTATCGGGGCGAAACAGTGCGTCGTCGGCCGGCAGGCCGCCGGCAAAGGAAATCACTTCGGGGCGCTGTGTAACCGCGAGGATCTCGCGGACCAGCGAAGGGGTCAGTCGGGCAATGCGTTCAGCGAACATGTGGGCTCCAGGCGATCGGCGGCACGCCCTGCGGGCGTGATTGGTGTCGCAAAATGCACGCGTCGTACGCGTTGGTGTTCACCTTGGGCCTGGGAGCTGGTACGGTTTGCCCTGCCGTGAACCGGCGATCGTGTGGAATGCGCCGTTCGCGGGTGAATGGACCACAATAATTAGTCAGGATGATTGCCATATCCTGCATAACGACAGAACATAAGTCAACATGATTGACATTGAGGAAGGCCGGCTCAACGCCGCATTGGAATTGTTCTATTACGCCTACCGGGCATTCACCACCCAGCCCGATGCGCTGCTGTCTGCGCGCGGCTGGGGGCGGGTTCACCACCGCGTGCTTTATTTCATCGCCCGCGAACCCGGCCTCTCGGTGAACACGCTGCTGGCGCGCCTTGGCGTGAGCAAGCAGGCGCTGCATGCACCACTGCGTGAACTGCAGGCCGCAGCCCTGATCGAGGCCCGGGCGGCAGAGCATGATCGCCGGGTGAAATGCCTGTATCTGTCAGACGATGGTGTGGTGCTGGAACGCGAGCTCTCCGGCAGCCAGCGCGCCATCATGGCCCAGGTGTTTTCCGGCCTGGAAGACGGCGCCAGCGATGGCTGGCGCGCGGTGATGTGCTCGCTGGCCGCCGCCGATACCGGCGTGGTCCGCCGCGACATCTGACGTTTTTACCGCCTGCCGCCGGGCAATCGGCAGGCCTTTTCGCACGCGTTTCTTGATCGGGCGCACAGTTTGCCGCGCCCACCGCGCTTATCCTGACACCACGATGACCGTTGTGGAGCAGGATATGTCCGCCCCCGATCTTTCCACCGAATTCCTGTCGCTGCCGCTGGCCAACCCGTTGATGAACGCCTCGGGCGTATGGTGCACGCGCGTTGCCGAGCTCGAAGCACTGCTGGACAGCGCCGCCGGCGCCATGGTCACCAAGAGCTGCACGCTGACCCGGCGCGACGGCAACCCGGAACCGCGTTATCGCACCCTCACCGGGCCCGGCCTTGCCGGCAGTCTCAATTCCATGGGCCTGCCCAACGAGGGGCATGGCTACTATCTCGACTACGCCGCCCAGCACGATTACGAGCAAAAGCCGTTGTTCTTCTCGGTATCCGGTCTCACGCTCGACGACAATCTCACCATCGTCGCCGCGGCGCGCGATGCCGTGCTACCGGTGCAGCTGGAACTCAACCTGTCCTGCCCGAATGTGCCGGGCAAGGCGCAGCCGGCATACGACTTCGCGGCGATGGACGAACTCGTCACCGAAGTCGCCAGCGCCTATCGCCGACCGTTTGGGGTGAAGCTGCCGCCCTACTTCGATTTTGCCCATTTCGATGCCGCTGCCGAGATCCTCAACCGCCACGATCATCTGGCGTGGGTGACCTGTATCAACTCGGTCGGCAATGCTTTGGTGATCGATACCGCGAACGAATCGACGGTGATCCGCCCCAAGGATGGCTTCGGCGGCCTGGGGGGTGACTATGTACTGCCGATCGCGCTGGCCAACGTCAACGCCTTCCACCGGCGCTGCCCGGGCAAGGTCATCATCGGCTGCGGCGGTGTGCGCAGCGGCGAGCACGTGTTCCAACACCTCTTGGCCGGCGCAACGCTGGTCCAGGTCGGCACGGCCTTGTATGAAGAGGGGCTTGGCGTGTTCAGCCGGCTGAATCGCGAGCTGGCACGCCTGATGGAGAGCAAGGGTTACAGCCGGATCGCCGATTTCCAGGGCGCGCTGCGCACGCTCTGACAAACCCTGCCCCGGCACAGCGGCGCCACAACCCTTGCGCCCACTGAATCAGTACGACACCGGCGTCGGTTCCAGGCTGCGCCACAGGTACCACGATGCTGCCGTGCACCAGGGCTGCCAAGGTTCCGCCAGACGCCTGATCTCCGCCTTGGGCAGGCGCTCGCCGCCGTGGTATAGCAGCGCGATCGCCCGCACGATGCCGATGTCGTCAAGCGGCAATACATTGGGCCGCAGCAGGTGGAACATCATGAACATCTCGGCGGTCCAGCGACCGATACCACGGATGTCGGTTAACGCACCGATCAGCGCCTCATCGTCGAGCCCGGCGAGCAATTCGCGATCGAGCCGACCATCGGCGTGATGGCGTGCCAAGTCAGTCAGGTATTCCACCTTGCGCTGCGACAGGCCGCAGGCCCGCAGCGCAAGCGGATCGGCGGCCAGTACCCGGCGGCTCTCCATCGCGCCGACGGCCTCGACCACCCGGCGCCAGATCGAATCGGCGGCCTTCACCGAGATCTGCTGGCCCACCACGGAGCGTGCCAGCGTCAGAAACACGTCGCCGCGCCCCTCCAGGCTGATGCCGGGATAACTGGCGATCAGCCGCGCCAGCACCGGGTCGTTGGCGGTGAGCTCAGCGCAGGCCTGATCCCACCAACCGGGCTTGCCCAGATTCATGTCGGCTCCTTGGCCGGGCGCCAGATGCGCTGCCATAACTCGCCAAGACCACGGCGACTGGTGAACGACCAATCGAGCTGCTGCGGCCGTACCGGCTGCCACAGCCCCTGGCCGTTCTGTCGCGCCACTGCATAGCGAAAACTGTAATCGGGTTCTGCGCCCATGCGCAGATCGGCCAGCACCAGCGTGCCTTGGCGCGCCTCGGCCTTGACGAAACCATGGGTGAACCACAGCAGCCGCGCCACCGCCGGGGCTTCGGCCACCAAGGCCAGCGCCGCCTGGTCGCTCGGGTAATGCCGGAAGCGGATCGGGCCGCTGTCGGCCACCAGCGAGTAATCACCTTCCAGAAAGCCGTCGGATGTCAGCACCACGACTCGCCATAGCAACGTATTGAACGGCGCCGGCACCGAGAAGCGCGGCGCTTCGGCCAGGCCCCGCGCCGTCAGTGTGCGGGTGGCGACATCGTCGACCCGCGCCTTGGCCAGCAACGACCAGCCGAGATAGGCCGAGCTCAGCAGCACCCCCACCCACAGCCAGCGCTGCGCCGTGGTGCGCTCGCGCCAGCACCAAGCCGCAATGCAACCGGCAATCAGCGGCACCGTGTACAGCGGATCGATGATGAAGACGCTGGACCACATGGTCGGCGGTGCGCTCAGCGGCCACCACAACTGGGTGCCATAGACGGTGAACGCATCGAGCAGCGGATGGGTGACCAGCGCCAGCCAGATCGCCGCCAGCCAGCGCCCCTGCGCCGCTTGTACGGTAGGGCTACGCCAGCGCGCCAGCAACCAGAGCAGCAAGGCCAGCGCTGTGAGTACCAGCAGCGAATGCGACGGCCCGCGATGCCAGGTGACGTTGGTGATGGCATCCACGCCCAGAAGCTTGAGCGGAATGATGTCGAGATCCGGCAGCGTGCCAAGCGCGGCGCCGACCGCCAGCGCACGCCGGCGTTGTGTGGGTGGTGCGGCCAGCGCGGCCACACTGGCGCCAAGCACGATCTGGGTCAGGGAATCCATGGCAACCCGCTGTTGGAGGATGCCGGCGATCGTAGCCGCTCGCTGTACGGGCCACAACTCGATGAGCACTTCCCGTGCTTAGGGCAGCCAGCATTCGGCTTCAACTGTCGAGCGGAAAAACCGCGGCCCGACGCCGACCTGCCGCTGGGCCGACAAACCCGATAGTTCCAGAAAAACTAACCCATATATTTCATACAAAATATTGATTTAAGAAAGCAAAATCAGGGCAGTTTCACCAGTGCGTCTTCATCTGCACGCCTTCATGCCGGGAACGCTCATGGAAGTCATCATCGCCGCCATCCAGAAAACACCCATTCCCACCATCCTGATCCTCGCGGGCCTGTTCTTCCTGCTGCTGGGCTTTGTCTCCAAGCTGGGTGGGATGATCGAGGTGTCACCCGAGCAGAAGCGGCTGACCTTGCCGATTGGCCTGCTGGTACTGACACTGGGCCTGTTGCTGACCTTCATTCCCTCCTCGTCGCCAAAGGCCACCGCCGAGGAAGCGGCCGTCGATGCGGCCAAGCAACCCCAATCCGCGATCGTGCAGGCTGCGGCGCCTGCAGTGGAAACACCCATCGCCAGTGCGCCGCCAACAGCCCTGCCCGCCCCCACCAAGGCCCGTACCGCCGAAGCAACGCCAACACCGGTGGACGAAGAGACAGCCAGGAAAAATGCGCAGCAGGAACAGCTCGAACGCGAAGCCAAGCGCAAGACCGCCCACCGGACACGCTGGCCAGAGCGGGAATTCCCTGCGCCCAACGGCGGCCTGCTGGTGTACACCCTGATGCCCGACGGCAACCCAGCGTGTGCCTCCTACGATGGCGCGAATTGCCTATGGGGAAAAAGCTACGACGACATCGATTTCGACAAGATCGTGCCCCTCGCCTGTGGCGATGCCCATTACGCACAATGGAAAACCACCGGCTACGAGAATCCCAAGCACTGGTGCAACCTCGCCCGATAAGCGATGACACACGCTGGCTTGATCCCGCCGCCCAGGGTCTGCCATCAGCTCCGCTTGCGAAAGGCCCAACGCGCCGCCAGCAGCGTGAACCCAGCCACCAGCGCCACCAGCAACCAGAAACCATGCGGGTTGTCCGCGAGTGGTACGCCGCCGACGTTCATGCCGAAGAAGCCGGCAACGATGTTGATTGGCAGTGCCAGCACCGTGACCATGGTCAGCACGAACAGCGTGCGGTTGGTCTGCTCGTTCAGCGTGGCGGCAAGCTCCTCCTGCAGCAGCTTGATCCGCTCGACCAGCGCATGCAGATCGTTCAGCACCAGCGCACACTCTTCGGTGGCGGTGCGCAACTCGTCCACATCGCGTTCACGCAGCCAGTCCGGCGGACGGTTGAGCAAGCGGAACAGCGAGCCAGGCTCAGGTGCCAGCAGCCGCTGCACCCGCACCAGGCTGCGGCGCAGCGCCGCCAGCTCGGTACGGCTGTCATGCAACCGTTGCGCCAGCAGCCTGTCCTCGATCGCGTCGACCTGCGTCGCCGATTCGCGCACGATCTGCATCAACACGTCGGCCTGGTCGCGCAACAGATGCACCAGCAGTGCCAGCGGCGAATGGAAGCGCTCACGGTTCTTCACCGCAGCGCGCAGCCGATCGACCGAGCGCAGCGGCGTGGCCCGGGTGGTCACCAGCAGACGGCGCTGCGCGCATACCTGCAGCGTGGCGATCTCGAGCGTGGTCGCGCCAAATTCGAAGGTGACATCGTTGATCACTGCCAGCAACACCGGCGGCACGTGCTCGATACGGGTGGAACCAGGCCCGGCGCGGACCGCCTCGAAGAAGGCTTCCGGCAAGGCCAGCCGGCTGTGCAGCCAGCGCTCGCAGGCCGCATGCGCAAGATTGAAGTGCAGCCAGACAAAGTCGCCACTCTCATCCGCCGACGCCAGCCATGCCGCGGCGGTGTCGGAGTCGATCTCTCGCCCCGGCTCACCCGGAATGAAGCGGTAACCGGCAATCAGGCCGGCCTGGTCGGCGCCGTACTGGCCCTGCGCAACTGCGTGTTTCAATGATCCGGCCCCGCTGACGGCCACCGTCCGGCGCCCAGGCGCCGCCACGGCACTGGCCGAATCTGCCAGCATCCCCGATCAAGATTGCAGTTGTGCGTCCACGGCGCCGCTTGGCGCGCATGTAGAACGAACGTACAATTTAGCGTCGTTTGCAGGAGGCCGGCTTGGACATCGCCCGCAAGATCATCCATATCGATTGCGATTGCTTCTACGCCGCCGTGGAGATGCGCGACCGGCCGGAACTGCGTGATCTGCCGCTGGCCGTGGGCGGGCGGGCCGACCAGCGCGGCGTGATCTCCACCTGCAACTACGTGGCCCGGCGCTACGGCATCCATTCGGCGATGCCGACCAGCCGGGCGCTGCGGCTCTGTCCCACGCTGACCCTGCTGCCGCATTCGTTCGACCGCTATCGCGAGGCCTCACGCCGCGTGCATGCCATCTTCAAGGACTACACCGCGCACATCCAGCCACTGTCGCTGGACGAAGCCTATCTCGACGTGACCGGCAGCGCCCATTGCAAGGGCAGTGCCACGCTGATCGCCGAGGAGGTCCGCCGCCGTATCCGCGAGGAAGTTGGCATCACCGCCAGCGCCGGCATCGCGCCCAATAAGCTTTTGGCCAAGATCGCCAGCGACTGGAACAAGCCGGATGGCCAGTTCGTGATCCGGCCGCAGGACGTCGCCGATTTCATGCCGGAGCTGCCGATCGCCAAGCTGTGGGGCATAGGGCGGGTCACCGCCGAGCGGTTGGCACAGCAAGGCCTTGTCAGCTGCGGCGATGCGCAGACCTGGCCGCTGGAACGGCTGGTGAGCGAATTCGGCAATCTGGGGGCCTCGCTGTATAGCCAGTGCCGCGGCATCGATGAGCGGCCGGTGCACAACGACGGCGTGCGCAAGTCGCTGTCGGTGGAAACTACCTATGCGGAGGATCTGCCGGACCTCGCCAGTTGCATGGCCGCCTTGCCGCCGCTGTACGACGATCTGACTGCCCGGCTGGCGCGCCACGGCGGCACATTGCTGCCGCACAAGGCCGTGGTCAAGATCAAGTATCGCGACTTCACCCAGACCACCATCGAATGTGTGTGCCAGGAGCCGCGCAGCGATGTCTACCAGGCCTTGCTGGAGCGGGCTTGGCCGCGCGGTGCCAAGCCCGTGCGTTTGCTCGGCGTGGGTGTGCGCTTCGCCGAGGCGCCACAGCAGCAGGAGCGCGGCAGCCTGCCGCTCTGGTAACTGCCTGCTTTCGCCATTTTCAGGTTTTTCCGCACCGTTCGGCGCGTATTTTCCCCAACTTGACTACATATATTGCAACGCACAACGCCGTAGCAAAATAAATACGGCTACATTGTTGCATCGCAATATTTTCTCTTTATCATTTTGCTTGCGTCATATTTACTTACATATAACTGAACGCACGATTTGATCTGGAGAGGAAACATGCAAACCCTGAGTCAACGGTTGCGCACCGTTCTTGCGCTCGCCAGCTTCGGGCTGGCCGCGGCGGCTGCCCAAGCAGCGCCGTGCGAACCACCCTGGCAGGAAGGCCCCAGCTATGCCGCTGGGCAACTGAGCAGCTATGCCGGCCACAACTACCAGGCGCTGGTCACCCACATCGCCTATATCGGCGCCAACTGGAACCCGCCCGCCACGCCCACGCTGTGGCGCGACCTCGGCAACTGCGACAGCAGCGCCACGCCCGTGCCTGCCACGCCGACACCGGTAACACCAGCGCCGGTCACCCCGACGACGCCTTCCCCGGTCAGCCCGACCCCCATCACACCATCGCCGCTTCCTCCCACGCTCACGCCCAGCCCGTCCCCCCAACCGACCAGCACGCCGGTCCCGACCACGCCAATCACCCCTACGCCCGCAAACAGCAATTGCCAGGCTGCAGCGTGGAACGCCACCACCGCCTATACCGGCGGCGCGCGCGTCAGTGCCGGCAACAACATCTACCAGGCCCGCTGGTGGACACAGGGCAACGATCCAACCCAATCCGATGCCTGGGGGCCGTGGAGCATCGTTTCCGAATGCGCCAACGTGCCCACCGAGCCACCCGGCACCGACAAGATCGTGATCACCGAGCTTGCCGCTGCCAACAATGCGGCCGAAGGTGCGTGGCTGGAAATTCATAACGCAGGTGACACCGAATACGACCTTTCCGGCGCCATGCTACGTACCCGCCGCACCTACGATTGCCTGCCGCCGTGCCCGGTCAACCAGTACACCGTGCCGGCCGGCACGCGCATCGCGGCACGCGGCTTCCTGGTGATTGCTGCCACTGCCGATCCCAACCCGCACTCATCGAGCACGCTGCTCTACGTAGCGGATCCTGCGCAGTACCCGGCCTGGAGCAGTGCCGGCTATGCCGAGCTGCTCTCAAAGGCAGGCCGGACCATCGATTTCGTCCGCTTCGGCGACGATCTCGCGCAACCGACAACCGCGACAGCCTGGATCGGCAGCAATGTGGCGCAGTTGCCAATCGGTCGTGCCGCGCTTGGCAAGTCGCTGGTGCGGCCGTTCCCGCTGCAGCCAGACAGCAATGCCGCCGCAGACTGGCGCCTGGTACCGTTCTCGACGCCGGGTGGCGTGAACGATGTGGCAGCGGATGCCGTCGACAGCGACAACGACGGCATTCCCGATGCAGCCAAGCGCCCAGGCGGCAGCTACGGTGGCATCGACTTCTATGCGTTGGGTGCCCGCCCCGGTCGCCGCGATGTATTCATCCAGGTCGACTGGATGCCGAGCAGCGATCCGGCCACCACACCACGCAAGGAAGCACTGGACCTGGTCGTGGCCGCCTTCGCCCGCCGTGGCATTGCGCTGCATTTCGACGCTGGCACCCTGTTCAGCCCCAGCCTCAATCCGGCGCTCTACAACCTGGGTGGTGGCCGCGCGCTGACCTATACGCCATGCGTCTCGATGAACTGGACCACCAGCACCGAGTGCCCATCGATCTACGAGTACAAGCTGGGCGTCGATGTGCGCCGACGCCAGAGCTTCCACTACCTGGTGTTCGGTGGCTCGCAGAACGGCGACGGCAGCGGCGGCAGTTCCGGCCGCGCCGAATTGCCGGGCAACGACCTGATCGTGACGCTGGGCGGCTGGCAGCTCTCCACCGCCACGCCGACCGACCTGCAGATCCTGATCAACTACCAGGCCGGCACCATCATGCACGAGCTCGGCCACAACCTCGGCCTGTTCCACGGTGGCGATGACGGCAACAACAACAAGCCGAACTACCTCAGCGTGATGAACTACCTGTACCAGCTCACCGGTGTGGGTAACGATGCCAAGACCGATGAGGCGGTACAGCGCTGGTATGCCGCGCACGGTATCGGGGGCTATGGCGGCTATTGCGCGCTGGCCAACGGCCCGTGCACCACGACGATGAACATCGACTTTTCCGATGGCAGCGGCACGGCACTGAACGAGGGTGCGCTGAAGGAGGCCGACCTACTCGGCCGCGGCGCCTATGCTGGCGTGTACGCCGACTGGAACGACAACAAGTACGCCGATGCCGCAACCTACGCGCTCGACCTGAGCCAGGACGGCAGCAATGCGGTGCTGCGCGACTACAACGATTGGGCCAACATCCAGCTGCCGTTCGCCCGCTACGGCAGCGTGCTGAACGGCCAGCAATCGACCAGCGTCACACCGAAGGCGGTGGTGCCCAACCCGGTGCAGCAGGATAAACAGCGCTTGTCCGACGAAGCGCCGCACCCGGCTTGGCAAGTGCCCGCCAAGCACTGACCGGCACGGGCCGCCTCCAGGCGGCCCTGCTTATCCCGCTTCAGTGACCGAGGCGTTCCGGCAGTTGCCGAATCGCCTCGGCATTCGATGGGGAGAACACCAGCTCGGCCGCCTGTTGCCATGGCACCCAGCGAAAGCGCCGATGCTCACGCGGCGCCAGTTGCGGCAATACCGCCTCCGGCAGTTGCAGGCTGAACACGTGCTCAGTGTTCATCGTCACGCCCGGCGCATAGCGATGGCGCCACACCTCGAAGATCTCGTACTGGTTGCTGGTCTGCCAGTCGCGTAATACGGCTGGATTGGCGGTAATACCGGTTTCCTCCAGCACCTCGCGCCTGGCCGTGTCGCACAGCGCTTCCTCACCCTCGCGGCTGCCGGTAACCGATTGCCAGGCCTCGGCAAAATCGTTGCGTTCCAGCAGCAGCACCTGCAGATCCGGCGTGTGGATGACGACGAGGACGGAGACGGGTTGTTTGTAGGCCATGACGGGCATTATACAATTGCCGACAGCCCTTACTGCGAGCCGTTCCGTGCCCTCTGCTCCCTTCGATGCCGCGCGGCTGCGTGCCGAATTCCCCCTGCTCGCCAGCCAGCCGGAACTCGTCTACCTCGACAACGCGGCCACCACGCAAAAACCGCTGGCCGTGCTGGAGGCCGAGCGCCGCTACTACGAAAGCGCCAACGCCAACGTCCACCGCAGCGCGCACCGGCTGGCGCATGCCGCCACCGAGGCCTTCGAGGATGCCCGCCGCACGGTTGCCGCCTTCCTCAACGCAGCCGATCACAGCGAGATCGTATTTACCCGCGGCAGCACCGAAGCGATCAATCTCGTTGCCCATAGTTGGGGCCGCAGCCAGCTGCAGGCGGGTGACGAGATCATCGTCTCCGCGCTGGAGCACCACGCCAATATCGTGCCGTGGCAGCTGGTCGCGGCCGAGCGCGGCGCGCGCATCGTACCGGTGCCAGTGTTGGCCAACGGCAGCCTCGACATGGCCGCCTTTGCCGCAGCATTGAGCCCACGCACCCGGCTTGTTGCCGTCACCGCGCTGTCCAACGCCATCGGCACCCGGCCCGACCTGCCCGCCATCATCGCCGCCGCCCACGCAGTAGGCGCACTGGTGCTGGTCGACGCCGCCCAGGCCGCCGCCCACGATGTGCTGGACGTGCAAGCGCTGGCTGCGGACTTCATGGTGTTCTCCGGCCACAAGGTGTACGGCCCGACCGGCATCGGCGTGCTATGGGGCCGTGCCGCGTTGTTCGACACGATGCCGCCCTGGCAAGGCGGCGGCGAAATGATCGAGCGCGTCAGCTTTACCGGTACCACCTTCAACCGGCCGCCGTATCGCTTCGAGGCCGGCACGCCGCCGGTAGCACAGGCAGTCGGCCTTGCCGCAGCCTTGCGCTGGCTGCAGCAACTCGATCGCGCTGCACTAGCGGCCCATGAGGACAGCTTGCGGCAGCGTCTAGAAGCGCAACTTGTCCAGCGCGACGATGTGACCCTCGTCGGCACGGCTGCCGGCAAAGGGCCACTGACCTCGCTCGCCTTTACCCACGCTCACCCTTATGACGTGGCGCAGTTCCTCGACGCACGAGGCGTTGCAGTGCGGGTCGGCCACCATTGCGCACAGCCGCTGCTCGACGCCCTTAATCTTTCTTCAACCTTGCGAATTTCATTTTCCGCGTACAATACCCAGCGCGATGTCGATACGGTCCTTGCCGCGATCGACGATACGCTGGAGCTGCTTGCATGATGCCCGACCGCGTCACCCTCACCCGCCAGATCCTGGCTGCCGGCAGTTGGGAGGCGAAGAACCGCCTGCTGGTACAGGTGGCGCGCGAGCTGCCGGAACTCACTGCCGGGGAGCGCAGCGAGGCAAACCGGGTGCACGGTTGTGAAAGCAACGTCTGGCTGATCACGCATTGGCAGGACGCTAGACTGACGCTGCGGCTCGACAGCGATTCGCGGGTGATCAAGGGGCTCCTGGCCCTGGTGCTGGCAGCCTACGACGGCCAGCCGCGCACCGCCATCGCAGGCATCGATTTCAACGGCTGGCTGGCCGAACTGGGGCTTGCCCGGTTTTTGAGTTCATCGCGCGCCAACGGCCTGGCGGCCATCGTCCAGCGCATCCGCGACCAGGCGGCCTAACTGCCGACACGCACGCGCTCGAGCAAGGCGGCGACCTCGCGGACTACCAGTTCCGGCTCGCTCAACTGCGGGAAATGGCCACTGCGCGCAGCCAAGCGCTGCACACCGAGCGGCGACAAACTGGCCAGCGCCGCCTGATGGCGGCCGCGCACTGCAAAGGCTGCACCACCGCCCAGCCGTGGCGGCTTGGTGCCGCTCAATACCGTGAGCGGAATGGGCGGAAATGCCGGTGCCGCAACCAACTCGGCCAGCGTTTGCGGCAGCTGCGCCACTTCGCCGAGCGGATCGCGCGGTGACAGCCGCTCCACCACGCGATGCAACGTGCGCAGCAACGGCGTTTCCAGTTCAGCCATGGCGGCTACGTCATCCGGTGCGGTTGACTCCAACAGCAATACCCCCGCCACTTCGGCCGGATGGTGCCGGGCATACAGGTTCACCACCAGCCCACCCAGTGAATGCCCCACCAGCACATAGGGCGGCGCCAATGACACGGCCTGCAGCAGTGCACGCAGCGCCGCCACCATGGCCGTGCCATGTTGTGCCGACATGGGCCGAGGGCTACGACCGAGCCCGGGGCGATTGTAGGCCAGCACCCGGCCCAAGCCGTTGAGGTCTGGCCAGACGCGGAACCAGCCTTCCAGCGGCCCGCCCGCGCCATTGACCAGCACGATGGCCGGGCCTTCGCCTGCCAGTGCGTATTCAACATCACCATCAGGCAGTGCGATCAGATGTTTTTGCGGCAGCGTGGGCATGGGCAGCTCCGTGACAAGGCGCCGCCCAAGATAGCAGCCCATTGTGGATTTCTCGAATTGCCCCGGCATGGTGCATCGGCGCATGCTCGGAGTGCCTTGATTTCACAGAGGAAATATCCATGCCCCGCTTTTCCCAACTTGCCGCCCTGCTCGTTGCCGGCCTGACTTTCGCCACAGCCTACGCCGAGCGGCCGTACACCGTCGGCACCGAAGCAACGTTCGCGCCGTTCGAATCGCTGAACGAGAAGCAGGAAGTGGTGGGGTTCGATGCCGACCTGATGCACGCGATCGCGGCCAAGGGTGGATTCTCGGTGAAGCTGATCAACACGCCTTGGGAAGGTCTGTTCGTTGGCCTCGCCAATGGTGATCGCGATATCGTCGCCGCGGCGGTCACCATCACCGAAGAGCGCCGGAAGACGGTGGACTTCTCCGAGCCCTACTTCGAGGCCAAGCAACTGATCGTGGTCGGTAACGGCAGCAAGGTGGCCAAGCTGGCCGATCTCAAGGGCAGGAAGGTGGCGGTGCAGACCGGCACCACCGGCGATATCGTGGCGCAAAAACACTATGGCAAGACCAGCCCGGACATCAAGCGCTTCGAGAGCATCGTGCTGGCGCTGCAGGAGCTGCGCAGTGGTGGTGTCGATGCCGTCATTGCCGACAACGGCGTGGTGCGCAATTACCTGGTGAACAATCCTGGCGCCAAGCTCAAGCTGGTGGATGATCCGAGCTTCGACAAGGAGCATTACGGCATCGCGGTGAAGAAGGGCAACAAGGCACTGCTCGCCAAGATCAACAAGGGCCTTGCCGCCATCAAGGCCGATGGCAGCTACGACCGAATCTATGCCAAGTACTTCGGCAAATAAGCCCATCCGGCCTGGCAAGGCGCCGATGGCTCGCACCCCAGCGTCGGGTGCTGACCGGATGGCGATGCTCCACCTAGAAAAGCCCCGCCGTTGCGGGGTTTTGTTTCTAGTACTGCACCGGCCTTGGCACGCCAGTCGCTTGCCCGCAACGGGCGACAATGAGATGCTGACAGCCTCGGTCTGGGTTGTCAGAATCGTCTGACAACTGCCCCGCCTCCTGCAAGAGCATGCCCATGTCGGATCCATTGATTTCGCATCTTTCGGCCACGCTGGCCACGGAAAAGACCTTCGAAGGGCTGGTGCGCCAGCTCCTGGTGATGCTGGAATTGGTCACCGATCTGGAGTCGACCTACCTGACCCGGATCGACCTGGGCGCCAGCCTGCAAAGCATCCTTTATTCGCGCAATACCCAGACGCTGACCATCCCCGAGGGGCTCTCGGTGCCATGGGGCGATACGCTGTGCAAGCGCGCGCTGGACGAGCAACGGCCGTTTACCAACGACGTGGCCACGCACTGGGGCGATTCCGATGCTGCCCGCGCACTCGGCATCGCAACCTATGCCAGCACGCCCATCCGGCTGGAAGACGGCAGCCTCTATGGCACGCTGTGCGCCGCAAGCTCGGCGCGCAAGCCACTCACCGACAGGGGCGCGCAAGTGCTGCAGCTGTTTGCCGAGCTGATTGCCCAGCACATCCAGAAGGAGCTGTTGCTGCAGCAACTGCAAGCGGCCAACGAGGCACTGCGGACCCACTCGTATACCGACGTGCTCACAGGGCTACCCAATCGCCGCGCGGTGTTCGAAGAGCTGCCACGGCTGTTTGCCCTGGCGCAACGTGCCGGGCAGCAAGTGCTGATCGCCTTCGTCGACCTCGATGGCTTCAAGTCGATCAACGACCAATTCGGCCACGAAGCCGGCGACGCCTTTCTGGTCGCAGCAGGCCAGCGATTGCTCGAAGGGCTGCGCGCCGGCGACATCCTCGGGCGCCTCGGCGGTGATGAATTCGTCGTCGCCGGCCTCGGCCCTGCCCCCGACGAAAATGCCGCTACCGCTGCAGTGGCCCTGCGCCAGCGACTGGCTCCGTTGCTGCAAGGGCATTTCGACCTGGGTGCACGGACCATCGAATATTTGGGCGCCAGCATCGGCACCCTGCCGGTGGACCCGGCAATCATTGCGCCGGAAGAAGCACTGCGCCTTGCCGATGCTGCGATGTATCTGGAAAAGAAGATCCGCAAGCAAGCGGGCACCGTGCCCTACCACCTATCCGGCACGTGAAGTTGCTGCGATGCCCTTTGCTGCCAGATCCGATTCCCGAGCATGAAAAAGCCCCGCCGGTAGGCGGGGCTAAGGCTGGATGACACCAATCAGCTGCGATCGAGCGGCTGCTGGGCATCGCCGCCGAGGGCCTTGTAGGCCTCGGCCGTAACGGCAAGCCGCGCACGCGCGGCATCGATCAGGTTCTGTTCCGACAGGTAGAGCGCACGCTGGGCGTCGAGCACGTCGAGATATCCGACGAGACCGGCGTCGTAGCGCGCCTGGGCCACCTTCAGCCGGTCGCGCTGCTTCATCACCGCCGCTTCCAATGCTTCCACATAGGCCTGCTGCCCCGCCTGGTCCGACAGTACATCGGCCACTTCCTGGAAGGCGACTTGCACGGTCTTCTCGTACTGGGCGACCGCAATCACCTTGCGCGCCTCGGCCAGATCGAGGTTGGCCTGGTTGCGACCAAAGTCGAAGATCGGCAGCGTGATCTGCGGTGCGAAGCTCCAGGCACGGGTGCCACCGCCAAACAGGTCGGACAGCTCGGCACTGGCGCTGCCGGCCGAGCCGGTCAGCGTAATGGTCGGGAAGAACGCGGCACGGGCGGCACCAATGTTGGCATTGGTGGCCTGCAGCGCGTACTCGGCCTGGCGCACGTCCGGCCGCGCCAGCAGCACGTCGGATGACAATCCATCCGGCACCCGGGTATTGGGCAGCGTACTGGTCAGCGCGGTGGCGGCCGGTGGAATGACGACCTCCTTGCCGACCAGCACCTGCAGCGCATGGCGGGCATTGCGCGCCTGGCGTTCCAGATTGGCCTGGCTGGCGCGCGATTCGGCGACCAGCGCATCGGCCTGCAGCGCATCGAGCCGGTTCGACAGGCCGGTTTCCAGCCGGCGATTCACCACACGGGCGCTGGCGGAGAGGCTGTCCACCGTCTTTTTGGCGTAGTCGGCACGCTCTTCGAACGCGCGCAGATTCCAGTAGGCGTTGGCCACGTCGCCGATCAGCGTCACGCGTACCGCGCGTTGCGCTTCTTCGGTGGCGAAGTACTGGGCGCGGGCGGCGTCGGACAGGCTCTTCACCCGGCCCCAGAAATCGAGCTCGAACGAGGTGATGCCGATGTTGGCGTCGTAGCGCCGGCTGGTCGCGGCATCACCCCCGGTGATTGCTTCCGGTGTGCGGGCGGCCTGCATGCCGCCGCCGATGCCCACCGTGGGCAGGCGGTCGGCACGGGTGATGCCGTAGAGGGCGCGCGCTTCCTCGATCCGGGCGGTGGCCACGGCGAGGTCGCGGTTGTTTTCCAGCGCTGCGGCGATCAGGTCCTTGAGCGCGGGATCGGCGAACCACTCCTGCCAGGCCGGCAGCGTGGCCGAGCCGGTGGCCTCGGCGCCGATGCCAGCCGGCACCGGCAGCGCCGGGCGCTGGTAGGTCGGCGCCATCGAGCATGCGGCGAGCAGCGCCACGATGGGCAATACAGCGAAAGTCTTGTGTCTCATGCTACTCATCCTTAGCGGTGGTCGTCGGCAGGAACGGGATCGACATTGCGTTCCACCACTGCGGTCTTGTCCGGGAAGAAGCGGCGCACCACCACGTAGAACACCGGGACCAGGAACACGGCGAGCACAGTGGCGGCGATCATGCCGCCGACCACGCCGGTGCCCAGCGCGTGACGGCTTTGCGAACCGGCACCGGAGCTGATGGCCAGCGGCATCACGCCGGCGATGAAGGCGATCGATGTCATCAGGATCGGGCGGAACCGCAGGCGACACGCTTCCAGTGTGGCCTCCACCAAGCCCTTGCCCTGCCGCTGCAGTTCACGGGCGAACTCGACGATCAGAATCGCGTTCTTCGACGACAAACCAATGATCGCGATCAAACCCACCTTGAAGTACACGTCGTTCGGCAGGCCGCGCAGCGTCATTGCCAACACCGCACCGAAGATACCCAGCGGCACCACCCACAGCACGGCAAACGGGATGGACCAGCTCTCATACAGCGCGGCCAGGCACAGGAACACCACCAGGATGGACAGCGCGAACAGCGCCGGCGCCTGGTCACCCGACAGGCGTTCCTCATACGAGGTGCCGGACCACTCGAAGCCCACGCCAGCCGGCAACTTGGCGGCAATGTCTTCCATCGCCTGCATCGCATCACCGGAACTCTTGCCCGGTGCCGGGTTACCAGCGATCTTGTACGACGGCAGGCCGTTGTAGCGATCGAGTTTGGCCTCACCGACCACCCAGGCCACGGTGGCAATTTCGGACAGCGGTACCAGCTCGCCTGTACGAGTCTTCACCTGCAGCTTGAGCAAGTCCTCCGGATCGGTCCGCGCATCCGGCGTGGCCTGCATCAGCACACGCAGGATGCGGCCTTCGCGCACGAAGTCATTGGCGTAGGCTGAGCCGAGTGCCACCGACAGCGTGGCGTTGAGCTCGCTCTGGTCAATGCCAAGTTGGCTGGCCTTGACCTTGTTCACCTCCAGGAATACCTGCGGACCCGGCTCCTGGCCTTCAGGGCGAACACCAACCAGATTGGGGTTCTGGCTCGCCATGCCCAGCAGCATGTTCCGCGCGGTCAGCAACTGCTCGCGGCCAATACCGCCCCGGTCTTGCAGGCGGAAATCGAAACCGCCCACCGATGCCAGTTCCGGAATCGGCGGCACGTTGGTCGAGAAGATGAACGCCTGCTTGAGCTGGAACAGCGTCATGTTGGCTGCGCCGACCAGCGAGTCGATGTCAGAGCCTTCCGTCTTGCGTTCGCTCCAGTCTTTCAGCGTGACAAACGCCAGTGCGGCATTCTGGCCACGACCAAAGAACGAGAAGCCGACCACCGACACCACGCGATCCACCGCCGGTTGCGACATGAAGTGCTTCTCCACCTGCTGCATCACTTCCAGCGTGCGCTCGCGGGTGGCGCCAGCTGGCAGCTGCACCACGTTGATGAAGTAACCCTGGTCTTCTTCCGGCAGGAAAGAGCCCGGCAGGCGCATGAACAGCCAGGTGGTGATGCCCAGGATCACGGCGAACGACACCAGGGCGATGCCGCTGCGACGCAGCAGCTTGCCGACCCAGCCCTCATAGCCATTGGTCATTGCCGCGAACTTGCGGTTGAACCAGCCAAAGAAGCCCTTGGAGCCATGGCCTTCCTCACCCTTCTTGATCGGCTTGAGCAAGGTGGCGCACAGCGCCGGGGTGAGCGTCAGCGCCATCAGCGCCGAGAAGAACATGGTCAGCACCAGCGTGACCGAGAACTGGCGGTAGATCGCGCCGACCGAGCCGGAGAAGAATGCCATCGGGATGAACACCGCCGTCAGCACCAGCGTGATCGCGATGATGGCCGACACGATCTGGCCCATGGCCTTCTGCGTGGCTTCGCGCGGCGCCAGACCCTCCTCGCTCATGATCCGCTCGACGTTCTCGATTACCACGATGGCATCGTCAACCAGGATGCCGATTGCCAGCACCATGGCAAACATGGTCAATACGTTGATCGAATAACCAAGGAGGTACAGCCCCAGCAATGCACCTGCCAGCGCAATCGGCACCACGATGGTCGGAATGAGCGTCGCGCGCAGATTGCCAAGGAACAGATACATCACGATGAACACCAGCACGATGGCTTCGGCCAGGGTCTTGAGCACTTCCTCGATCGAGATCTTCACGAACTTGGAGGTGTCGTACGGCAGCTCCCAGCTCACGCCGGCCGGGAAGTACTTGGCAAGCTCGGCCATGCGGGTGCGGATGGCATTTGCGGTCTCGACCGCGTTGCCGTCCGGCGACAGCTTCACGCCGATGGCGGCGATGGGCTTGCCATTGAGGCGCGCGCTCACGTCATAGCTGGCGGCGCCAAGCTCGACGCGGGCCACATCCTTCAGCCGTACCAGCGCGCCATTGCCACCGTCGCGCAGCACGATGTTGCCGAACTCCTCCGGCGTCACGTAACGGCCCTGCGTCACCACGGTGGCAGTGAACTGCTGCCCCTTGGAGGCCGGCAGCGCGCCGATCTCGCCAGTGGCCAATTGCACATTCTGTGCACGCACCGCAGCCAGCGCTTCTGCCGGGCTCATCTTGTAGCCGGCGAGCTTGGCCGGATCCAGCCAGATCCGCATTGCGTACTCGGAGCCGAACAATTGGGCCTCGCCCACACCCGGCACACGACGTAGTGCATCGATCACGTTGGCGTTCACATAGCTGCCCAGCGCCACGTCGTCATAACTGCCGTCCGGCGAGAACAAGGTGAGGAACAGCAGGTAATTGTCGCGTGCCTTCAACACCTGCACGCCCTGCTGCCGTACTTCCTCCGGCAGGCGGGCCTCGACGCGCTTGATGCGGTTCTGCGCATCGACCGAGGCGATGTCGAGATCGGTACCGGTCTGGAACGTCAGCGAGATGGTCATGTTGCCCGAGCTATCGCTTTCGGACGACATGTACAGCAGGTTCTCGATGCCGTTCATTTCCTGTTCGATCAGCGCGGTGACGGTCTCTTCGACCACCTTGGCACTGGCACCGGGATAGGACGTGGTGATCGACAACGCGGGCGGTGCCACATCCGGATACTGCGCGATCGGCAGCGAGCGCATCGCCAGCAGGCCGGCGAGCACGATGATGATGGCGATCACCCACGCAAAGATGGGACGATCGATAAAGAAACGAGCCATGGATGGATGCTCCCCTTATTGCTTCTGAGCCGGCGCCGAGGCCTTCTGGGCTTGCGGCGCGGCTGCGGCGGCCTCGTCGATAGGCTTCACCGGCGCGCCGGGACCGACCTTCTGCAGGCCGTCGACAATGACCTTCTCGCCGTTCTTCAGGCCGCTGGTGATGATCCAGTCACGGCCGGAGAAGCCCCCGGTCTTCACCGGACGGACCTGTACCTTGTTGTCGCCACCGACCACGTAGACGAACTGGCCTTGCGGGTTCGACAGGATGGCGCGTTGCGGCACCTTGACCGCGCCGCCGACGGCGCCCTGGGCAAAGCGCACCGTGGCGAACATGCCCGGCAGCAGCAGGCGATCCGGGTTGGCGAATTCGGCGCGCAGCGTGACGGTGCCGGTGGCCGGATCAACCGTCTGTTCCGAGAACAGCAGCTTGCCCTTCTGGCTGTAGACCGAGCCATCTTCCAGCACAATCTCGACCGGCAGGTCGGCGGCCTTCATCTGACCAGCCTGGATCGCGCGCTTCAGGCGCAGCAGGTCGGCACCGGATTGGGTGAAGTCGACGTAGATCGGATCGAGCTGTTCGATGGTGGCAAGGTGAGTCGCCTCGCCCTTGCCGACCAGCGCGCCTTCCGTGACGAAGGCCCGGCCGATGCGGCCGGAAATCGGTGCGTAGACGCTGGCGTGGGCCACATCGATCTCGGCCTGCTTCACCGCGGCATCGCTGCTGGCCACGTCGGCTTGCGCCTGCTTCAGCTGCGATTCGGCCTGATCGAGTTCCTGCTTCGATACACCCTGATCATTGATCAGCTTGCGATAACGCTCCACCGTCTGGCGTGCGATCTCGACATTGGCGCGCGCCTTGGCAGAGTTGGCCCGTGCGGCGGACAAGGCCGCAGCCAGCGTGCCCTGGTCGATCTGGAACAGCGACTGGCCGGCCCGGACCTCCCCACCTTCGGTGAACAGCCGTTTTTCCAGGATGCCCTCGACCCGGGCGCGCACTTCGGCGGTACGGAAGGCGGTGATGCGGCCGGTCAGATCGCGGGTGACGGCGGCGTCACCGGTGTGGGCGGTGGCAACCACCACCTCGGCCGGTGGCATCTGGCCACCCTGCCCACCCTGGGCCTGGTCGCCCCCCTTGCCACACGCAGCCAGTGCCAGGGTCACTGCCACGGACAACGCCAGTGTTTTGCTAAGCGGATGCATCATGAGCTCCTTGTTTTGGGTATGCGGTAAAACGGTGCCGGCTTGCGCCGGCGAAATCAGGATTCGATCGGTACGGCATAGACGCGGGAAAACAGCTCCAGCGCCCGCTTCACCTTGGCCGGTTCATCACGCGGATCGAGCATCGGCCCGCCCAGCACCAGTGCCATATGGTCGGCACTCACCAGCATGTCGAGCAGGATGTGGGCGGCCTCGAGCGGATCTTCCCGCCGCAGCTGGCCCTCGTTCATCGCCTGCTCGAGCACGTCGCCGATCTGACGCCGACTGTAGAGGAAGCAGTTTTCATACATGCGGCCAGCAAGCTCGGGAAAGCGCTGCGCTTCGCTGGTCAGCAAGCGGTGCAGATTGATTGCCTCGGGTGCCAGCACGCGTTCGCGAAAGCGCTGGCCGAAGTTGTAGAGCCGGCTGTGCCAGTCACCTTCTTCGGCGGCCAGCATGGCAAACAGCTCCTTCACGGCCTTGCCCATGGCGGCGCTGAACAGCGCTTCCTTGCTGCCGAAGTGGTTGTAGATGGTCTGGCGCGCCACCTGAGCACGCTGAGCCACCGTATCGATGCTGGTGCGGTAGCCGGTTTCGCAGAACACCTCGAAGGCGGCGTCGAGCACGCGGGAGGCGCAATCAGCGCCTGGGCAGGAGGAAAGCGGGGACATCGTGCAACGGGGAGTAGACTGGACGGTACAGTCTACTTTGAAATCGTCAGCGCCGTAAATGCCGTTTCATGTGCTGACCCGTTTCATCACAGCCATGCCCTCCCCGCCTGTAGTGCCAGCGGACAACAAGCTGATTGTGGCACTTCAGCGCGCGCAAGGTTTAGTGCTGAATTCGGTTCAGCAAGGACGGCAAACAAGGCCATGCGGCAAGCATGGCCTTTTGCGGGGAAGACTCAGGCGAGCTTGAGGCCGACGATGCCAGCGAGGATCAGCGCAACCGAAGCCAGCCGCCACAGCGTGGCCGGCTCACCGAACCAGACGATGCCGAACAGCACCGTGCCGACTGCGCCGATCCCGGTCCAGATTGCGTAAGCGGTGCCGACCGGCAGCGATTTCATCGCATAGGCGAGGAAATACATGCTGGCCGCAGCACTGACGGCAAACAGCGCCGTGGCGGGCAAGCGCGTGAAGCCGTGCGAGGATTTGAGCGCCAACGCCCAGACCACTTCGAGCACACCGGCGATCAACAGGGAAATCCAGGGGATGAGTTGCGGGTTCATACGACCTCCTCAGATGAATGGAAGGGGCCGTCCCCGCTGGATGACGGCACGGGGTCGTCCCCGCGCCCGATGGCAAATCCGCGACAGATTAACCGAAGTGCGTGGCCGGGGCTGTGACCGAATCACGCCCCGGCCTGCCGTTCACTCCTGTTGCGCCGCCGCGATGCTGGCCAGCGCCGCCTCGGCCCGTTGCAATGTGGCATCCCGTGCTGCAGCGTCGGCCTGCTCGTGGCTGTTGCCCAGCACTTCACCATCGAGCTGCAACGCGAAACGTAATTCGCCGTCGGCGACGAGGCTGATCCCGCCCTCGACCGAAGCCGCTTGCAACCGGGCAATCACTGCGCCAGCCGCCTTGGGATCGGCATAGGAATTGGACAGCAACAACTCCTCGCCGTCGGCGCCCTGCAGGTTGAAGCGGAACTGCCCGTCCTTGCCACGGAAACTGAGAAAGCGCGCAGCCTTGGCCTTCTTCTTGGTGGCGCCCTCGCCCGCCTGTGCCAGCGCGGTGAGCGAGCGCAGGCCGACGGCTTCGCGCAGCTGCGCAAGGAACGGCGTGGCATAGGCACGCGCCTTGGCGGCACCAGCCAGCAGGATGTCCTCGATATCGGCCGGCCGGGCGATCAGCGCCTGATAGCGTTCGCGCGCCTCGCCGAGCTCGCTGTCGAGCACGGTAAAGAGCTGCTGCTTGGCATCGCCCCAACCGAGGCCGTCCAGCAGCGCCGCGCGGAACGTCGTGCCCTGCTCCGGCGTGGCAAAGGCCTGGTAGATGGTGTTCAGATGCGCGTTGTCGGCATCCTTGGGCTCGCCCGGCAGCTTCGAATCGGTGACGATGCGCGCAATCGCGGCCTTCAGTTCCTTGGCGCTGCCAAATAGCGGGATGGTGTTGTCGTAGCTCTTGGACATCTTGCGCCCGTCCAGCCCCGGCAATGTGGCCACCGCTTCCTCGATCTTGGACTGCGGCAGCGTGAAGAAATCCTTGCCCTGGCCGAACAGGTGGTTGAAGCGCTGGCCGATGTCGCGCGCCATTTCGACATGCTGGATCTGGTCGCGACCCACCGGTACTTCGTTGGCGTTGAACATCAGGATGTCCGCGGCCATCAGCACCGGATAGCTGTAAAGCCCCATGGTCACACCGGCGTCCTCGTCCTCGCCCGCTTCGACATTCTTGTCGACCGAGGCCTTGTAGGCATGCGCCCGGTTCAACAGGCCCTTGGCGGTGACGCAGGTCAACAACCAGGTGAGTTCGGGAATCTCGGGGATATCCGACTGGCGATAGAAGGTGACGCGCGCCGGATCGAGCCCGCAGGCGAGCCAGGTCGCGGCGATCTCCAGCCGCGAGCGCTGGATGCGCAGCGGATCGTCGCACTTGATCAGCGCGTGATAGTCGGCGAGGAAATAGAACGAATCGGCGTGTTCGCTGCGGCTCGCCACGATGGCCGGACGGATGGCGCCGGCATAGTTGCCGAGGTGGGGCGTGCCGGTGGTGGTGATGCCTGTGAGGATGCGGGTCTTTTTCATGTTCTTGTTCTGGGTTCGATGGTCTTAGCCGAGGCCACGCTGCAAATCGTTGATCAGGTCGTCCACATGCTCCAGGCCGACCGAAATGCGGATCAACCCTTCGCGAATGCTGGCTGCTGCACGCGCTTCCGGCGTGACGCGGCCGTGGGTGGTGCTGGCCGGATGGGTGATGGTGCTGCGCACGTCACCGAGATTGGCGGTGCGGCTGATCAGGCGCACTGCATCGACGATGCGCCACGCGGCTTCACGACCGCCCTTGACCTCGAACGAGACGATGCCACCACCACCGCTCTGCTGGCGCTGCGCCAGCGCGTATTGCGGATGCGATGGCAAGCCTGGGTAGAACACACGCTCGACCTCGGCCTGCGCTTCCAGCCATTGCGCGAGCTTGAGCGCGTTGTCGCAATGCGCGCGCATCCGCAGCGGCAGCGTTTCCATGCCTTTGAGCAGCACCCAGGCGTTGAACGGCGACAGGCTGGGCCCGGCCGTGCGCAGGAACAGGTAAACGGGCTCGATCAGTTCCTTCCTGCCGACCACGGCACCACCGAGCACGCGGCCCTGGCCATCAAGGTACTTGGTCGCGGAATGCACGACGAGGTCAGCTCCGAGCTTCAGTGGTTGCTGCAGGATAGGGGTGCAGAAGCAGTTGTCGACCGCCAGGATGGCGCCATTGGCGTGCGCAATCTCGGCGATGGCCGCGATGTCGGCCACTTCGGTCAGCGGATTGGATGGTGTTTCCAGGAAGAACAACTTGGTATTGGGCTTGACCGCCGCCTGCCAGGCCGCCGGATCGGTAGGACTGGCGTAGCTGATCTCGACGCCGAACTTGACGAAATAGGCGTTGAACAACTGGATGGTGGCGCCAAACAGGCCGTTGGACGCGACCACATGGTCGCCGGCCTTCAGATGGCCCATGCCCAGTGCCAGGATGGCGCTCATGCCACTGGCGGTGGCGATGGCGCGCTCGCCGCCCTCCAGCGCGGCCAACCGCTTCTCGAACGCGGTCACCGTGGGGTTGGTGAAGCGCGAGTAGATATAGCCCGGAATCTGGTTGGTGAACTTGAGCGAGGCCTCCTCTGCGCTGCCGACGCAGAAGCTGGAGGTCAGGTACATCGCATCCGAGTGCTCGCCAAATTCCGTGCGGCTGGTAGCGGCGCGGATCGCCAGCGTATCCGGGTGCAGGCCTTCGGGCAGATCGTGGTCGTTCATAAGGCGGTCTCTAAGAGAACGGGGGCATCGCCCCCGTTTATATCGCATTTCCAGACAGCGCGACCGATACAGCGGGCCGCGCGTATGGTCAGATCAGGTTCTGCTCGGCCACGCCGATGTTCATGTCGAGCACACGGCTGTCGGCATCGCCGTCCTTGACCTTCGCCGACAGCGGCGACAGACGCTTGGCCTCCAGCGCGTCGAGGTAGGCATCGGTCACATCGCCGGTGATGTACTTGCCGTCGAAGCACGAGGTCTCGAACTCGGTGATGGCGCCACCGCTAGCTTCGCGGCAGGCCGAGATCAGGTCGGTGAGTTCCTGGTAGATCACCGCATCGGCACCGATCTCTTCGGCGATCTGTTCGGCGCTGCGGCCGGTGGCGATCAGCTCGGCACGGGTCGGCATGTCGATGCCATAGACGTGCGGGAACTTCACTGGCGGTGCAGCGGAGGCCAGATACACCTTCTTGGCGCCGGAATCGCGCACCATCTGCACGATTTCCTTGGAGGTGGTGCCGCGCACGATGGAATCGTCGACCAGCAGCACGTTCTTGCCCCGGAATTCGACCGCGATCGGGTTGAGCTTCTGCCGTACCGATTTCTTGCGGCTGGCCTGACCCGGCATGATGAAGGTACGGCCGATGTAGCGGTTCTTCATGAAGCCTTCGCGGTATGGCAGGCCGAGCGCATTCGCCAGCTGCAGCGCTGCATCGCGGCTGGTATCCGGAATCGGGATGACCACATCGATATTGAGCGCCGGAGCGATCGAACGCACCTTGTCGGCCAGCTGCACACCCATGTTGAGGCGCGCCTCGTGTACCGAGATGCCATCGATCACCGAATCGGGCCGTGCGAAATAGACGTGCTCGAAGATACAGGGCACGAGTTGCGGATTGGGGTGGCACTGGCGGTTGTGGAACACACCGTCGAAGGTGATGTACAGCGCCTCGCCCGGTGCAACGTCACGTTCGAGCTTGAAGCCCATGGTATCGAGTACCACCGATTCGCTGGCCACGAGGTACTCCGTGCCTTCCGGCGTCTCGTGAGTGCCCAGCGACAGGGGGCGGATGCCGTGTGGGTCGCGGAAGGCAACGAGGCCGAAGCCGGCGATTAGCGCGACCACCGCGTAGGCACCGCGCACCCGCTGGTGCACCGCTTCGATCGCGTCGAACACGATGTCGGCGGTCAGAGCGAGGCCAGTGATGCGTTTGCCAAGCTCATGCGCGAACACGTTGAGCAGCGCTTCGGAATCGGAATTGGTGTTGATGTGCCGCAGGTCGGTGCGGTACATCTCGTCCTTGAGCTGCTTGTCGTTGGTCAGGTTGCCGTTGTGCGCCAGCACGATGCCAAACGGGCTGTTGACGTAGAACGGCTGCGATTCAGCCAAGCTCGAAGCAGAGCCGGCAGTGGGATAACGCACGTGGCCGATGCCGGTGTTGCCAAGCAGGGAGCGCATGTTGCGGGTGCGGAATACATCACGCACCAGCCCTTGACCCTTGTGCATATGGAACACGTGGCCTTCGGAGGTCACGATGCCGGCCGCGTCCTGGCCGCGATGCTGCAGCACCAGCAGGCCGTCGTACAACAGCTGGTTGACGGGGGTTTTGGCCACTACACCGACGATGCCACACATGCTAATGCCTCTCGAGCTCTAAACTTACAAATTCATTCGTACTTGATGCGCTCGGAGAGCGCATGCGGTAACCAGGGCAGCGCCAGCCGGGCAGATGCCTCCAACATGGGACTGAACATGGCATCTTTCCAGCCCTGGCTCCTCGGCAGGGACGTCAGGCCGGCGATCAGCACGATCAGCAACACGGCCAGTAGCCCCCGCATCAATCCGAACAGCGCGCCCAGCAGCCGATCCACCGGCTTGAGGCCAGATGCCTTCAGAAACTGGTTGATGGTGATGCGCAAGATCGTCGTCACCAGCCACACCGCGAAGAACAGACCGACGAAGCCAGCCACCAGCCGCAGACCGTCACCAGGCAGATCGGCAGGCATGAACACTGCCGCTTCGTCCGCATAGTTGAAACCGACCCAGGCAGCGAGCACCCAGGCAATCAGCGCCATTACTTCCTGCGTCAATCCCCGCATCACCGAGAGCAGCACCGACAGGCCAAGCACGGCGAGTACGACGTAGTCGAATGCGGTCACTTGCTCACCAGCTGCGGCGCATAGCCCAGCGACGCCGCCTTGTCGCGCGCTTTCTGCGCCTGCGCCTCAGCCAGCGGCCCGACGCGCACCCGTGTCAACGCCACGCCCTTGACCTTGATTTCCTCGCTATAGGCCGCAAGGCCCGCAGCCTTGAGCTTGCCAACGATATCGGCCGCCTTGCCAGCGTCGCCATAGGCGCCGATCTGCACATAGACCTTGCCGGCCGCAGGCTGCTGCGACTTGGCTTCGGCATCGTCGAAGCCTTCCAGGATGCGCTTGGGATCCCGCGTCGGCTTGGCAGCTGGCTTGGGCGTGGGTTTCGGTGTTGGAACCGGCGTCACGGCCGGTCGCGGCGTGGCCGTGGGTGCCAGGACTTCGGTCACCACCGGCTGGCCTTGCGGCTCGGAGCTGTGGCCGGTCTGGGCATTGGTAAGCCGCCCCGGCAAGGCCGCGAGCGCTTCGCTGGCGGTCTTGGCTTGCGGCGCAGTGGATGGCAGCGGCGCCGGTGCGGCCACGCTGGGAGCGCTGGCCTCGATCACGACCGGCTCGCTCGCTGCGATCAGGTTCTGTGGCGGCGTGGCATCCATCACGGTCCAGAGCACCACCAGGGCAAACAGCACCAGCGCGATCGCACCGACCAGACGGCGCCGTGCGCGCTTGCGCAATTGCAGCAATTCTTCGCTGACGTTATCTCGCATAGGGCCTGTCAACACTCATTTCTCGTTGGCATATCCGGCGACGGCACGATCAAGCCATGCATCGCGAGCGGCCTTCCTGCACACGGTAAGCGCCATCCGCACACGGACCGGTACGAACGACGTCCCGCAACTAACCGCGGGCCGCCATCACTTCGGCCACCGTATAGAAGGAACCAAAGGCCAGGATTCTATCAGCTTCGCCGGCCGCCTCACAGGCGCCGCGCCAGGCTTCGGCCACGCTATCGTAGCGTTTGACTTGCGCCTTGGGCGCCGCTGCGGCGACGATGCCGGCCAATTGCTCGCTGCTGGCAGCCCGCGCAATCTGCGGTGCAGCCAGGTGCCAGCAATCAATACGATCCGCCAGGATCGTCACTACGCTGGCGATGTCCTTGTCAGCCATGGCTCCGAACACCGCATGGGTGTTGGCGGCATAGCCCATGCCATCGAGCGCCTGGCGCAGCGCACGGGCAGCGTGCGGATTGTGGGCGACGTCGAGCACTGTCTGCGGTCGTCCCGGCAGGACTTGGCAGCGTGCCGGCCACTCCACCTCCAGCAAGCCACGCTTCACCTGTCCCAGGCTTACTGGCAAGCGATTGCGCACCCCGTCGAGCATGGCGACGGCCAGGGCTGCGTTGCCGAGCTGGTAGTTGCCGCGCAATGCAGGTAGCGGCAAGGCGTGGCGCGTGCCGGCCGGCGTGGTACAAGCCCACTGGTTACCCTCCGCTTCCAGCTGCCAGCTGTAATCTCGGCTTAGCAGTCGGAGCTCTGCGCCCTGTTGCGCAGCCACATCCAGTAGCGCCTGCGGCGGGTTTGGGTCTGCACAGAACGCAAGCTGGCCTGGCCGGTAGATCCCAGCTTTCTCAAACGCGATCTTCTCACGGGTATCTCCCAGGTAGGCTTGGTGGTCCAGGTCGACGTTCACCACGGCGGCGACATCGGCATCGAAGGCATTCACCGCATCGAGCCGGCCGCCGAGGCCGACCTCCAGCACCGCGACATCCACACCGGCAGCAATGAACTGCTGCATGGCGGCGAGCGTGCCGAATTCGAAATAGGTCAGCGAGGTGTCGCCACGCGCTGCCTCGACTGCCGCGAAGGCGGCAACGATGGCGGCATCGCTGGCCGGTTCGAGATCGATCCGGACGCGTTCGTTGTAGGTCAGCAGATGCGGCGAGGTATACGTGCCGACCTTGTAGCCGGCGGCGCGCAGCATCGCGGTGAGCATGGCGCAGACGGAGCCCTTGCCATTGGTGCCGCCGACCGTGAGGATGGGAAACCCGGGCTTCAGCCCCAGCGCGTCGCGCACGCGGGCAACGCGCTCCAGCCCCATGTCGATGGCACTGGGGTGCAACTGCTCGAGATGGGCGAGCCAGGCCTCGAGCGTATCGGCAACGAACATCGGTGGAAAAGACTCAGTTGGCGATGGCAGGCTGCTTGGACAGCAGGGTGAGCAGCTGGGCAATCTGCAGGCGCATCTCGCGACGGTCGACGATCATGTCGATCGCGCCCTTTTCCAGCAGGAACTCGGAGCGCTGGAAGCCTTCCGGCAACGTTTCGCGCACGGTCTGCTCGATCACGCGTGGGCCGGCAAAGCCGATCAGCGCGCCCGGCTCGGCGATCACCACATCGCCCAGGAAGGCGAACGAGGCCGAGACACCACCCATCGTCGGATCGGTCAGCACCGAAATGAACGGCAGACGTTTTTCGGCGAGCTTGGTCAGGATGGCGCTGGTCTTGGCCATCTGCATCAGCGAATTGAGGCCTTCCTGCATCCGTGCGCCACCCGAAGCGGCCACACAGATGAAGGGCATATCGTTTTCCAGCGCCACGCGGGCACCGCGCACGAAGCGTTCACCAACCACCGAACCCATCGAGCCGCCGATGAATTTGTATTCAAAGGCCGCGGCCACCACCGGCAGGTTGTGAATGGCACCTTGCAGTACCACCAGCGCGTCGTCCTCACCGGTGCTGGTGCGGTATTGGCCGAGCTGATCGGCATAACGCTTAGTGGCCTTGAACTTCAGCGGATCGACCGGCTGCACCTCGGCGCCAATCTCGAAGCGGCCTTCCTGATCCAGCAACAGATCGAGGCGGCGGCGCGATGACACCGGGTTGTGGTAGCTGCATTTGGGGCAGACTTCGAGGTTGTTCTCCAGATCGGTGCGATACAGCACCGAACCGCAAGCCGAGCACTTGTGCCACAGGCCTTCCGGCACGCCCTTGTTCTCGGCACCGGGTTCGCGGCTCTTGATCTTGGGGGGTAGCAGCTTCTGCAACCAGCTCATGGTATTGCTCCTCAGGCCTGCGCCGTGTCCATTGCGGACCGGATGCCGGCCAGAAAATCGGTAAGGCGTTGCGCGAGGCCGTCTTCGCCGGCCTCCACTTCCTGCACCAGGCGCGAACCGATCACCACGGCGTCGGCCACCTGGGCGATAGCGCGGGCGGTAGTGGCATCACGGATGCCGAAACCCACGCCGATAGGCAGATCGATATGCCGCTTCATCACGGCGAGCTTGTCGGCCACGTCGGCCACGTTCAGCGTCGCCGCACCGGTGACGCCCTTGAGCGACACGTAATACACATAGCCACTGGCAAGCCGCGCCGCCGCCTTGAGCCGCGCTTCGGGCGTGGTCGGCGCCAGCAGGAATATCTGGTCGAGCGCATGGGCGCGCAGTACCGCGGTACAGTCTTCGGCCTCTTCCGGCGGCAGATCCACGGTCAGTACACCATCAACGCCAGCCTCGCCGGCAGCGGCGGCAAAGGTCTGGTAACCCATGGCCTCGACTGGGTTGGCGTAACCCATCAGTACCACTGGTGTCTTGTCATCGCGCTGGCGGAATTCGCGCACCATGGCGAGCACGTCACGCAACGACACGCCGTGGGCCAATGCCCGCTCGCTGGCGCGTTGGATCACCGGGCCGTCTGCCATGGGATCGGAAAACGGCACGCCCAGTTCAATGATGTCGGCGCCACCGGCGACCAGCGCATGCATCAGTTCAACGGTAATGCCTGGACGTGGATCACCGGCGGTGATGAAGGGAATCAGGGCCTGGCGCCGTTGTTCGGCCAAGCCAGCAAGCACGGAAGAGATACGGGACATGGTCTGGATTCGGTAATGGGCGGCGGAACGATCCGCCGCCGAGGTGATTAGAGCTGGATGCCTTCGCGACGTGCGATGGTCGGGATGTCCTTGTCGCCACGGCCAGACAGATTGACCAGGATGACCTGATCCTTATCCAGCGTCGGCGCCAGGCGCTTGGCATAGGCCAGCGCATGGCTCGACTCCAGCGCCGGGATGATGCCTTCGAAACGGCACAGGTCGTGGAATGCGGCGAGCGCCTCGTCGTCGGTGGCGGCCACGTATTCGGCGCGGCCGATGTCCTTGAGGAAGCTGTGCTCCGGGCCGACGCCCGGGTAGTCGAGACCGGCGGAGATCGAGTGCGTTTCGATGATCTGGCCGTTCTCGTCCTGCATCAGATAGGTACGGTTGCCGTGCAGCACGCCGGGCTTGGCGTTGGCGGTCAGCGGCGCGGCATGGCGGCCGGTATCGAGCCCATCGCCACCGGCTTCGACGCCGATCAATCGCACGCCGGGCACGTCGATATAGGGGTGGAAGATGCCGATGGCGTTGGAACCGCCGCCGACGCAGGCCACAACGGCGTCGGGTTGGCGACCGATCAGGTCGACCATCTGCGTCTTGCACTCGTCGCCGATCACGCACTGGAAGTCACGTACCAGCATCGGGTACGGGTGCGGGCCGGCGCAGGTACCGATGATGTAATAGGTGGAATCGACATTGGTCACCCAGTCGCGCATCGCCTCGTTCATCGCATCCTTCAAGGTCTTGGACCCCGAAGAGACGGCCACGACCTGCGCGCCCAGGAGCTTCATCCGGTAGACATTGGGGGATTGGCGGGCAACATCCTCGGCACCCATGTAGACCACGCAATCTAGGCCATAGCGGGCGGCGACGGTGGCGGAGGCCACGCCATGCTGACCAGCGCCGGTCTCGGCGATCACCCGCTTCTTGCCCATGCGGCGGGCCAAGAGCGCCTGGCCGATAGTGTTGTTCACCTTGTGCGCGCCGGTGTGGTTCAGGTCTTCGCGCTTCAGGTAGATCTGCGCCCCGCCCAGCTCGCTGGACCAGCGCTTGGCATGGTAGATCGGGCTGGGGCGGCCGACGTAGTGCTTGAGCTCGTAGCGGAACTCGGCCATGAAATCCGGATCCTTGACCGCCTTTTCGTATTCGATGCGCAACTCGTCGAGCGCCGTCATCAGCGTTTCGGCGACGTAGATGCCGCCAAATTGGCCAAAGTGGCCGCGCTCATCCGGCTGGGCGTAGCGGAGGAAGTCGTTCATGTCGTTCTCGCTCGATCAGGCTGCGTGCACCGCTTGGATGAACGCCGCAATTTTATTGAGGTCCTTGATGCCACGCCCGCTTTCGACGCCACTGGAGACATCGACGGCCCACGGCTTGACTGCCCGCACTGCATCCTTTGCATTGTGCGGGGCAAGCCCGCCGGAGAGGATCAGCGGCAGCGGCAGATCGGCGGGCAATAGCGACCAGTCGAAAGCTTCGCCGGTGCCACCAGGCACGCCCGGCACATAGGCATCAACCAAGAGGCCGCGCGCGTCCGCAAAGCGGGCTGCGTATTCTAGCAAATTTACATCGTGTTTAACCCGTACCGCTTTCAGGTAGGGCCGGCCGAAGCTGCGGCAGTACTCGGGCGACTCATCGCCATGGAACTGCAGCAAGTCGAGCGGCACCCGCGCCAGCACCGCGCGAACGAAGTCCGGCTCCGCATCGACGAACAGGCCGACACTCGAAACAAAGGCCGGCAGGCTCGCGCAAACGGCGGCCGCGGTGTCCAGATCGACATTGCGTGGGCTCGGGCCATAGAACACCAGCCCGATCGCGTCGGCGCCGAGCCGGGATGCTGCTGCAGCGGTCGGGGCGTCGCGCAGCCCGCAGATTTTGATGCGTGGAATCAACGAATACTCCGGGTCAGATCAGGCCATGCCGCGGCTCAGGCTCGCTCTGCAGGCCAAATTCGGATGGATAGCTTACACCAGCGAGATAGAGCCCGTCCGGCATGAAGGTCGGCGCCGCAGCCGAACGGTCCCGCGTGGCGAGGAGCTCGGCCATCCAGGCAGGCTCACGTGCGCCCTTGGCAACGAACAGCAACGACCCCATCAGGTTGCGCACCATGTGATGCAGGAAAGCATCGGCGGAGAAATCGAAGGTAAGCAAAGTACCATTTGCGTGCACATCGAGGCGATGCAGCGTCTTCACCGGGCTGGGCGCCTGACATTCCGCGGCGCGAAAGCTGGTGAAATCATGCGTGCCGAGCAGCAAGTTCGCGGCCTTGCGCAGCGCATCGAGATCGAGCGGCTGGTGTACCCACCCTACCCGTCCGGCCAGCAAGGCGGGCCGCACCGGATGCTGCAGCACGAGATAGCGATAGTGGCGCGCGGTGGCACAGAAGCGCGCGTGGAATGCATCAGGCACCGCCCTGGCCCACAACACGGCGACGCCCTCCGGCAGAAAGCTGTTCACGCCACGGACCCAGGCTGTCAATGGGCGCTCGGCTGTGGTCTCGAAATGAACGATCTGGCGACTGGCATGCACGCCAGCATCGGTACGACCTGCGGCGTGCGCGCGGACCGGATGGGCCGCCATGCGCGCAAGCGCTATCTCCAGCGCTGCCTGCACTGTCGGCGCATCGGGCTGGATCTGCCAGCCGGAAAAGGCACGGCCGTCGTATTCGACGGCAAGCGCATACTTCATGGGCACCCGTTCAGTTGATCGCCATACTGGCCGCCAGTGTGGCCAGCAAGCCCAACCACAGTAGCGTCAGCACCCAGCGCTGACTGCCAGTCGGCGGCGAGGGGCGCCATTCTACGTCAGGCGGTGGGCCAAAGTCGCTTTCCTGTAGCGTCAATTCCCGCCACAGCGCACCGGGCGTCGCCCGATCAGTGAGCAACTCGTCGACGCGACACAGCGTCAGCATCAACCGCCACGTCGCACGCTGCATATCGAAACCCAGGCGTGACAATGGCAGGAGCAACGCATAGATGCCCGACAGTAAAGCATCCCGCCGCAGCCGAGCCAGCAACAAGCGCAAACTGACGATCAAGGCCAGTAAATGCAGCGCCTGCACGCCGCCGGCCTGCAACCCTTCCCACGTTGGCGCCCATCGGGCGAACCACAGATACTGGCCCGGCACGCTCCAGCCGTAGACGAACACAATGCCGAGCAGCAACGACACACTGCGCCGCAGACCGCGCCATAAACGCTGGCCGTCCAGGAACGCAGCGCAAGGCAGCATCAGCACCAATGCAAAGACAAGTGGCGTGGGCTGCATCCACTGCAAGCCACACGCCACCCATATCCACAACAACAAGCGCTGGGCCGGATGGGCCCAGCTCAGTCCGCTCACAGGTTGTCGAGCAGGCCACGCGCCTCCTGCTGCTGTGAATCACTGCCTTCGCTCATAGCTTCCTGCAGGATTTCACGCGCACCTTCCACATCGCCCATGTCGATATAGGCGCGGGCAAGGTCGATCTTGGTCTGAACCGGATCCTCAGCCGAGAAGTCGAGTTCGCTGACCGTGTCCTGCTCGAGATCGATCAACGGCTCTTCAGGCGCCGGCGCAGCTCCGGTCGTCGGCGCATCGAGATTGAAGTCAAAGTCCAGATCGATATCCTGCGGCGCAGCAGCCTGTGCTGGAACAGGTTCAGCCACCGTCGGCATGTCGAGTTCAGCAATGTCCAGACCCAGATCGGCAATGGGTGCCGCTGCCACAGGCGCTGGAGCCGGCTGATCCAGATCGAGCCCGAAGTCCAGGTCATCGAAATCGGAAGCGGCTGGAGCCGGTGCAACCGGTGCCTGTGTGGCTTCCGGTGCCACCAAGGCATCGAGATCGAAGTCAAGATCATCGATCGGAGCCGGTTCGGTCACGGCATCCAGCGCCGCTTGCGGAGCCGGTTGCGGAGCGGGCACAGGCGACGGCTCGCTATCGAACCCCAGATCGAGGTCGATCGGCGCTGCAGCTGCGGCAGCGGCCACCGCGGTCGTCTCGGTGAACGCCGAAGCCGGCGGCTCGTTGACCGGCGCTGCCGCACGGCCCGGATCCTTCTGGGCGTACAGCGGATTTTCCGCATCCAGATTGCGGCCCATGTAGGCAGCCTGCTCCCATACCGGGCCCGCGCCGTTGGTACGGGCGAACAGGTCGGCAGCAATTTCCTCGAACGAGGTCTTGTCCTTGCGAGCCGAATAGATTTCCAGCAGCTTCATGCGGATTTCGTTGCGGGACGGATCCTTCGACAACGCATCCTTGAGGATTTCCTCGGCCTGACCATCACGCCCATAGGCCATGTAGACCTCGGCTTCGGCGATCGGATCGACTTCGTCGGTATCAATGGTGCCCAGGCCCTGGCGGCTGAAATCGGTCAGGAAGGAATTCTCGGTCGGCTGCGTGCTGATCACCGCGCCGCCCGTGCTACCGAGCACGGTATTGGGCTTGAGATCGCCACCAGTGATGATGCTGTCCTCAAACGCGGCCGGACGGCGACGACGCGCCCAGAGCAGGCCACCGACACCGAGCAGCAGCACGCCGAGGCCACCACCGAGCAGCAGCGGGTTGTCCAGCAGGCCAGCCAGGAAGGAAGGTTCCTCTTCCACTGGCGCCTCAATTTCGACCGGAGCGCGGCGCTTGGGCTTGACTGGCGCGGAAGCGGGCTCGCTAGCGACCGGCGCAACCGCTGCGGCAGAAGCCGACGACGCTGTGGAGGCCACTACGGGCTCTGGTGTGGGTGCAGCGGTAGGCTCCGGCGTCGGTGCTGCGGTAGGCGCAGCAGTCGGCACTGGCGTGGTCTTGGCACCGCCCTTGGGCAGCGCCTTGTTCATGTCCTTGACCAGCTTTTCCAGCTCGACCACACGCTGGTTGGCTTCGTCGAGCGCCTTCTGGCGTGCGGCAGCTTCTTCCTCGAGCGTGCGGATGCGCGCCTGGGCCTCGCCGTTGCCCTTGCCGCTCTTGCCGGCATCGCCCCCCTTGGAGAGCTTCAACCGATCCTGATTCTCGGCCTGGCTTCCACCCTTGTCCTCGACCTTGGCGGAAATCTTGCCCGACGTCGATTGACCCTGGTCGGCGGCCGGGGTCGTCATTGCCCCTTCCGCGACCTGCTGGCGATAGCCGCGCCAGTTGTCGGCCTGCAGACGGATTTCCTTGGCGGCCTCGTTGCGGCTGACACCTTCCATCTCTTCACGTGCGGGCACGCGCAGAATCTTGCCGCGCTTGAGGCGGTTCATATTGCCGGCGAAGGCATCCGGGTTGGCACGATACAGCGACACCAGCACCTGATCGAGGCTGACGCCCTCGGGCTTGACCTGACCGGCAATCGACGACAGCGTATCGCCGGACTTCACCTTGACTTCGTTGGCGCCGGCCTCACTGCCAGCGGCTTCGCTTGGCACTGCACGGCTCGGTCGAGCCGGACGGGACGGCGCTTCGCTCGTTGCTGCGGGCTTGCTCGCGGCCGGCGCAGGGGTCTTGCCGGAAAGGCGGCCCGGCAGCGCCGTGCTGGGACGTTGCGCGGAATAATCGACCGGATCGATCAGCGCGGTGTATTCACGCTGGATGCGACCACCGGCCCAATTGAGTTCCAGCAGCAGGTCGAGGAACGGCTCGGAAACCGGCTGCGATGAATTGATCGCAACATAGTATTGACCGCCGCCACGCTTCTCGATGTTGAAGCGCAGGCCCAGCGAACCCGACGGGTACTGGATGTTGGCGCTAGCGAACGCATCAGGCGAGGCCAAGCTCACCACCAGCGAATCGGCTTCTTCGGGGGTAACGGCAACGAGGTCGATCTCGGCACGGAACGGCTGCCCCAGACCCGATTGCACATTTAGCCGGCCCAGCCCAGCCGCATTCGCGTATAACGGCGCGGCCAGCATCATGGCCAATACGCAGGCCTTGATTCTTGGTTTGCTCAGCACGATTTCCCCCAGTCGCTCATTTATTTAACCCGACTACGTAGCTTACATCGGGCAGTGAACATATCATCAGCATCGCCGCATATGCAAGGCAGGACAAGGCGTGGCGCCGCTTTGTTGTAGATATGGCGAATTGATCCAATTCATCCGGACCATAGCCCAAAATCAAGCGCTTTTAACTGTCAATCCCGATCATTGGTCAAATCGCACCGCATATCCATTCCAACGTCACTTTGCCACACCACCGACCGCTGCCTGGGCACTCGATCAAGCGACCAATGTGCACGCGCCCACTGCCAACAATCCGCAACAGTGCCTTGCGCCAGCGTCGCGGGCGGGCACTGACCCAGATAGCAAAGTGCCAACCACAGGTTTAGCGCAGCATGTTCGGGCTGCAAAGGCGATGCCAAGGTCTGCTTGCTCAGCTTTTCCCCGTGTTCGTTCGCCAGCACCGGCACGTGCGCATACCGCACCGGCACGATACCCAGGCACTGCTGCAGATGGCATTGTCGCGGCGTGGAATCGAGCAGGTCTGCACCGCGCACCACGTCGGTCACGCCCTGCAGCGCGTCGTCGACCACCACCGCCAATTGGTACGCAAACAGGCCATCAGCCCGCTTGATCACGAAATCGCCGACGTCCGTTGCCAAGTCCTGCTTACAGACACCCTGCACGGCATCGTCGAACGCCACGCAACCCGCATCGACGTGCAACCGCCAGGCCCGTGACATGCGACCAGCCAACAAGCCGTGGCGACAGGTACCTGGATAAACCGGCCCGTCCACCCCTGCCCGCGCGATCGAAGCCACCTCCTTGCGGGAGCAGGCGCACGGATAGATCAGGCCCGCCTCACGTAGCTGCCCGAACGCCGTCTCGTACACGGCTTGACGTTCGCTTTGCCGCCAGACCGGCCCATCCCACTCGAAACCATGCGCCGCCAGCACACCCAGAATTCGTCCCTCGGCGCCAGGCACTGTGCGCGGTGGATCCAGATCCTCGATTCGCACCAGCCATTCGCCACCGCGGCACCGCGCCTCCAGATAACTCGCCACCGCGGCCAGCAGCGAGCCCAGGTGCAAGTCGCCGGTCGGGCTCGGCGCAAACCGCCCGCGATAGCCGGCGGCGGGCAATGTCAGCAACGGTTCTGTGGAAATAGCCACGATGTCGTTCGTATCGGGAAGGAGCTTTGATAAAATGGCTGACTATTTTCCGGCAAAGACCGCCCCTAGAGAAGGATTTCGTCCATGACTTACGTTGTCACCGATGCCTGTGTGAAGTGCAAGTACACCGACTGCGTCGATGTCTGCCCCGTCGACTGCTTCCACGAAGGCCCCAATTTCCTGGTGATCGACCCGGACGAGTGCATCGATTGCACGCTGTGCGTCGCCGAATGCCCCGTCGAGGCCATCTATGCCGAGGACGACGTACCGGCCGAGATGCAGGATTACATTGCGCTCAACGCCGAGCTCGCCAAGACCTGGCCCACCATCGTCGAGAAAAAGGACCCGCTTCCGGATCACGAGGAATGGGCGGGCAAGGTCGGCAAGATCGAACTCGTCGAGCGCTGAGCTTGAGTGAAGCCGCGATCGCGTAGTACAATCGCAGGCTTGCTTTTCCCTTGCCTGACCGGCGTCGCTGACGGCAGGCTTCAACCCGCAAGGAGCATACATGCGACACTATGAAATCGTGTTTATTGTGCACCCCGATCAAAGCGAGCAAGTGCCCGCCATGATCGAGCGCTACAAGGCCGTGATCGCGGCCGGCAATGGCCAGGTGCACCGCCTGGAAGATTGGGGCCGCCGTCAACTGGCTTTCCCGATCCAGAAGATCCACAAGGCACACTACGTGCTGATGAACGTCGAAATCGGCCAAGAAACCCTGGACGAACTCGAGCACGCCTTCAAGTTCAACGATGCCGTGCTGCGTCACCTGACCATCAAGACCGATGCTGCCGTAACCGAAGCATCGCCGATGATGAAGGAAGAAAAGTCCAAGTCGCTGACGCCGCAAGCCGGTCAAGAAGGCCAGGCTGCAGCCTAAGTGCTGACCCGCAACCGGGTCTTGCTGGGTGGCTCACTCGCCGAACTTGCCCCACTGCGCTACACCCCTGCCGGCATCGCGGTTCAGGAGCTGATCATCAGCCATGAATCGCAGCAGGTGGAAAATGGTACCGAACGACGCGTTCTGGCCAGGATGAAGGCAGTGGCAATTGGCAAGCAGGCATTACCGCTTGGCAAACTGGTCGTCGGACAACAACTGGTGGTGAAGGGCTTTCTTGCCGCGACCAGCCAGCGTTATCCAGACCGACTCGCGTTGCACATCGACGAATACGAATTGTTGAATTGAGGTAATACCATGTCTCGCAACCTGTTCAAGCGGAAAAAATTCTGCCGCTTCACCGCTGAAGGCATCAAGGAAATCGACTACAAGGATATCGGTCTCCTGAAGGACTTCATTGCCGAAAACGGCAAGATCATCCCGGCCCGTATCACCGGCACCAAGGCTCGCTATCAGCGTCAGCTGTCGAGCGCCATCAAGCGCGCCCGTTTCCTGGCCCTGCTGCCGTACACCGACCTGCACTAAGCCGAGGAGAATCAAGCCATGCAAATCATTCTGCTCGAAAAAGTCGCCAACCTCGGCACCCTGGGTGACGTGGTCAAGGTCAAGGATGGCTACGCCCGTAACTTCCTGATCCCGCAAGGCAAGGCTCGCCGTGCCACCGAAGCCAACCTGAAGGATTTCGACGCACGCCGTGCTGACCTCGAAGCCCGTCAGGCCGACATCCTCGCCGCTGCCCAGGCACGTGCCGAGAAGCTGAACGGTGCCAGCATCACCATCGCCCAAAAGGCTGGCGTGGATGGCCGCCTGTTCGGTTCGGTCGGCACTGTCGACATCGCCGAAGCCGTAACGGCCAGCGGCGTGGAACTGAAGAAGTTCGAAGTCCGCCTGCCGGAAGGCGCGTTGAAGCAGATCGGTGAATACGACATCACCTTGTCGCTGCACCACGATGTCAATGTCGACATCAAGGTGGTCGTGACTGCCGCGGCCTGATCCGCAGCTGCTCATCACCGAAACGGGAGTGTCGTCAGACACTCCCGTTTTTGTTTGGGAGCGCGACAGCGATGCGCCCTGCTCCCTATAATCTGCAAACACCTCGCTCTCTTACCTCGGCATGGCACAGAATCCCACTGATATCGCCCGCGAAACCCTCAAGCAACTGGCGATGCGTCGCATCGTGCCGACGCCGGACCACTATGCCGAGCTGTACCACACCATTGCCGGCACACCTGAAGTTGAACGTCAGCATCCGCTGGTCCCGGTCCTGATCGCCATGCTGACGGCGCTGCCGCGGCAGACGCCCGATGTGCGACGCCATATCGGCGCGATCCAGGAAGCCGCACGACGCAACGACTGGCAGAGCATCGCGCCGATGCTGCTGCACAGCATCCAGCAGCAAGGCTCGCAAGCACAGCTGGCGCGCGGCTGGTCCGACCTGATCCGGGAGCTGATCAAGCAGTGGGAAACCCGCAGCCGCTACACCTTTGCACAAAAGCGTGAATCACTAGAGCGCGTGCTGATCAATTTCGGCGGCGATGCCGAAAACCTGAACGAAAAACTCGATGGTCTGGCGCGTGCCTGGGCCGAGTCCACTCCGGATGCCGGCCTGGTGGAGGCCGCCGCCGACAACGAGGCCGAGAACGGCGCGCCAGCAACCAGTGCCGGCAGTTGGGCAGACTGGCGCGGCGCCTTGATCAGCGCGCTCGACATCGGCTTGGCCGGCCGCCTTGTTGCCTATCCTGAGCTCGCCATCGAGACTCGGACACTGGCCGGCGAGGCCGAAGCGGTGGCAACCGAAGCCGACCTGCAGAAACTGCTGCCGCGGTTGAAGAAATTCTGGCTGCGCCTGGAGCTCGCCAGCGATCAGGAACAACGGCTATGCGACGGCCTGCTGAATCTACTGCGCTTGCTGACCGGCAACATGCGCGAGCTGGTGGTCGATGACGAGTGGCTGCACGGCCAGATCGCCGTGGTCCAGGATATCGTTGCCCGCCCGCTCGACATGACGGTGATCTACGACGCCGAGATCGGCCTCAAGGAAGTCATTTACAAGCAGAGCCTGCTCAAGCAGAACCTGATCGAAGCGCAAAGTGCGATCAAGACCATGATCGCCACCTTCGTCGACCGGCTGGGTTTCCTCTCGGACAGCACCGACCAATACCACGAACGCATCAGCGATTACGCCGACCAGATCCAGAAGGCCAAGGATATCGGTAGTCTGCGCTCGGTGATGGAAAACCTGGTGCAGGACACGCGCTCGATGCAGCTCGACGTGCAACGCAGCCGGGACGAGTTGCTCACCGCACGGCAGCAGGCGGACAGTGCGGAGGCCCGGGTTCGCGAACTGGAACGCGAACTGCGAGCCGTCAGCGAGCAGGTGCGCTCGGATCAGCTCACCGGCGCACTCAACCGCCGCGGGCTGGAGGAAACCTTCGCCATCGAGGCAGCGCGCGTCGAGCGCTCCGGCAGCTCGCTGGCCGTCGCCCTGCTCGACATCGACAACTTCAAGATGCTGAACGACCAGCGCGGCCACGCCGCCGGTGACAGCGCGCTGGTGCATCTGGTGCGGGTGATCAAGGATCTGCTACGCCCCACCGATGTCGTCGCGCGCTACGGGGGCGAGGAATTCGTGCTGCTGCTGCCAGATACCGACATTGCCCAGGCCGAGCAGGTGCTGCAGCGCTTGCAACGCGAACTGACGCGCCGCTTCTTCCTGCACGACAACAGCAAACTGCTGATCACCTTCAGCGCCGGCGTTACGCTGGCCCATCGCGGCGAGGACCGTCATGCGGTACTGACTCGTGCCGACGAGGCCATGTACCGCGCCAAGCAGACCGGCAAGAACCGGGTCGAGATCACGCCCTGAAGGGTTTCGACCCGATTCTGGTCAAGCGATCAGCCGAACAACTCCTCGGGTAACACGATGGCGGTGCCAAGCTTGCCGACCACGATGCCGGCAGCGCGGTTGGACCAATCCATCGCCTGCGGCAATTCAAGCCCGGCAGCCAGCATCAAGCCCAGCGTGCCGATCACGGTATCGCCGGCCCCGGAAACGTCGAACACCTCGCGCGCCACTGTCGGCGTATGCACCACGCCACCCGAGCGGAACAACGTCATCCCTTCCTCGCTGCGCGTCACCAGCAGCGCCTCCAGATCCAGCGAGGCACGCAAGGACTGGGCCTTGGCCACGAGATCAGCCTCGTCGCGCCAAGGGCCGGCAACCTGGCGGAACTCGCTGCGATTCGGCGTCAGCAGGGTGGCGCCGCGATAATGGCTGTAATCGTCGCCCTTGGGGTCGACCAGCACCGGCTTGCCAGCGAGCTTGGCGGCGGAGATCATTGCGTCGACATGCCGCAATCCGCCCTTGCCATAGTCGGACAGGATGACGACATCCGTCTCGGCCAGCAGCGCCCGGAAGTCGTCGAGCTTGTCGGCCAGCACTTCGTGGCTAGGGACTTCCTCGAAATCGATGCGCAGCAATTGCTGCTGGCGTGCCAGCACCCGCAGCTTCACCGTGGTGGCAATCTGCGGATCGCGGCGCAGCTGGGTACGGACGCCGCCTTCTTCCAGCAGGCGTTGCAGCGTATCGGCCGGCTCATCGTCGCCGACCACCGCCAGCAAGGTTGCCTTGCCGCCCAGCGCGGCGATATTGCGCGCCACGTTGGCTGCACCGCCGGCACGCTCGTCGCGCTTGCGGATGCGCGCCACCGGCACCGGCGCCTCCGGCGAAATGCGCTCGACATCGCCGAACCAGTAGCGATCCAGCATCACATCGCCGACCACCAGCACGCGGGCATCGGCGATTTCGACACGCAGTCGGGCCAGCTCAGCGGCGTCCAATGGCTTCATATTCGATTCCCGCTTGTTTCACCATCGCCGGGTCGAACAGGTTGCGCCCGTCGAACACCACCGGCTGTTTCAGTAGCGCCTTCACCCGGTCGAAATCCGGGTTCTGGAATTCCTTCCATTCGGTAACCAACAACAGCGCGTCTGCGCCTTCCAACGCCGCCATCGGGCTGTCGGCATAGGCGATGCGATCTCCGACGATGCGCCGGGTCTCCTTCATCGCCACCGGATCGAACGCGACGACGCTGGCGCCGCGACGCAACAGCTCGTCGATGATGACGAGGCTGGGCGCCTCGCGCATGTCGTCGGTCTTGGGCTTGAACGCGAGGCCCCACAGCGCGAAGCGGCGGCCGGCCAGCGATTCACCGAAGCGCTGTACCACCTTCTGCACCAGGCGCAACTTCTGCGCGTCATTCGCCGCCTCGACTGCCTGCAGCACCTGCAGCGTGATGCCGTTTTCCTCGGCGGTGCGGCACAGCGCCTTGACGTCCTTGGGGAAACAAGACCCGCCGTAGCCCACACCGGGATACAGAAAGCTGTAGCCGATGCGTGGGTCGGAGCCGATGCCACGGCGCACCAGCTCGATGTCGGCCCCCATCACCTCGGCGAGGTTGGCCAGCTCGTTCATGAACGAGATCCGCGTGGCCAGCATGGCGTTGGCCGCATACTTGGTCAGCTCGGCCGAGCGCACGTCCATCACCTGGGTGCGATCATGGTTACGCTGGAACGGCTGGTACAGGCTGCGCATCAACGCAATGGCGCGCTCGTCGTCGGCACCGACCACGATACGGTCGGGCTTCATGAAGTCCTCGACGGCCGCGCCCTCCTTCAGGAATTCTGGGTTGGAGACCACGCTGAACGGCAGCTCGACACCACGTGCCGCCAGTTCCGTGACGATGGCCGCCTTGACCTTGTCGGCCGTGCCTACCGGCACCGTCGACTTGTCGACCACCACCTTGTAGTCCTTCATATGACGGGCGATGTTGCGCGCGGCAGCCAGCACGTATTGCAGGTCGGCGGAGCCGTCCTCGTCCGGCGGCGTGCCGACGGCAATGAACTGCACCGTACCATGCGCCACCGACTCGGCCACATCGGTGGTAAAGCGCAGGCGGCCAGCGGCAGCGTTGCGCTTGACGATGTCTTCCAGGCCCGGCTCGTAGATCGGGATCTCGCCACGCTGCAGCATCTCGATCTTGCGTGGATCGACGTCGAGACAGAGCACGTCGTTGCCATGCTCGGAGAGGCAGGCGCCGGTCACCAAGCCGACGTAACCGCTACCAATGACGGTGATTTTCATGTTCAGCCCGCAATCTGTTGGTTGATCTGGGTGAGCGTGGCCACCGGGTCCGCGCTGCGGGTGATCGGCCGACCGATCACCAGATAGTCGCTGCCCGCAGCCACGGCGGCCTGCGGCGTCATCACGCGCTGCTGGTCGTCAAGGCTGGCATCCAATGGCCGGATGCCGGGGGTGATCAGCTTGAAATCCGCGCCGCATGCTGCCTTGAGCATGGCCGCTTCCTGCGCCGAGCACACCACGCCATCCAGCCCACAATCGCGCGTGAGCCGCGCCAGCCGCTCGACCTGGGTCGCCGGCGCCGGCAGGCCAAGTTCGGCCAACTGTGCCGCATCCATGCTGGTCAGCACCGTGACGGCGATCAACAACGGTCGTTGCGGCAAGGCAGCCAGTGCCTCGCGCGTGGTTTCCATCATCTTGCGCCCGCCCGAGGCGTGCACATTGACCATCCAGACCCCCAGGCCCGCAGCGACCTTGCAGGCCTGGGCCACGGTATTGGGAATGTCGTGGAATTTGAGATCGAGGAACACGTCGAAACCGCGGTCGACCAGTTGCTCGACCAGTCGTGGCCCTTCGGCAGTGAACAGCTCCTTGCCAACCTTGAGCCGGCACAACTGCGGCGAAACGCGATCGGCAAAGCCTAGCGCGCCGGCGGCGTCAGGATAATCGAGCGCAACGACGACGCGCGGGTGAAGTGTAGTCATGGAGAACGCCTTGTTTCAGGCAGCCGTGCGGCTCTTGCGCCCGCGTACCGGCGGGTAGCTTTCCCATTCGGAGCAGGCCGGGCAATGCCAGAAATACTGGCGTGCCTTGAAGCCACAATGGCTGCAGTAGTACATCGTGTGTTCGCGCGTGGCCTCGGTCAGCAGCTTGCCGATGATTTCCAGCTCGTATTTCTGGTCGTCCGGTGCCACCAGCAAGTGCGCTTCCAGCACCTTGCGCAAGCTGGGCATGGTCGGATGGACCTTGAGCCGTTCACGCACGAATTCATAAGCTGCTTCCAGCCCTTGTTGGGCCATCAACCGCTCATAGATGACGTCCAGTACATCTAACTCGGGGTTTTGCTGCAGCATGCGCAACAGATAGGTCGTTCCCTCTGCGCCCCGGCCTGCGGTGTCGCAGGCAGCCAGCAGCTTGCGGGCAACCAGCGCCAGTACCAGTGCATCCTGGGTTTCGATCGTCTGCCATTCGGCAATGGCCGCGTCGATGTCACCGCGCGACTGCGCCAGCTCGCCCAACAACAACCGTGCACGCGCGCACTGGCGGTTTTCGGTGAGCGCGGCCTGCAGGTGCTCGGCGGCCAACTCAGGATTGGAGCGCGAAAAGGCTTGTTCGCCCAGTTCGCAATGGAACTGTGCGATCTCGTGCTGATAGCTGTGGCTCTCGTCGCGCATACGTTGTGCGATCTCGATGGCCTTCTGCCAATCCTTCTCCTGCTGGTACACCGCAAGCAGCTCGCTGCGTGCCTGGCGGGCATAATCGGTGTGCTGCAATTCGATCAGGATATCCTCGGCGCGATCGAACAACCCCGCCTTGAGGAAATCACGAGCCAGCTCAAACTGCGCCTGCTGCCGCTGCACATCGTTCAGCTCACGCCGATCAAGCAGCTTCTGGTGCATACGGATAGCCCGCTCCAGCTCGCCACGCCGACGGAACAGATGACCCAGCGTGAACTGCAGATCGACCGTTTCGGCATGGTGACGCGCAATGTCGACGTAGACATCGACCGCCTCGTTGGTCCGACCATTGAGCAGGTAGTTGAGGCCCTTGAAATACTGCGCCGGCAACGAGCGGGTTTCAGCGAGCACATGCTTGATGTCGACACGCGCAGCCAGCCAGCCTGCGCCGAAGAACACGGGCAGCGCAATCAGCCACCAGTAGGGAAATTCGGACATGTAAGAATCCGGAAGGACGAATTACACCGCGTCGCGCGGTTGTTCCAGCAAAGGATCAGGCGCGACGGGTTGGGCGGGCGCATTGCGAATCCGCAGCTCCTTGCGCAGGCCGACCAGTTCGCGCCGCAGCTTGACCATCTGCCCGAGTGCCGCCAGCAGACCAAGCGCTACGCCGGCAACAAAGAACACCAGTAACACCAGCGCCAGCGGTGCCTGCCAGATGTAACCGAGGAAGAACTTCAGCGAAATGGGCTCGGCATTGTGCATGGCAAAGCCGAACAGCAATACGAACAGCAGGAACTTGATCAGCCAGAGCAGATAACGCATGGGCTACTCGCGGGTCGAAAGTGCCGTCATTGTAGCCGATTCGTCAGAATGCGGCCCAGCAGCGATTATCACCAACCCGGCTTGCAGCAAGCCGCAGGACAAGAAAAAACGGCACGCTTGCGCGTGCCGTTCGGTCTTTCGTCCAGGCAAGGCTTACAAGAGCTCGTCAACGCGCTCGCGCAGTTCCTTGCCGGCCTTGAAGTGGGGCACAAACTTCTCCGGAACCTCTACTTTGGTTCCCGACTTGGGATTGCGCCCCGTTCTCGGCGGACGGTAGTTCAGGTCGAAGCTGCCGAAGCCGCGAATCTCGATGCGACGACCTTGAGCCAGGCTCTTGCCCATCGCATCGAGAATGGTCTTGACGGCCAACTCTGCATCTTTCGCCACCAATTGCGGGTAACGGGTGGTGAGCCTTGCAATGAGTTCGGACTTGGTCACGACCAGGGTTCCTTATTCGTTGGAACCGGACAGCTTGGCCTTCAGCAGGGCACCCAGGTTGGTGGTGCCGGCGCTGGCATCGGACGAGAGCTGGCTCATTGCTGCCTTCTCATCGCCCTGATCCTTGGCCTTGATCGACAGGTTGATCGAACGGGTCTTGCGATCGACGTTGATGATCATCGCTTCGACTTCGTCGCCTTCCTTCAGCACGCTGCGGATGTCTTCGACGCGGTCACGCGAGACTTCGGTCGAACGCAGGTAGCCTTCGACATCCTCGCTCAGCGCGATCACGGCACCCTTGGCATCCAGGGACTTGACGGTGCCCTTGACGATGGCGCCCTTGTCGCTGCTCGACACGAAGTTGTTGAACGGATCACCTTCGAGCTGCTTGATGCCGAGGCTGATGCGTTCCTTCTCGGTGTCGATCGACAGCACCACGGCCTCGACTTCGTCACCCTTCTTGAAGTTACGCACGGCTTCTTCACCAGCCACGTGCCAGGACAGGTCCGACAGGTGGACCAGACCGTCGATGCCACCCGGCAGGCCGACGAACACCCCGAAGTCAGTGATCGACTTGATGGCGCCCTTGAGCTTGTCACCCTTCTTGTAGTTGGCTTCGAACTCGTCCCACGGATTGGCGACGCACTGCTTCATGCCGAGGCTGATACGACGCTTTTCTTCGTCGATGTCGAGGATCATCACTTCGACTTCGTCGCCCAGGGCCACAACCTTGGACGGATGGACGTTCTTGTTGGTCCAGTCCATTTCCGAGACGTGCACCAGGCCTTCGATGCCTTGCTCGATCTCGACAAATGCACCGTAGTCGGTCAGGTTGGTGACCTTGCCGAACAGGCGGGTGCCTTGCGGGTAGCGGCGCGACAGGCCCACCCACGGATCTTCGCCCAGTTGCTTCAGACCCAGCGAGACACGGTTCTTCTCTTGGTCGAACTTGAGCACCTTGGCTTCGACTTCGTCACCCACGGCGAGCACTTCGCTCGGGTGCTTGACGCGGCGCCATGCCAGATCGGTGATGTGCAGCAGGCCGTCGATGCCGCCGAGGTCAACGAACGCACCGTAGTCGGTGATGTTCTTGACGATACCCTTGACCACCACGCCTTCGCGCAGGGTTTCGAGCAGCTTCTGACGTTCTTCACCCAGGCTCTCTTCCAGCACGGCGCGACGCGACACGACGACGTTGTTGCGCTTGCGGTCGAGCTTGATGACCTTGAATTCGATTTGCTTGCCTTCGAACGGCGTGGTGTCCTTGACCGGACGGGTGTCGACCAGCGAACCCGGCAGGAAGGCGCGCAGACCATTGACCATCACGGTCAGGCCGCCCTTGACCTTGCCCGAGATCACGCCGGACATGATGGCGCCCTTCTCGAGGGCGTCTTCCAGCTCGATCCACGACGCGAGGCGCTTGGCCTTCTCGCGCGAGAGCTTGGTTTCGCCGTAGCCGTTTTCCAGGCTGTCGATCGCCACCGGCACGAAATCGCCGACCTTGACTTCAACTTCGCCACGGTCGTTCTTGAATTCGTCGATGGAGATCAGGGATTCAGACTTCAGGCCGGCGTTGACGGTCACGAAATTGTGGTCAACAGCTACCACCTCGGCGGTAATCACCTCACCAGAACGCATTTCCTGGTTCTTGAGGCTTTCCTCGAACAGGGCGGCAAAGCTCTCCATGGAGCCGGACAGAGTAGCAGTAGTCATTAAGGATGGTTTCCAAATACTCCCGGAACGGGAGCAGGGTTAGTTGCTCTTCGCCGATGCAGCATTGCGCCGCATCGACACGATCGCCCCATCTGTGATGGGTAACTGAAGATTCTAAGCATTTCTTTTTTTTCGATCAAGCGCTTAGCATCGATTTTCAGGCAACGGAGTGCGTCAGACAAGTCGTTCGACACAGCCCGTCGCCAGCGGCGCTCCCGATCAGCCGCGCTCGCGCCACCAGGCCAGCACCTGCTCAACGGCAGCTTCGACGCCAAGCCCGTCGGTATCGAGCAGGCGTGCGTCGGGCTGCTGCGCCAGCGGCGCAACGGTGCGGGCACGGTCACGTGCATCGCGCGCCTCCAGGTCGGCAGTGATGGCCGCGAGATCCGCCTGTTCGCCCCGGCCAGCCAGTTGCTTGTAGCGGCGTTCTGCACGTACAGCGGCGCTTGCGGTCAGAAACACCTTCAACTGTGCCTCGGGGAACACCACAGAGCCCATGTCGCGGCCATCGGCCACCAACCCCGGCATGCGGGCGTAGCCACGCTGGCGCTGCAACAGCGCTGCGCGCACGGCAGGCAATGCCGCGACACGCGAGGCACCAACACCGATGTCCTCGCTGCGGATCGCCGAGCTGGCATCGCGCTCATCCAGCACGATGCGATCTCCGTCGAAACGGGCATCGAGCGTAGCGGCCACGCCTGCGACGCCTGCCTCGTCATCCCAGGAAACGCCACGCCGTACTGCCGCCAGCGCAGTCAGGCGGTAGAGCGCGCCGGAATCGAGATAGTGAAAGCCGAGTGCCTCGGCAACCCGTTGCGCCACCGTGCCCTTGCCCGAGGCGGATGGGCCGTCGATGGCGATGACCGGAACCAGCTGCATGACTCTTCCTTGCCCAAAAAGTAAAACCGGCAGGTCTTCACCTGCCGGTGCTGCAGATTGTAGCGCCGCTACCGCGCAATCGGAACCGCTGGCGGCTTAGCGTTGCGCCAAAATAGCTTCGATCCGTGCCAGTTCATCCGGGCTGAAATCGAGCCGGGATACGGCACCCAGGTTCTCGGTGATCTGCTCGACGCGGCTCGCACCGATGATGACCGAGGTCACCGTACGCAGCGCCCAGGCCAGCGCCATCTGCGCCAGGCTCTGGCCGCGCGCGGCGGCAATGTCATGCAGCGCCCTCACCTGTGCCAGGCGCTCGTCGACGTTGCCGGTGGTCAGGAAGGGATTGTCGCTCGCCGCAGCGCGGGAATCGACGGGAATGCCGTTCAGGTAGCGGCTGGTGAGCAGCCCCTGCGCCAGCGGGCAGAAGGCGATCGAACCGATGCCCTCGTCGTGCAAGACGTGGGTGAGGCCCCCTTCGATCCAGCGATCGAACATCGAGTACGACGGCTGATGGATCAGGCAGGGCGTGCCGAGCTGCTTGAGGATGCGCGCCGCCTCGCGCGTCTGCTCAGCTGGGTATGACGAAATGCCGACATATAGCGCCTTGCCTTGGCGCACCACCGCGTCGAGCGCGGCCATGGTTTCTTCCAGCGGCGTGGCCGGATCAGGGCGGTGGTGATAATAGATGTCGACGTAATCGACACCCAGCCGCTTCAGGCTCTGATCCAGGCTGGCCACCAGGTATTTACGGCTGCCCCAATCGCCGTATGGACCGGGCCACATCTGCCAGCCGGCCTTGGTCGAGATCAGGATTTCGTCGCGATAGGCCTTGAGATCGCTCGCCAGCACCCGGCCGAAGGTTTCTTCGGCCGATCCCGGCGGTGGGCCATAGTTGTTGGCGAGATCGAAATGGGTGATGCCGGCGTCGAACGCAGCCAGCACCATATCGCGGCTGGTGACATACGCCTTGTTGTCGCCGAAGTTGTGCCACATGCCGAGCGAGATCGCTGGCAGCATCAGGCCGCTACGGCCACAACGGCGATAGGCCATGCCGTCGTAACGATGGGGAGACGCGAGGTAAGCCATCAATGCTCCTTGCGGCGCGCGTCCCAGTCCACCCGGGCGTTGCTGGCGCGTTCGATATAGGTGGTCAATGGACCGACTTCGCCGGCCTCGATCAGCGCAACCAGTTCACTCAGGCGCGCTATGTTGGATTTCAGGTCGCCGACCACGGCGTCGCGATTGGCGAGGGCGATATCGCGCCACATGGCTGGGTGAGAGCCGGCGATGCGGGTGAAATCGCGAAAGCCGGTCGCGGCAAAATCAAGGCAGGCCTCGACATTGCGGCGATCGAGCAGGGCATTCATATAAGCGAAAGCGACCAGATGCGGCACATGGCTGACCGCGGCAAAGATGGAATCGTGCTCGACTGCATCCATGTGGAACACCTCGGCACCGCAGGCACGCCACAGCGCGGACAATCGCTCGACTACCTCCTGCCGTGTTTCAACAAGCGGGGTGAGTACCACACGCCGGCCTTCGTACAAGCCATAGCGCGCTGCGGCAGCACCCGAGAGATCGGAGCCGGCAATCGGATGGCCGGGCAGGCACCATGCCAGATGGTTGGGCAGACATTCGCGGTATAGCGCAACGACATCCTGCTTGGTCGATCCACCATCGGTGACGATGCATTGTGGCGGCAACGACGGCGCGATGGCAGTCATCAGGCGGCCCATCTGGCCCACCGGCGTTGCCAGCAGCACCAGGTCGGCGCCTTGCACCGCCGCCACAGCATCGGTGCTGGTGGTATCGACGACCCCCAGTTCCAGCGCACGCTCGAGATTGGCCAGATCACGGCCCACCCCGACTACTTCGCCAACGAGGCCGGCACGCTTTAACGCCAGCGAGAACGACCCGCCGATCAGCCCCGTCCCCAGCAGCACCAGTTTGGCTACTTTGCCCATATTCCCTTTCATCAGGCTGATGTCATCAGCATGATTTTACTCGATCCCGTAAGGGCGTACATCTGTTGTTTCCACCTCAGGGCCTGCGTTCGAGTACTTCGATCAGGACCAGCCGGCGATCGGGCGCATCGGCCGGCGGATTATCCACCCTTTCCTCGCGCACCTTCAGCACATAGGCCACGCCCTCCTCGCGCTGGAATCCCTCGATGCCCTGATAAAGCAGTTGCCAATCCTGACCTGCGGATTCGCGCACCTGCAGGCATTCCATTTTGCCGACACCGGAGCAGCTTCTGGTTTGCGGCGCGATCTGCAACACCTTCTCCACACCCTGCCCCTGCCGCACCAGCGTCACCAGCTGGCCTTGCGGGCCGCGCAACAGCACTGCATGCTGCCCGGCATCCAGCGCAAAGCGGTTCGCGGCCTGCAAGGCAGCCAGCACGTCGGATTCGAGCTGGCTGCGCCCCGCGTCAAGGCAGGCCATGCGCGTCCCGGCCAACGGGCCGATGGCAATGGTTTGATCCTGATAACGCAGCGCCCCCATGAAACGGTTGCAACCGGAGAAGCCAGTGATCCGGTCTCCCTGGATCGATAGGCCCACCTTGTCATCGGCCGGTCGGACCACGCGGCCATCGACCACCACGCGCTCGATCCGGTAATTGCCATCGAGCAATGAGCGGGCCTCAACAGCGCCGGCAATACCGGTGGCAAGCAGGGTGGCAATGAGCAGGGCCTTGGTCATGGGTCTTCTCCTTGTGGGATGTCGGTTCAGATGCTGCGGCCAATCGCGGTAGCGATCGCGCCGAGCGTGGTCATCAATTGCTTGAGTTCCTGTGGCGTCAATGCCTGATCCGCGTCACACCAGGCTTCGCAAGGGTTCGGATGCATCTCGACCAGCAGGCCATCTGCCCCGGCAGCCACCGCCGCCTGCGCCAGTGCCGGCACCATCCAGGCCTTGCCACCGGCATGGCTGGGATCGACGATCACTGGCAGGTGCGTCTCGCGCTTGAGTACCGGGATGGCCGTCACGTCGAGCACGTTGCGGTAAGCCGTTTCGAAGGTGCGGATGCCACGCTCGCAGAAGATGATGTTGTGGTTGCCGCCCGCGGCGATGTACTCGGCCGCCATCAGCCACTCACTGATGGTGGCCGACAGCCCGCGCTTGAGAATGATGGGCTTGTTGACGCGCCCCACTTCCTTCAGCAGATCGAAGTTCTGCATGTTGCGCGCGCCTATCTGGATCACATCGACGTCGTATTCCATGAAGGTGTCGAGCATGCGGATATCCATCAGCTCGGTCACCACCGGCAGCTTGTGGCGGCGCGCCGCCGCCTGGAAGTATTCCAGCCCGGTCACACCCAGGCCTTGGAAGGCATAGGGACTGGTGCGCGGCTTGAAGGCGCCGCCGCGCATCATGCGGCAGCCTGCCGCGGCGACCGCATCGGCCGCCTGGTTCATCTGCTCCTGGGTTTCCACCGAGCAGGGGCCGGCGATCACCTGGATCTGCGGGCCGCCGATGGCCAGACCGCGCACCTTGACCACCGAGCCGGCAGGGTACGAATCACGCGAGACGATCTTGTACTGCTTGGTCACGCGGTTGACCCGTTCCACGCCGGGCAGGATTTCGAAGTGGGCCAGATCGAGCTTGTTCTCGTCGCCGATGGCGCCAATGATGACGAGCTCGGAGCCACGCGACACGTGCTCCGTCAGGCCGGCAACGCGGATCTGGCCGACCACGTGCTCGATTTGCGCCTCGGAGGCGTGGGTTTGCATCACGATGATCATGGGTGTTCTCCGAGGGTCTGATGTTCTGGAATCTAGCGGGCCGGCCGCGCGCCGCCTATTGCGGTCTACGCGTAGGCCAGCAGCTTGTCAGAGCTCCACGCTAGGCGCGCCCAACTATCCCCGGTCAGTGAATACTCACGTCAGTCTCGGGCGAGGCCGCGCCAGCACAGCACGCCACCGATGGCTGCGGCGCCGGCCGCCAGTGTGAACACACCCTGACCACCCAGCGCTTCCCACGCCCAGCCGGACAACATGCCACCGCTGCTGGCGCCCAGGCCAAACGACACCCCGATGTAGAGCGCCTGGCCCTTGCCCTGATGCGGCCCGGCGAAGTGCTGGTGCACGTAGCTCATCGCCACCGCATGGCACACTGCAAAGGTGAACGCATGGCCAAGCTGGGCCAGCAACAACAGGGCCATGTTGCCCGCACCCCAGGCAATCATCAGGAACCGCAGCGTTGCGACGACGAAACAGGCCAGGAACAAGCTGCGACGCGACCAGCGCGCGGTCAGGCGGGGCATCAGCATGAACATCACGATCTCGGCCAGCACGCCCAGCGTCCACAGCCAGCCGATGTGGTCTTTGGCCACGCCGTGGTCGGTCACCCAGATCGAGTAGAAGCTGTAGTACGGCCCATGCGCCAGCAGCATCAGGAAGCAGGCACCGAATACCACCCGTACCTCGCGGCGACGCAGTATGTCGCCAAAGCCGGCCGCCAGTTGCGCCGGGCTGTGGCGCGGCGTCGGCACCTGTGGCAGCAGCCATGTGTAGAGCGCCAGCCCCAGCATCACCACCAATGCCGACAGTGGTAGCACACCCACGCCGCGCGCCTGTATCCAGTAGCCCGCCGCCACCGATGTGACGATGAAGCCGATCGAGCCCCATACCCGCAGCCGGGCATAGCGGCCGCCATCGCCACGCAATCGGTCCATGGTCAGCGCCTCGACCAACGGCAGCGCCGCGCTCCAGAAGAAGGTAGCCAACCAGAGCGCCCCGAGCATGCCCCAGAAACCATCGGCAAACTGCAGCAGGGCGAAGCCGCTGGCGCCGCCGATGCCGGCGATGCGCAGGATGGCGGCGCGACGGCCGGTGCGGTCGGCCAGCCAGCCCCAGATCGCCGGCGCGTAGATGCGGTTGATCTGGGTTAGCGAAGTGAGGATGCCGATCTGCCAGGCCGGAAAGGCCAGCGCCGCCAAGTAGACGCCCCAGTACGGCTGGAACAGGCCGGTAAAGCCGAAGTAGCAAAAGTAAAAGCCGCCGATCGCAGCAAGACCGGCGGCCGGGGATTTTGTCATCGCTTACTGTTCGCGGAACTGCTGCGCCGCAACCCGCAGGTAGTAGAACATCGACGCGATGGTCAGTACACTCGCGACGTAGAGCGCGATGGTGCCCACCAGCGGCGTCGAGATGCCCGGCAGCAACGGTCCCCACCACAGCAGCAGCAGGATGGCGACCATTTGCGCGGTGGTCTTGAGCTTGCCGATGTAGGCCACGGCCACGTTTTTCGATTTGCCCAGCTGTGCCATCCATTCACGTAGCGCCGAGATGGTGATCTCGCGGCCAATGATGATGACAGCGAGCCAAGCGGCCGCGCGGTCGAGCTCCACCAGCAGGATCAGCGCCGCGGCGACCATCAGCTTGTCCGCCACCGGATCGAGGAACGCGCCAAAGCTCGATGTCTGATTCCAGCGTCGCGCGAGGAAGCCGTCGAACCAATCGGTGAGCGCGGCCACCGCAAAGATCAGCGCCCCGCTGACGTTCTTGCTGGTCATCGAGATCATGCTGTCGGGCAAGTAGAACAAGCCGACAAAGACCGGGATCAGCGCAACGCGCAACCAGGTAAGCAGGATGGGCAGGTTCAAGGGCATCGCGCTGAGGTTGTAAGCCGCAAAAGCCGCATTCTAGCCCGAATTGCCGGCGACCGGCGCATGCATTCCGGCACAGGCGGACGGCACGGCTTACGTGTATGCCGCGTTCTGCCCCGATTGACATTCAAACAGTCGTTTGAGATGTTGCGACTCTCGATCCCGCTTTGCCTGCCGATGTCACCCAATACGCTGCGCCACCTGATCAACCTCTGGCCGCCCTTCCTGCTGGCCGGCATCCATGCCATCCGCTTCTCGCCCGACTGGCGCGAGATCGACGTCGAACTGCGACTGCGCTGGTACAACCGCAATTACGTGGGCACTCACTTCGGCGGTAGCCTGTTCGCCATGACCGACCCGTGGTACATGCTGATGCTGATGCACGTGCTCGGCGGCGACTACTACGTGTGGGACCAGCGCGCCAGTATCGACTTCATCGCCCCCGGCCGCAGCCGCGTACATGCCCGGTTCCGGCTCGACGAAACCACGCTGGCCGATATCCGCCACCGTACCGCCGATGGTGACAAGCATCTGCCTGAATTCAGCATCGACGTGATCGACGATGGCGGCAATCTCGTTGCCCGGGTGAAGAAGACGCTGTACGTGCGGCGCAAACCCAAGGCCCGGCCTTCGCTCGCCGAGGCTTGACCGGCGCTGCCGAAACAACGGCCAGACGACCAAGCCGGCATGCAGCGTGTGTAGACTGCCGGTTTTCATCGCGCCGAGCTCCCATGCTGATCCGCCCCACCACCGCAGCCGATTTACCCGAACTGTTTCAGCTGCGGGCGCAAACCCGGGAAAACGCCCTGAGCCCGGAGTACCTGGCCACGCTCGGCATCACCCCTGAGACCGCCGCCACCGGCCTTGCCAGTGGCGACACCCGCGGCTGGCTATGCGAGATCGACGGCCGCATCGTCGGCTTTGCCAGCGGCGATCGCACCAGCGGTGAAATGCTGGTGCTGGCAATCCTTCCCGATTTTGAGGGCCGCGGCATCGGTCGCCGGTTGCTGAATGAAGTGACCGGCTGGCTGCAACACTGCGGCAGCCCCCGCATCTGGCTCACTGCCAACCCCGACCCCGACGGCCGCGCCCATGGCTTTTACCGCCGCTGTGGCTGGGTGCCGACCGGCGAGATCAGCGGGGACGACGAAGTACTGGAGTACTGCTGGCATTAGCCGCGCAACGCGGCGTAGATGCGCTCTGCCAGTTCGTCGTTGATGCCCTCGACCTGCATCAGGTCGTCGACGTTGGCAGCCTTCACGCCCTGCAGGCCGCCGAAGCGGGCCAGCAACTTCTGCCGGCGCTTGGGCCCAACGCCCGGGATGTCTTCCAGGCTGGAGGCGACGCGTGCCTTTGCCCGGCGGGCACGGTGGCCAGTGATCGCGAAACGATGCGATTCGTCCCGGACCTGCTGCACCAGGTGCAGTCCGGCATGGTCCGGCGGCAGCCGGATCACGGCGTGGCTGGTGGCGAGGATCAATTGCTCGAGGCCGGCCTTGCGGGTCTCGCCCTTGGCGATGCCGATCAGCACCGGCTGGGTGAGCCCGACCTCGGCCAGCACTTCCTCGGCCTGGGCCAGCTGCCCCTTGCCGCCGTCGATCAGGATCAGATCCGGTACCTTGCCCTCACCGGCCGCAATCTTTTCATAGCGCCGGGTCAGTACCTGCTTCATCGCGGCGTAGTCATCCCCCGCGGTAATCCCCTCAATGTTGTAGCGCCGGTATTCCTTGGGCTGCATGTCGCCGCGGTCGAACACCACGCAGGAGGCAACCGTGGCCTCGCCCATGGTGTGGGAGATATCGAAGCACTCGATGCGCTGCGTCTCCTCGGGCAGATTCAGTGCCTCGACCAGCGCAGTCAGTCGGCCGGCCTGTGTTGCCGCCTGTGCCTGGCGCTGCAGGATGGCGAACTCGGCGTTCTTCTTCGCCATTTCCAGCCACACCCGGCGCTCGCCATTGGGATTGCTGTTCACCACCACTTTGCGGCCGGCCTGCTCACTGAGCAGCGACACAATCAATTCGCCGCCGTCGGGCGCCGGGTGGCAGATCACCACCGGCGGCACGCTGCGATCCAGATAGTGCTGTGCCAGGAAAGCGGCCAGCGCCTCGGCCGGGCCATAGTCCTCGGCATGGCTGGGGAACAGGTTCTTGTCGCCCACGTGGCGACCGCCGCGCACCATGGCGAGGTTGACGCATAGCACGCCGTCGCGCGCAACACAGGCCACGATGTCGGCATCGAGCTCATTGGCATTGCTGGAGACGAACTGCCGCTCCTGCACCTTGGCCAGCGCCTGAATCTGATCGCGCAAGCTGGCGGCAAGTTCGAAATCCCAGGATTCGGACGCAACCTGCATCCGCGTTTCCAGTTCAGCCAGCAACTCGTTGCCCTTGCCTTCGAGGAAACGCACGGCGTTGCCGACGTCCTGTTGGTAATCAGCAGGACTGATCAAGTCGACGCAGGGGGCCGAGCAGCGCTTGATCTGGTGCAGCAGGCACGGTCGCGAGCGGTTGGCAAACACCGTGTCCTCGCAGGTGCGCAGCTTGAACACCTTCTGCAGCAGCTGGATCGATTCCTTGACCACGTAGCCGTTGGGAAACGGCCCGAAGTACTGGTTGCGCTTGTCGAGCGCACCACGGTAATACGCCAGCCGCGGCACGCGATGGCCGGTGACGACCAGGTAGGGATAGCTCTTGTCGTCGCGGAACAGGATGTTGTAGCGCGGCGCCAACGCCTTGATCAGGTTGTTTTCCAGCACCAGCGCCTCGGCTTCCGAGCGCACCACGGTGGTTTCCAACCGTGCCACCTGCGCCAGCATCAAGCGGATGCGCGGGCTGAGGTCATTTTTCTGGAAATAGGAGCCGACCCGCCGTTTCAGGTCGATGGCCTTGCCGACATATAGCACCGTGCCGTCGGGGCCGATGAAGCGATAGACGCCCGGCAGATTGGGCAGCAGCTTCACCTGCTCGGCAACGGTCTCGTAGGGGGTCGGAGTCGTACTCATGGCCAGATTGTACCGCCGTCGGCAGGTGGCGTTACCAAGCGATGCGGCGGGCAGCCAGCGCTATCAGCGCGGCAGAGCCGGCCACCACGGCCAAGCCCCAACCCAGGTGCGATGCATGGGCCACGAAGCCGATCAGCGGTGGGCCGAGCAAGGCGCCAACTGCACCGGTGGTGGTTACGGCGGCAAGCGCCACCGGGCCTTGCTTGGCACCGGCAATGTAGACGCACGGTGAAACCGCTGCGACGCCCAGCCCGACCAGCGCAAATGCCAGCAGGCCCGGCCAGAAGCCACCCAGCAGCAACCCCAGTGCCAGGCCAATTCCCGCCACGCTGCCGCCCACCTGCAGCAGGCGAGCGCTCCCCCAGCGGGCACGCCACCCGTCGCCCAGCCAGCGCGCACAGAACATGGTGACGGTAAACGCAGCCAGCCCCAGCGCAGCCCACTGCTCGCTGGCTCCTGCCCGCTCCTTCAGGTAAAGCGCGGTCCAGTCGGACATCGATCCTTCGACCACGGTGCCGGCGAGCGCCGCTATGCCCAGCCACAAGGCAGCACCGGAAGGCAACGAGAAACGCTTGCCCGGTTGGCGGTCCGGCTCCGGCGCCTGCGGTAACAGCCGGGGCGCAGCCCAGGCCAGCAATGCCCACATCAGGATCGCAGCGGCGGCAAAGTGCAGCGTCACCGACGGCAGCAAACGGATCATCTGCGAAGCAAACAGTGCGGCGGCAAGGCCGCCGAGACTGAACACCGCATGCAACCTCGACATGATGGGTTTCCTGCGCTTGAGCTCGATATCCACCCCTTGCGCATTCATCGCCACATTGAGACAGGCCGCAGCCACGCCCTCGAACACCATGACGACGAGTGCAAACGGATAGTTGGGTGCGAGACCCAGCAGGATCAGCAAGCCGGGGATCAGTGCAGCAGAGAGCCAACAACAGCGTTGCGCACCGAGTTTGCGCAGCAAGGTCGCGGTGATCGGAAAGGAAAATACGGCGCCGAGGCCACTGGCCAAGAGCAGGAAGCCGACCTGGGCCGGGCCCAGCTCCAGCTGGGCCTTGAGGGCAGGCAGGCGGGTCGCCCAGCTGCCGTAGTTGAAGCCGAGCAGAAAAAACAGCGATGCCACCGCGTAAGGTGCGTGGCGCAGGGATGGGTTGGTCACAAGATCTAGGAGGCGTCGGATGGCGGGGCCGGTTCGGGCTCAGGCAAGGATAACAGCGGCGGTTCCACCTTGACACCGGTTTCAAGCAGATAGACAAAGGCGAGCAATTCCGCGACGGCGCGATAGAGCTGCGGGGGGATGCGCTGGTCGAGATCCACCTGCATCAGCAGCGCCACGAGTTCGGGCGACTCGTGGACGAAGACCCCCGCTTCGCGGGCCTTCTCGATGATCTTCTCGGCGACGATGCCCTGGCCCTTGGCCGTGACGCGCGGCGAACCGCCGCCTTCGTGGTAGGCCAGCGCCACCGCCTGCTGGCGATCGGGAGAACTACGGCCGACCTTACGCGCCATCCGCAGGCGCCTCGTCGCTGTCGCTCAAGCCAAACTGGGTGCCCGCCAACGCAAGGCCGGCGGCCTCGAACTGCTGGGACAGCTGCCCCTGCCCATCGCGCAGCAAGGCCAGCGTGTCGGGGCGTTCAGCCGAAAACTGCAGGCTGAACTGGCCCTGGAACAAGGTCGCGGTGATCGCCACCGGGCCGAGCCGCGGCAGTTCCAGGTTCAGCCAGGTCTGCCAGCGTTGCGCCTCGGTATCGACCTGCCCATCTTCGCCGCGCTCGTTCTCCAGCTGCAGCTGCCACTTGAGCGGCTGCCCCGTCCAGGCTTGGCCTTGCCATACCACGGGCCGCTGCTCGATGGTATCGAGCTGTTGCTGCACCAGGCCTTTGAGCATCGCTTCGGCTTCGGGACTGGTTCGCGCATCGCCACGCAGCAATTGCTCGACAACATTGCCGATGCGCGTATCGGCGCGCACATCCCGACTGCCCTCTTCCTGATGCATCGGCAACGATGAGCGAAGCTGCGCCTGGGGCTCGCGCAACAGCGCCTGCAGACTGCGCTGGCCATTCACCCATTCGGCCTGATGCGATTCGTAGAAGAGGCCACTTTCCGACATCGCGCCAGCCAGACGACTGGCAATCGCGGCCGGGTCAAGATTGCCATCAGGAATCAACGGGGTTTGGCCTTGCAGTGTGACCGCGGCCTTGGTTTCACCATTGCGACTGCCGGTCAGCAGCGAGGTGAGATAGCGCGCAGCCTGGCTGAGGGCTGCCTCGCGACTCTGCGGCGCCGCCGCCGGCTGCTGGCTCAGGGCAAAGGTGAGCTTGGGGTCACGCGCGACCACGGTCAGGTCGAACTCCTCGCCCGGCTGCGTATTGCGCGGCAGGTTGAGATCGAGCAATTGATCCTTCACCAGTACGGCGAATCGGCCATTGGGCAATTGCTGAGTGACCGTGGCGTTGACGCGCTCGCCCACCGAGAAGCGGGCGGTATCGTCTGGCGAAGGTTTGAGAACCTCGATCAGCCCCTGCTGCGTCTTGACGTACAGCTGCAGCAGGCTGGTCGGTGCGTTGCCGGGCAACATGGTTCAGCCCTGGCGCTCTGCGCGATACAGCGCGGCAATCAGGTCGGCCTCGCCACGGCTGATGCCGCATTCACGAATCATCGCCTCGACCTCGGCGCCGGCTCGTGCCATGCGGATGGCGTGTGCATACGGCGTTTCGGTTGCGTCTTCCTCTGGCGCGGCCTGCACATAGGCACTGGCTGCGAGGCGCAGCTTCAGGGTCTCCACCTCGCGGCGCAAGACTTCGACTTCCTCTTCGAGCTGGCTCTGCCGGCGATTCACGTCGACATTGGCCGGACGCGCCTTCACCTTGCGGAAGAACAGCAGCAACTGCGCGACATAGAACACGACCAGCCCCAGCCCGATATACAGCAGCTGTGGCCACGTGAGGACGATGGCATTCATGCTCGCCGTCTCCAAGAAACCCTTCGCTTCAGCGTATACGACCGCATGGCGCCTTGCCGGCTCAAACGCGATAGGCGCGATCGAGCTTGGAGGAGTTCTGCAGCACGTTCATCATCGATTGCAGCTCCGGCTTCCAGGCCTCGGCCAGCGCGGTGAGTTCGGCGATGGATGACTGTAGTCCCTCCATCAGCACACTCAGCGCCTGCCGTTCTTCCTCCGGGTAGGCCGCCCAATCGACACTGTGCAGCGCCTCATGCAAGGCCAGCCAGATGGGCTGGCGCTCCAGCAGATCATCCCAGCGCTGCTCTCGGGCGTCGGCCAGCATCTGCCGCGCCAGCACGTGGAGCGCCCGCAGTGTATGGCCGATATCAGGCCTTGCCATAACTGAGGGTCCCCCGCTGGGCATCGTCGCCAGGCGCCTGCCCGGCGGGCTCGGCGTCCGCTGTCGGCAACGGCGCTGGCTGGGCGATGCTTTCCCAGGCATCGCGCAGATCGGTCAGCAAGGTGACCACCTGATCGATCAGCTCGGGACGGTTGTGCAGATTGGCTTCGAACAACTGCTGGATCATGTAGAAGTACAGCGCATCGAGGTTGGCCGACAATTCGCCGCCCTGCTCGTGATCAAGCACCAGCCGCAGGCCTTCGTCGATGATGGAGATCGCCTTGCTCAGCGATTCACCCTTGGCGGCGATATCGCCATTCTGCATATGCAGCTTGCCCAACTGCGCAGCCTTGATCGCGCCTTCGTACAGCATCACGATCAGCCGCCCAGGGGAAGCGGATTCGACCTGGGCCTGCAGGTTTTGCTTGCCATAAGCGGCCAGCGCCTTCTTTGCGCCAACGGACATGGGACTTCCTCTTACTTCTTGTTGCCGCTCGCCAGATTGTTCAGCATCGACAGTTGCTGGCTCAGGTAGGTACTGGTCGAATTCATCGTTGCGATCTGCACATCCAGCGCAGTGAATTGCGCGCGGTAGCGCTTCTCGATGTCTTCCAGGCGCCGGGTCACGGTATTACCCTGCGCGCCGATGTTCTTCAGATCACGGTTCAAACCGTCGATGCGGCTGCGTAGCAAGCCGTTGTCGGAAAGCATGCTGGTGACCGTCTGATCGAGCTTGCTGGCAAAACCACGACTGAAGCCAATGGTACCGTATTCGCCTGCGGTATCGCCGGTAATCGTGAGTTTCAGGCCTTCGGCCTTGCCGGAGCCGGTCAGGACCTGGCCATCGCCCTTGGCGGGCTCGCCGTTGATGGTCCCGACCACATCCGACCCGGTCCCGCCCTGCGCCACCTTGAAGCCCAACGTGGCCTCGGTGGCGGAGCCAGTCGCGGTGATCTGTACATTGGATTTGGCGCCGTACTTGTTCGAGCTCATCTCGAACTTGCCGCTGGTGGCGTTGTAGCTCACCGTCACGGCGGCATTGGCATCCTTCAAGCGGCTGTCGCCATTGATCTTGGACTGTATTTCGGCGGCGAGTGCCGCTGGCGTGGCGTAGCTGCCCGGCGACAGCTTGATCTGGCCGGACGACGCACCGTCGACGGCCACCATCAGCATGTCGTTGTCGCCTTCGGCAATGGTGATCGGGCCATTGGCAACGGCAAGGCCACTGAAATTGCCGCGCGTGGCCGGCGAGCTGATGCTCACGCCAAAGCTGCCCACCTGCGTCGCCGCAGTCGACGAGACGTAGCTGACGCGCGCATCGCTGGTGACGCCGTTCACGGCGAACAGGCTGGCCACGTCCTCGGGGCGGGTATCAAGCGCTTTTTGCAGCTTGGTCGAGTCGAGGGTCATGTTGCCCTTGTCGTCGAAACTCACGCCGACCGCGCCCAGGCTCTGGTAATAACTGCCGCTGCCCAGGCCCTGGTTCAGGGTGGAGCGGATCGACGATTGCATCGAACGGATCACGTAGTCACCGTTGAGCAGCCCGGCGGAATTGTCGTCCTTGTTGTAAAAACTCAGCCCTTCGACCGATTTCACGAATTCGTTGTAGGACTTCACGAAGTCCTCGACCGCGGTCTTCACCCCGCTGGTATCGCGCGAGATGTTGAGCGAGGTTGCGACGGGTGCATTGTTGGTATCACGCGCGCTGACCTTCTGCAGCGTCAGCGTCACCCCCTGCAACACATCGGTCACGGTGTTGCTCGACTTGCTGATCGCGATGCCGTCGAGCTGGAATTCGGCGTTCTGGGCAGCCTGTGTCTGCGTGAGATTCTTGGTGCCCAGCGGATCATAGGAAAAGCGTGACAATCCGGCAGTATCGGTGTCGTTGCCATCGGCATCGTCGGTGGTGATCTTGAGGCTGTTGGCCTTGCCGCTGTCACTTGACGAGAGCAACAGGCGATAACCGCTGCCATCGTTGACAATGGTGGCGGTCACGCCCGCCTTCTTGGCATTGATGGCATCACGCAGGCCCGTCAGCGTGTTGTTGGTGCTGTCGATCTCGATGGTCAGGGCACCTTTGTCGCCGTTGACCTCGAAGGTGTCGTCGGCCGCGTTGCCCGACGTGCCCTTGTCGTCGTAGGTGCCGAACTGGATCGTCATGGAGCCAGTGCCCACCGGCGCATTGACGCTGGAAAACGACTGCGACTTCAGCTTGTGCGCCTGCGCCAGCTGCGTCACCGCCAGGCTGTAGCTACCTGCCTGCGCGTTGACGGCGGTGCTCACGGTACCGATGGTGGTATCGGCCAGACTGCCCTTGAGGCTCTTGTAGGCGCTGGCGCTCGACAACGACAGCACGCGCCCCTGGAACGTCGATAGCGCGCCTTGCAAGGTGCCGATGGCCGAGATCTTGGCCTGGGCTTCCTTGGCCTTGTCCTGCAGCTTGGTCAACGGCTGGCTCTCGATCTCCATCAGTTGGGAGATGATGTCGTTGACGTTCAGCCCCGAGCCCAAACCTGATGATGTAATCGATGCCATGGTGCAGTCCTGCCTTGTTGAATGGATGAATCGGGTAAAGCTGCTTGCTGTTTAAATCGGCAATTCAGGCCTGTTCTTTAATCAGCAGACCGCGAAACTGGTCAATGGCCTTGGCGATCGCGATCGCTTCCTCGCTGGGGATCTGGCGGATCACCTCATCGGTGCTGCTGTCGACCACCTTCACCACCACCGCATTGACGTCGTTGTCGATCGAGAAATTCAGCGCGCTGCTGTTGGAAAGGGCCTGTGCGGTTTCGTTCAGCTTCTTCACCGCATCCTTCAGCTCGTCACCGCTTTGTATCGCATCGGTGGCCTGCACCGCATCGCTGGGAACCGCAATCGCAGACACTGCGGCCTGGGCACTACTGGTTTGGGAATCAGGCCGGCGGCTGGCCTGCTCGGTAAGCGCCGGACCGGAATTGGCCTGCGCGGGGATCGGGGATATTTGCATGACGGCTCTCCCAAGGGAATGCCCCGGCGCGGTTTTAACCGGGCCGGGGCATGATTTGCCAGCGAACTAGCCTAGCTTATCAGGCTTAGCCCAGGAGGCTGAGGACCTGTTGCGGCAGCTGGTTGGCTTGCGACAGCATCGCGGTACCGGCCTGTTGCAGAATCTGCGCACGGGTCAGGTTCGCGGTTTCCGAAGCGAAGTCTGCATCCAGAATCCGGCTACGGGCGGCGGAGAGGTTCTCCGACGTGGTGGCCAGGTTCGAGATGGTGGCCGAGAAGCGCGATTGCAGGGCACCGAACTTGGCGCGCTGGTCGTTGATGGTGGTCAGTGCGTCATCGACGGTGCGCAGGGCTTGCGCAGCGCCTTCGACGGTCGACACATCCAGCTTCTCGACAGTCTTCAGATCGGCTTGGTACGAGGCACCCGAGGCGAACACGCTGGTGTTGTCGACACCGGTGAACAGCACACCCGAGGCGAAGCTGGCCGAGTCGGTCGTCACCGAGAACGAGTTGGACGAGTTCAGCACCACTTGGCCACCGAAGTGCACCGAACCGGTTGCGCCGGCGCTGTACACCGTCGAGCTCGACAGATACTGGGTCGAACCGGTGGAGTTGGCGGTATCGAAGTTCCACACGTTCACGTCGCCGCCGAAGCCGCTAGCTACGCCGCTGGCCGAGGTCATGGCGATGTTCGAACCATCTTCGGACACCAGCTTGATACCGTATTGCGTGGTACCCGAGCTGTCCTGGAAGGTTTCGAGCTGTGCGGTCACGCCAGTCTGCGACGACTTGGAGTTGAATGCCGAGATTGCCTGGGCGTATTCGTCGCCTTCGATGGTGCCGTTGTTGTTGGCATCGGAGACGTTGAACGACACGGCCTGGAAGGTATCGGACTTCGAAGCCAGGGCCAGGGTGAAGGTACCGCTACCCAGCGAGAGCGTGGTCTCGGTACGGGCAGTGGCGCGCACGCCGGTGTTGGCCTGGTTGATCTTGGTGGCGATATCACGCGCCATGTCGGTACCCGACACCGAGATCGAGGTGCCGTTGATGCTGAACGTACCGCTAGCGGCCACGGTCACGCCGTCCACGTTCACGGTACCGGTGGCGCCGGCAGACACGGTGGTGCCCGAAGTCACGAAGTTGCTGATCGACTTGGCGCCGGTACCGTTACCGTTACCGATCTGGTAGGTGCCGTATTGGCTGGTACGCAGGTTCGAGGTCGTCGCGGTGATCGATTCGTTGACGTTGGCACCGATCTGGTAGGTTGCCGCGGTGAACGAGCCGTCGAACAGCTTCTGGCCGTTGAACTGGGTGGTGTTGGCAGTACGCTCGAGTTCCGAGACCAGCTGCGTCACTTCGGCGTTGATCGCTTCGCGATCGCTGGCCGAGTTGGTGGCGTTGCCGGACTGCACGGCCAGTTCGCGGATCCGTTGCAGCATGTCGCCCATTTGCGACAGCGCGCCTTCACCGGTTTGCGCCAGCGACACGCCATCGTTGGCGTTGCGGGTGGCTTGGTCCATGCCGCGGATTTGCGACGTGAAACGCTGAGAAATCGCCAGACCGGCAGCATCATCCTTCGCGCTGTTGATACGCAGACCCGAGGAGAGTCGTTGCAGCGAGGTGTTGAGGCTGGTCTGGGAATTGTTCAGGTTGCGCTGGGAATTCAGCGACGGAATGTTGGTGTTAATGACTTGCATGACTGTTTCTCCTCGAGAGAAAACGGTATTCAGAAACTACATCGGAGCGAATTCATTCGATCCTTGGAACCGTTATCGACGACCTCTGCATGAACTTTAGGGGCTGCCCGCAACTTTTTTTGCAGACGTTACAAACGGCATCCGCAAAGTGCAAAGGCCGCCCATTGAGGCGGCCTTTGCATGGTCCCGTCCGGCTCAATCGGGCAGCCAGGCCTGCCGCCAGGCGACGAGATGCTCGCCTTCCAGCATCCAGTCGCGCAGCACCGCTTCGCGCAACGCATCGCCCTGCCGAGCCGTGGCATCCAGATCGCGCAAATGACTGCGGATGGCCTCCACCCAGTCGCGGAAGCGGTTCTTCACCAGCGTCACCGGCAAGTCGCCGCGATAGCAGACGATATCGGTCGCGACGGTGGGGAAACCGCAGGCGCCGTATTCCAGCAGCCGCAGGTTGCTCTTGCACTCGTTGAACAGGTTGTGTTCGAGCGGCGCCAGCGCGAGATCGAGGTTCAGGCTGGCGAGCTTGGCCGGATATTGCTCGATCGGCACGCCCGAGTGGTATTCGCGCACATAGGGCTTGAGCACTTCCGGGCACATGCCGAAGAACACCCAGTCCACTTCGTCCGCCAGCGCCTTGACCACGTCGTGGATCACTTCCAGGTCGCCGGTATGGCTCATGCCGCCCCCCCAGCCAACCCGTGGCTTCGCGCCCACGCGTCGCTCGCTCTGCAGATCACGCCACCACTTGGGTGGCAGGCGGTTCTCGATCACGCGGATATCGCGATGCAGGTTCAGCTCGGCGTACGCCTCGGCCAGCGGCGCAGTCGATACCACGAAGCGGTCAACCAGCGACAGCGCCTTGCGCATCTGCTTGAGCACATCCTTGGGCATATGGGCGCGATGCGCGCTCTTCATCGGCAGGTTGGGCAGGTAGTCATCGAGCTCGTAGATCTTGAAAGCCCGCGAATAGCGCTTGTACTGCTCGATGAAACCGATCTGGTTCTCCGTGATCTGGCGCTGCAACAGCAACACGTCCGGATCGAGCCGGGCCAGGTCGACCGGGTGCAACAGCTCCCAGCTGATATGCCCATCGATCTGCAGTGCCTCCTGCTGCGCAAGGAAAGGCTGGATCACGCGATACTGGCCGCAGCCCATCGCATCGCCCGGGTGTGCCAGCACCGTCGGCAGCGGCCGCCAGCTTACCGGTCGCCACGACAACTGCGCACGCGGCTCCAGATCGAAGCCGTTGCCATGCAGGAAGAGGTTGCGGTTGTAGGCCGGATCGGCGGCCAGGCGCGGCAGCCAGCGCTGCAGCAACGCGGCCCGCGCCGGCTCACCCGGCGCATCGCCCGGCAAGGTCTGCACCGCGGTCACCCGCGGTGTCCAGACCGTCAGATAACCGGCGGCGTGCGCACGCAGGCAGAAGTCGACATCGGCGTGACCATCGCGGAACGCTGCCGCATCGAAACCACCCAGCTCGTCGAACACCTGCTTACGCACCATCATGCAACCACGGCTGACCGCGGAGCCGTCCTGGTCGAGCTGCAGGCGGTTCATGTAGCCGTAGGCATCATGTGGCATGCCGATGAACGCGCTATTGGCTGCGCCATGCAGGCCCAGGATATGCAGCGCCTTGACCACTGTGCCGTCCGGCGCCAGCAGCTTGCCGCCGACGACGCCGACTTCGGCGCGTTGCGCGTGGTTGAGCAGCAAGTCGATCCAGTCTTCGCCGACGATCTCGCTGCCGGCATCGAGCAACAGCAGGTATTCGCCGCTGGCCTGACTGGCCAGCACGTTGACGATGGCGGCATCGTTGAAGGCGTCGTCGCTGGCAAACGTGCGCAGGCGTGGGTTGCCAAGCGCATCGAGGCCGACCAGGTATTCACGCAGCGCCGGCACATCGCCATGAGCGTCGATCACCAGCAGCTCATAGTGCGGATAGCGGGTGGCCGAGACCAGCCGCTCGATGCAGCGTTGCAGCGCGGCGAGCTCCCGCGGTGCAACCAGGATGACCGACACCAGCGGCTGGCTTGCATGCTGATAGCGCACGCTGCGCGCCGACGGCAAGGCGCCCTGCTCGACCACAGTGGTCAATCCCAGCCGTCCCAGGTGGGCCGCGATCACTGGCGACAGCGGCTGCTGCACAGCATCGAGGTTCACCCAGTCGCCATACGGCACGGCGCTGTGATACAGCACGTCATCCAGATGGCCGATCGCCGGCCAGCCCGCCTGCTCCAGCACGCGGAACAGCAGGTCCACATGGGCCAATGCGCCAAAACGCGCATCGAATCCACCGAACTGCGTCAGCCCCGGCACCGATACCGCCAGCGAGCGGCCGATATAGGGCGTGTTGCGCAGCAGTTCGAGGTTGAAGTCCGGACGGAAGATAGGCAGATCGTATTGCCCCTCCGGCTTGCGCCAGTCTTCATCGGCATAGACGCAGTGCACGGCCGGCTGGCTGATGATCTGCTCGGCCAGCAGCAGCGTGGCGGTCTTTTCCAGCTCGTCGCCGGCGTGGACCAGCCACAGCCAGTCCGAGCCAGCCGGCAGTGCGCTGCCCAGCGTCTGCGGCCACGCGTCGTCCAGCCCCAGCCAGCTGACGTTGTCACCGGCGCCGCCAGCCGGGGCCGGCTTGCTCGAGAGGATGATGATGTGCGCGGGGTGGTAGTACTGCGCGGTCAGGCTGCGGATGGTACGCACCAGCGCCGCCACGTCGCCCGCTTCATCGAAGATCACCGGGACGATGCGCGGCTGGTGTGGCCACTCGGCGATACGGGCATCGAACAACCGGCCGTGGCTGGGCAGCAGGCGCCGCTCGGCGCGCCAGGCCGCGTACACATCAAGGAAGGACAGCGCGCGTGCCGGCGCCTGGCCGGGGTTCTGCGCGGCATCCATCTGGCCCAGCAGCTTGCCGCGTGCCTCGGCCAGCACGCCATTGCCCAGGTCGCCATGGCGCTGGTAAAGCTTGCGATACAACGCCGGGAAATTCTTGCGTTCGCGCCCCAGCATGTGATCGGTGCCGCCCGATGGCCGCACATGCACCTCGGACGTCACCCGTGGCTCGTGCACGAACTCGAGATGCCGCGCCAGCTTGAGCAGCATGTCCCAGTCTTCCAGCGCAGTCAGCGATTCATCGAAACCGCCGACCACGTCCAGCGCTGCGCGCGGGTGGCTCCAGGTATTGACCGGGATGTAGTTCTGCAGGAACAGCTGCTCGCGCGAGAACTGCTGGTGGCGGAACGGCTCCTCGCGCGCAAGCTCGATGCGCTGGCCGTCCTCCAGCTTTTCCTGCACATAGACCACGCCCGTGTACGCCACCTTGTCCGGATGCTGGGCATGGGTTGCCGCCAGCACCGCCAGGTGATTCGGCAAGTAAAGGTCGTCGTCATCGAGGTAGCAGACATAGCGGCCGCGCGCCTGGCGCAAGCCGGCATTGCGCGCGGCCGAGAGGCCGCTGTTCCTGCCCAGGTACAGATAGGTGACGGGGTACTCGCACTCGGCGATCAGCGCCTCGACCGGGCTGCCATGGTCGTTGACGAGGATCACCTCGAAATCGCGCCAGGTCTGTGCCGACAGGCTGGCCAGTGCATCGACCAGCAGCTCGGGGCGGTTGTAGGTGGTGAGCACCACCGAGAACATCGGCGCGTCATCCGGCGCCACAACCCTGGCCGATAGCAGGCTCGCCGGCTGGAACAGCGCCTGGTGAATGGCTTCGGCGCGCACCCGGAACTGCTCCTGGATCTGCGCCGGGTAGCTGCCGAAGCGTTGCAGGTAAAGCCGCCAGATGCGCTCGGCCGCCGCGCGGATGCGGGGGGCCGCAACCGGATCGGCCAGGTTCAGCTCGAGTATCTCGGTGTGTTCGGCCAACGGTTTTTCGGAGCCGTAGAAGCTTTGCGACACCTGGCCACCGTGCACCCGGTAGCCCACCGTGGGCTGGTGCAGAAACACGAAATCCGGGTGCCGGCGGGCAATGCGCGTCCACAGTTCCCAGTCGCCCGCGGTCAGGTCTGGCCGATGCAGCGGGCCCTCGGGCAGCCGCACCTCGTCGAACACGCTACGGCGCAGCATCACGGCCGAAGGCGTGATGTAGTTGTCGAAACTGAGCAGGTCGACCACTTCGTCGCGGTGGCCGAAATAGGAGTGCGGCAGGTGTCCCGGGTGCTCCGCATAGCGCACCAGCTGGCCCTGTTCATCGATCCAGTTGCATTGCGTATACGCCAGCGGTGCTTCCGGGTGCAGTTCGAGTGCAGCGAACAGCGAGGCAAGGTGGCCCGGGTAGATCAGGTCGTCCGATCCCAGTACCACTACATAGCGCCCGCTGCCCGATTCCACGCAGCGGTTGTAGTTGCCCATCATCCCGAGATTGTGCGGGTTGATCTCGTAGCGGAAGTTAGGGCGGTCGGCATAGCGCGCCAGCACGGCGAGCGTGTCGTCCTTGGACTGGTCGTCGAACACCAGCAATTCGAAGGACACGCCGGTCTGGGCCAACACCGACTCGATGGTCTTGTCGATGAATCGGGCATTGTTGTACGACATCACCGCAACGGTGACATCCGGGCGAACAGGTGTAGTCATGGATCAGGTCCGCTCAGGCAGGATGGTGCAGTTGGGGCCAGCTGCGGGCCGCGCCCTCGCGCGACAGCAGCTCGCGGGCATGGTCGGCGAAGAACTGCTCGCTGGTTCCGGGGTTGAACAACAGCCAGTCGCGAAACTCGGCGATCTGCTGTTCGAGGAAACCGCGATGCGTCTGCGCCAGGCGCAGCTTGGGCACCAGCTCGTCGAGTGAGCGGACCACCAGGCCGATATTCTCGCGGCGCTCGAACTGGATGCCACGCATGCCCGCCTCGTCCGCCGCATTCGGTGCAAAGAACAATGCCGGGCGACCAAAGGTGAAAGCGTAGGTGAAGCCCGTGCCGGAGATATCGGTCAGCATCAGATGCGTGCGGGCGTAGGTGTCGAAGTAGTTGCCCGAGCGATCGAGCGAGAACTGCGCATGGCCCTGGAAGCGGGCAACGATGCGCTCGACCACCGGCTTGTCCTGGTCGCGCCAGGATTCCATGTGCGGGCGGAACACCACCGAGATGCCGCCGTCCAGCATCGCCGAGACCAGCTGCTCACCATAGCGGTTGAGGATGGAGAAGCCGCGGTTCACGTAATAGGCATGCGTGGGCGCGAACACCACCGTGAGATTCTCCGGCGGATTCAAACCGGACGCCGCGAGCTGGCGCCGCTGGCCATCGAGCTTGGGATAGCCGACCGGCATCAGCAGCTTGTTCTGCCAGTGCCGCTCCTGGGCCAGCACGGCAAACTCGTCGACATGATGCCGGCCCGCGCAGGCGATCACGTCGTATTGATCGAACATCCCTTTGTCGTAAACGCCATCAAGGCTGGTCAACGACACCAGGAAATGCACGCGTTGGGCACGCTGAGGGAAATGCGCCACCTGGCCGACATAGGGCGTGAGGTAGAGATCGGATTCCAGCCGGCCCAGTGTATCCAGCGGCACATTGAACGCGTATTCGACGCCAGGCGCCTGCTCCAGCGGGAAGCTCGATTCGGCAAAGGCATTGAGCCAGCGCACCCGGGCGCCGCGCTGGGCGAGCAGCGCCGGGATCTGCCCGAGATTGAGCACGTGCGAGACGTGATAGCAGTAGCAAATGACATCAACGGACATCAGCGGGCGTCCTGTACGCCGACGGCGGCGAGGAAAGTAGCGTAATCGCGGATGTAGTCATCCGCATCGTAAGCGTGCGAGGCAAACACCAACAATACCGCATCGGGACTATAGGCGTACTGGCTGCCCCAGGTCATCGCTGGCAGGTACAAGCCCTTTCGCGGGTGATTGAGCACGAACTCCTGCCGCGCCTCGCCATCATCCGCCACCACGCGCACGCTGCCACGCACGCAGATCAGGAACTGCTCGCAGGCCTTATGCGCGTGCTCGCCGCGCACATCCTTGCTCGGCACGTCGAACACCATGAAATAGCGGTTGGGCTGAAACGGCACGTCGGCCGGGAAGTGCCCGACAGTCAGCGCACCACGCAGGTCCTCGAACACCGGCATCTCCAGGTAGCGCACGCCGCGCACCTGGCAACCGCCATCGTCAGCGGTCTGCGGCGCTCGGGCCGCCGTAGGCGTCGGCTGGCCCGACGCGGTGGTGGCATAGCCGACGATGCGCGCCGGATTGCCAACCACGATGGCGTAAGGCGGTACCGAGTGGGTAACCACCGCGCCGGCACCGATCATCGCGTGCTGGCCGATGGTGAGCCCCGGCAGGATGGTGGCGTTGGCGCCGATCGAAGCGTGATGCTCGATGCGGGTCTGCGCGAACGCCTCCGGATACTGCTTGCTGCGTGGGAAGCGGTCGTTGGTAAAGGTGGCGTTCGGGCCGATGAACACATCGTCGCCCACGCGCAGGCCATCCCACAGTTGCACGCCGCACTTCACCGTGACGCGGTCACCCAGCACCACGTCGTTCTCGATGAACACCTGGTCGCAGATATTGCAGTCGGCGCCGATGCTCGCCCCAGGCAGCACATGAGCGAACGCCCACACCCGGGTGCCGTCGCCGATCTGGCTGCTCTCGCAGAGGCCTGAAGGATGAACGTAGTAATTCATGCTTGCAGCTCCGCCGCGACCGCCCGGCACGCCGCGATGACCTGATCGACTTCGGTATCGGCGAGCTCGGGAAAACACGGCAAGGTGAGAATGCTCAGCGCCGCGCGTTCGGTTTCCGGCAGCGCGGTCCCCGGCGCGGCCACGCTTTGCAGGTGATCGGGAATCGGATAATGGATCTCCGTGGCGATACCCGCCTCGGCCAGCGCGCCGCGCACCGCATCGCGCGCAGCAAGGCGCATCACGCACAGGTGGGCGACATCGTCCTCGCCAGGCGGCAAGGGCAATTGCCAGCCCAGATCCACCAGCCCGGCGCGATAGCGCTGCACGATCTCGCGCCGCCGCGCGTTCCAGCCATCCAGGCAGGGCAGCTTGGCCCGCAGCACAGCCGCCTGAAGTTCGTCAAGCCGGCTGTTGCGCCCGCCCGCCAAGCCGACGTGGTACTTGCCGCTCCAACCGTACTGCCGCAGGCTGCGCAAACGCTCCAACAAGGCAACGTCGTTGCTGGCCACCGCACCGCCGTCACCCAATGCGCCCAGGTTCTTGGTCGGATAGAAGCTGAATGCGGCCAGATCGCCCCAACTGCCGGCGCGGCGGCCATCGCGCATTGCGCCATGCGCCTGCGCACAGTCCTCGATCAGCGGAATATCACGCCTACGAGCCCAGGCCAGCGCCCCCTCGACATCAGCCATGCGGCCGTAGAGGTGGGTCAGCACCAGCGCGCGGGTGCGCGGCGTGACGGCAGCATCGAGCAGGCGCACATCCAGTTGCATCGACTGCGACTCGATATCGACATACCGCGGCACAGCGCCGACCGCGCGGATCGCGGTGCTGGCATACATGCCGGCGTTGGCCACCGTCAGCACCTCGTCGCCCGGGCTGACCTGCAGCGTGCGCAGTGCCAGCTCCAGTGCGTCGGTGCCGTTGCCGACCGCCACGGTGCCGGTCACGCCGAGGTATTGCGCAAACTCGGCCTCGAACGCCTGGTTCTCCGGCCCGAGGATGTAGTAGCCGCGTTGCAACACACGGTCGATGGCTGTACGCAGCTCGGCGTCGAGCGCACCGTTGTGCCGTGCGAGATCGTTAATCAGCAACATGATCGAAGCTCACCTCCGCGTAGGCGGCCAGATCGTCGGCCGAATCCACCTCGCCCCACGGGCCAGCCACCGGCACGGTGCCGATGCGCCAGCCTTGCGCCAAGCCGTGGCGCAGCAACGAAGTCATGTCCAGTTTATCCGCAGCAGCACCCTGTTCCGCCAGCAAGGCCTCGATCCGCGCCCAGCTCGCCGACGTGAACTTCAACAGCCCCATGTACTGGCCCTCAATGGCTGCCACGCTGTCGCTGCGCGCGCCGATCTCGGCCAGCGTGCCGTCGGCATGGCGACGGAAGGTTTCCGCGTCGGCCAGCGGATCGGCAAACCGTTTCTGCCACACCTGGAGCCAGTCCGGGTCGTAGGAGATCGCCAGTTCCTCATTACTCGCAGCCAGACGGCGCACCGTTTCGGCGGAATAGAAGATGTCGCTGTAGCTGACGATGCATGGGCCGGCGCGCAGCCATTCTCCCGCCTCGGCCAACGTGCGCACCATATTGGTCTCGGCCCAGCGCGGATTGTCGAAGTACTGCACCGGCTCGTCGAACTTGTCGGCGCAGTAGCCGCGCACGATGGCGATATCGGCGATACCGGCACCGCGCAAAGCGGCCAGTTGCCAGTCGAGCAGGCGACGGCCATGCAGTCGGGTAAAGCACTTGGGCTGTTCGGCGGTCAGCGCGCCCATGCGGCTGCCACGGCCAGCGGCGAGGATGATGGCTCGAATCATGTCGGATAACTCAGTTGGTCCAGCGGCACATGTGGCGCCGCGGCAATGAAATGGGGATTGCGCTGGCTGGGCGTGTTGTAGCGTATCGGCGTCAGGTCCGGCAACGCGCGCAACACGCAGCCGGCAGCACGCAGCACCGCGTCGCCAGCGGCGACGTCCCATTCGCTGCTGCCGTTGAAGCGCGGGTAGAGATCGACCTCGCCGGCGGCCAGCCGGCCGAACTTCAGCGCAGAGCCGATGGGTACACTGCACGCCACGCCGTTCAGACGGGCGAAGGCGGCGGTCTGCGGCACATCGTGATGGCGGCTGCACGCCAGCGCGCGCTCGGGCGCCCAGCGCCCCGGCAACGCGGTGTGCATGCCGCCGCGCGCCATCCAGGCGCCCTGCCCCAAAGCGCCGTAATACAACTCGTCGAGCGCTGGCGCGTACACCACGCCGGCAATGGCCACGCCTTGGTGGATCAGGCCGATATTGACGGTGAACTCGTGGTTGCGATCGAGGAAATCGCGAGTGCCGTCGAGCGGATCGACCAGCCAGAAGGTTTCCCAATCGCGGCGCACCGTATAGTCGACCAGCGTTTCCTCGGAAATCACCGGCCAGGGAAAACACGCCGCCAGCTCGCTGAGAATCACGCGGTTGGCGGCCAGGTCGGCCAGCGTCAACGGCGAGCCGTCGCCTTTGGCTTCGACGCCGAAGTCGGCGCGGGCATAGATATCGAGTATGGCCGCGCCGGCCTGGCGGGCGATGCGTACCAGCTCGGTTTCAAGATGGCGATGATCCAGGGCGAGGTCAGGCAAAGTGATGCTCGATCAGGTGACGGTCATGCGGCGCCAGGGTCGCTTCGCGCTCGGGATGCCACATCACGGCCAGCACTGGCAGTTCCGCATGGCGTAGCGCTTCGATGCTGCCGTCGGGTGCTTGCGCCAAGTCCTGCAACAGTTCAGGCAGTTGTCGCACGCCCCAGTTGTGGTAACTGTTGACCTCGAATGTACCCAGTTCGCCCGCCACCGGATGCCGGGTGGCGACATGGCCCTCGATACGGTGCAGCGTACCGCCGAAGTAGTCGACGATCACGTGCAGGCCGTGGCAGATGCCGAGCACCGGCGCGGCATGGCTGACGGCCAGATCGAGCAGCGCGCGCTCGGTGGCGTCGCGCTCCGGTGTATCGCCGCCCTGCACCAGCAGGTCATTGCCACCGGACAGCACCACGCCGGCTGGCATCAGCGCCTGCCACAGCGTGGCCACGCTGTCGGGCCGGTTCGGTACCGGCACGGCCAGGAGGCCGCACTCGGCAAGGATGGCGATCAGGCGCTGGTCCAACGCATCGCGGCGCTCGTTGCGGTCGCGCCAGGCATCGACGCGCTGGCTGACGAGGACCGGCTTCAACGCAGTACCTCCACGCGGCGGTTGGCGCAATCGACGTTGAGCATCCGTGCAGCTGACCACTTGCCATACAGCACTTCGCCCGCACCGATCACTGCCGGCAGGCCCAGCTCGTTGGCGCGGATCGCCATATGCGAGTTGACGCCACCATAGGCGGTGATGAAGCCGGCGATGTCGTGCGAGAACAGCCAGTCGAAGCCCGGGTCAGCGCTGGGGATGGCGACGATGGCGCCCACCAACTGCTCGCGATCGCGGTACGACACCACCGGCGCTGTCACCTGGCGATGCGTGATGAAATTGGGTTCGGTGGCAGGCATCTCGAACGAGAATGCATCCTCCGGCGAGGACAGCAACGGCGGCAGCACGATCTGGCAAGTTTCGGCATAGCGCTTGCGGCCACGCGCGATGCTCTCGCCGATCAGCGCTACCGGGTCGACGCCGGCTGCGTACAGCTCGTGGACGCAATGGATGTCGGCATAGGCCATGTCGTCCAGCGAGAAGCCGTGCTCGCGGCCCAGCTCGCGGAACAGCGACATCGCATCCGACAGGTTGCGGCAGAACACGAACTTGGCGTATTCCCTGAGCTCGATACCCGCCTGCAGGAAATCGAACAGCCCGACCACATCGTGCGCCAGGCCGTGCTCGGCCAAGAGCTTGCTGATGGCGCGCATCTGCGCCAGCGACAGTGCGAACGGCGCCGCCGGCGCATGCTCGGCCACCGTGCGCTGCCAGTCGAAGTAAAGATCGGGCGCCTCGTCATAGCGCGGCGACAGCAGATCGTAGGTGCCGGGCCGCAGGTGGCCGTACTTGGCCAGGAAGGTGGTGCGGTCGAGCTGGACCAGGTCGCGCGTCATCTGACCACTGACCGTGTCGAGACCATTCATGAAGGCGTCGTAGGCTGCGCGGTCGAGCACGCCGACCGCCACCAGCGAGCGCAGCATCTGCACCGCGATGAAGCCGGCGCGCGCGAGACCCGCGAACGGCAAGGTGCCGTAGCGCTTGCAGTCCTCCAGCAGCCAGTAGATGCGCGACACGCGATCGACGTCGGCCGCCAGGATCTCGTCGCGCCGCGCGGCCAGCACGGCCAGCTTGTCGCGGTCGGAGCGCCACAGACCAGTGTCATTGTCGACGATGCGATTGGTCAGGTTGCGCAGGCTGTCGGCCAGGCGCTGCTGTTCGGCCAGGGTGAAGCCAGCCTCGCTCAGCTTTGCCAAGCGCTCCGGCAGGTCCAGCGTGTAGCAGGAGAAGACAATCTCAAACTCGACCTTGTCGTGCAGGTTGGGTGCGGCGAGCAGGCGGTCGACGTAATAGTTGACCAGCTTGTCCGCGAGCGAGCCGTCGATGTCACGTGGCACGAAGGAATTGAAGCTGACCCGCACATCGATGTACGGCAGGCCGTGGAAATGCAGCATCAGCGGGAAGCTGCGCAGGTTGCGGTAGCCATAGTTGTGGCGCTGGTAAGCCCAGATGCTGTCGGTGACCAGCTCGCGATACAGGGACAGCGACAAGGGCTTGGGCCGCACACCGATGATCTCGGCCGGATTCCAGTCCGGCATCACGCCGTAGACGGTGCGCCGGCCGTGCAGGAACGGATGCGGATGCCGCCCCTGTTCGATCTTGGCCGCGATATGCGCCAGCATGTCGCGGTGCGCAGCGGTATCGATGCCGGCGTCCATCACCAGCAACGGGCGCACCTGCAGCAGCACCATTCCGCCGTCGGCGATGGCGAATTCCAGATCGAGTGCGGCAGTGCCGAACAGCGCACGCAATTCCTCGATCAGCGCCACCACGGTGTCGAGCGGTGCCGGCTCCAGCGGCGCCAGGTGATGGATGTAGCGGGTCCTGAGCTGATTGGATACCCCAGCGGTGACGCTATCGGTACGAGCGCTGGTGTCGTCGTAATTGAGCACATAGTACGGCGCACCGGTGGCCGGGTCCTGGCCGAAGGCGACGCCTGCGAGCTCGACCCGCTCCAGCATCGGCTGGATGAACACCTCGTTGCGTGGATCGACAACGCCCGCGGCATCGGCCATCGACGCGATCACGGTGGCCACGGCACCGGCGACATCCGCCATCGGCACCGACAGCACCGATTCGAAACGGCCGGCCAGCGATCCGCTGGCACTGTCCTCGGCCAGCGCGCTGCTGCGCACCGCCAGCAGCGGCCAACCCAGCTCGCGGACGCGGACAGTCAGCGCTGCCGCATCCGTGCGCCATTGCGCCACGGTGAAGCGCAGTTGCGGCAATACCCGCGCACTGCGCAATACCGGTTGCAACGCCTCCAGCGTGCCCGCCTTGCTCTGGAACCGCATGGACTCAACCCTTCAGTTGCGCCGCCCACATATTGGTCACGTACGGGATCGGGATGCTATCCACGCCCAGGCCGCGCACGTAGGCGGCAATCGCCTCGACCACCTCGCCGAAGCGCTCGCCGACCTGGCGCTGCAGCGTGGCGTGCGAGCGCCAGGCCTCGACGCAATCCTCGATGCCCTGGTGATGCAGCACACTGCCCTGGATGCGATGCACTTCGCGGAACAGCCCACTCTGCTCGATCACCTCGGTCTGGTCCTCGCGGCGGGTGCCATAGCCGTAGCCGGGCACGAACTCGCGGATGATGGCCTCGATGCGGGCCTGGATCGGATCGTCGAGATCACGGTGATTCCACATGCAGGCGAACCAGCCGCCCGGCACCAGGATGCGCTGTGTCTCGCGCAGCGCCGCAGGGCGGTCGGTCACGTTGAACGACGAACCGAAGGTGACCATCTTGTAGACGTGGTCCGGCTGGCCGGTGGCTTCGCCTGTACCCTCGAACCAGCTGACATTCGACAGCGCCTCGGTACGCTTGATGCCGTTGCCGCGCATCGCATCGTTCGGCTCCACCGCCACCACCTGCAACTGCCGCTTGGCCAGCATCAGCGTGAGGTGGGCCACGCCGGCCCCCACATCGCACACCTTGTCGCCAGGCTTCACGCCGGCCAGCCGCACCAGATCGTCGATCGCGCTTTCGGCGTAGTCCGGCCGTTGCAGGTAGGCGTCGGCGAGGTCGGTGTAATCCCATTCGGTTTTCAAGTCAGTTGCTCCTGTTCAGGCTTGGCTGGGCCGATGATTGTCCAGTGCGGACAGGATCTGTTCGGCAAGTTGTTCCGGCGTATGGCGCCCGTCGTTCTGGACCAGCACGTGCGGGTTGGTCGGCAGCTCGTAGGCGGGATTGAGGCCCACCACGTCATGCGAGGCGGTGTGGTCACTGTAGAAAGCGCGCCGCTCGAAGAGATGGTCTTCAGGCGCGACGATATAGATTTCACGGTAGCCGGCGATGTGATCGCGGTTCCACTGCCGCACGGCGTTGAACATCGAGACGGTAGCGCACACCACGTCCGCCCCCTGGTCCGCCAGCATCCTGCATAGCCGGGCATAGCACATGGCGAGGTGCCTGCGCTCCTCCACCGAATAGCCATGCTGGCCGCCGAACACCTCGCGCAAGCGGTCGCCGTCGAGCAATACCGCACGCCTGCCGGCTTCGAGCAAGCGCTGATGGAGCGCCGTGCCGATGGTGGTCTTGCCGGCCCCGGCAAGGCCGGTCACCCAGTACACATGGCCAGCTTGCTGCAGGCCGGCCTGCGCCATGATTGCGGCGCTCACGCGAACAACGCGCCCAGCACGCGCTCGATGCGCCCGATCGCCCCACGGAACGGTTCGGCCGAGGTCGACATGCTGATGTTGCGCTCGCTGTCGCCGATGCCGGCGGCAGCGTTGGAGACGAAGGCCAGCGCGGCGTAGGCGAGACCTGCCTCACGGGCGAGGATGGCTTCGGGCATGGCAGTCATGCCCACCATGTCGCCACCGTCGCCGGCAATGCGGCGGATCTCGGCCGCCGTTTCCAACCGTGGCCCCTGGCTGCAGGCATACACCCCCCCCGCAGTCACCGGTTCGTTCACCACCGCAGCGGCCTGCAGCAGTTGCTGGCGCAGCTTCTCGTCGTAAGGCTGGGTGAAGTCGGCATGGACGAAGGGCGTGTTGCCCTCCTCGAAGAAGGTCTGGTTGCGACCCCAGGTGTAGTCGATGATCTGATCCGGCACCACCAACGTGCCTGGCGTCAGATCAGCGCGGATGCCGCCCACCGACGCGATGGCGACCACGCGGCGCACCTTCATGTCGGCCAGCGCCCAGATGTTGGCGCGGTAGTTGATGCGGTGCGGCGGGATGGTATGGCCATAGCCGTGGCGGGCGATGAACACCACCTGGTGGCCGGCGATCTCGCCGAAGGTCAGCGCGCCCGAGGGCTCGCCATAGGGGGTGCGGACCACCTGCCGGTGGGTCCGGGTGAAGTTGCCGAGTTGGGTAGCCCCGGTTCCGCCGATGATGGCGAGCATGTCGGTCTCCTGCCAAGGGGCGTATTTGCTGAATCCTTGCCTGAATATAAGGCAAGAAAAAGGGGCGATGCCAGCACATCGCCCCTTTCATGACAAACCACTACGCCACGTTTACACCACCTTGGCGCAGAACTCCTTGAGATAGCTGGCAAATTCGTCGCCGACCTCGCCATGCTTGAGACCGTAGGCCAGTGTGGCTTTCAGGTAACCGAGCTTGGAGCCGCAGTCGTAGCGCGTGCCCTTGAGCGTGTGCGCCAGGATGTGCTGCTCCTGCATCAGCGCGAAGATGCCGTCGGTGAGCTGGATTTCCCCGCCCTTGCCCGGCTGCACGTTCTGCAGGTGATGGAATACACGCGGCGTGAGGATGTAGCGGCCGACCACGGCGAGGTTGGACGGCGCTTCCTCGGGCTTGGGCTTCTCGACGATATTGGTGATCTTGAGACGCTGGCTGCTGCCCGGCTCGACCTGGACGATACCGTAGGAGCTGGTATCTTCCTTCGGTACTTCCTCCACGCCCAGCACCGAGCAATGGGTATCGCCGAACAGCTCGACCATGCGCTTCATTTCCGAGGTGCCGTTGCCATCGATCAGATCGTCGGCGAGGATGACGGCGAACGGCTCGTCGCCCACCACCGGCTCGGCGCACAGCACCGCGTGGCCCAGGCCCAGCGCTTCGGGCTGGCGGATGTAGATGCAGGTGACGGATTTCGGAATGATCGATTGCAGGATGTCCAGCAGCTTCTGCTTCTGGCGCGCCGCGAGTTCGCTCTCCAGCTCATAGGCCTTGTCGAAATGGTCTTCGATGCTGCGCTTGTTCCGGCCGGTGATGAACACCATCTCGGTGATGCCGGCTTCCAGTGCCTCTTCCACGGCATACTGGATCAGCGGCTTGTCGACCACCGGCATCATTTCCTTGGGGCTGGCCTTGGTGGCAGGCAGAAAGCGCGTGCCCATGCCGGCAACGGGGAAGACGGCCTTGCGTACTTTTTGCATCGTGATATCACCTTTGAGATCGGAAACCTTGAGAAGCCCCAGTCGCAGCGCAGCGCCGCAGACCTGATCGGCGTGACGCTGCGGCAAATCGTCCGGCCATTGCGATACGGCGGAGCGGCCGAGCCCGAGTGCCGCCGCCAGGCGAGTCTGGGAACCAAACAGCGAAATGGCATCGTTTTTACGCATGGCGTCAGTGTTCAACAAATTAAACCAACTCGTCAATCTCGTTTCGATGACGAATTTTGTTCAATTAAATGAACAAAATACAAAACACAAAAGCGTAGTGTCGCGCCGAGCCCGGCTGTCAATGGTACGCGGCCAGTTCTTTTTCCTTTTCCCACAAGGACTTGCCGGGATTCACTGAAAAGCCTGTCCGCTGCAATCCTTCATCGAGCGCCTCCCACGACGGACTCGCGCCATCTTCCGGCCAAAGTAAAAAGGCGGCCAGACGGCCGCCTAGGCAGGACCGGTGACAGGGATCAACCGAGCAGCGCGCGCAGCCCATCTTCGTCCAGCACCGAAATACCGAGCTCCTCAGCCTTGGCAAGCTTCGAGCCGGCCGCCTCGCCGGCCACCACGTAGTGCGTTTTCTTCGACACGCTGCCCGACACCTTGCCGCCGGCGGCCTCGATCAACGCCTGAGCTTCATCGCGCGATAGCGTGGGCAAGGTGCCGGTCAACACGAAAGTCTGGCCATCCAGCCTGCCGGCAGCGGTACCCTGCTCCGGCAACAGCGCCAGCAGATCGGTGCGCAGCGCCTCCAGATCGCACAACAATTGGCGATGCGTATCGCACGCCAGCCAGTCGCCGAGCGAGGCAGCCAACTCAACCGGCAGCGCGAGGGCGGCAAGCCGCTCCTGGTCGAGCTCCGCCAACGTGGTGAACGACGTTATGCGTTCGGCCAACTGCCGGGCGCGCAGCGGCGTCAGCTTGGCAATGCCGCAGGCAGCGAGCAGTTCGTCCGTCGCCAGCAGGCCACGTAGCTTGGGACTGGGGGCATGCTCATCGTTCGGTGCCACGCCTGCCGCCAGCAGCGCATCGATCACTCCCTCGTTCTGCGGCTCGGCGAAGAATTCGGCGATGCTCACAGCCACGGTGGCGCCAACATCCGGCAACACGCGCAACAACGGTGCTGGCGCACGGCGAATGATGGCAAGACTGCCCAGCCAGTCGGCCAGCGTCTTGGCGGTCGACTCGCCCACGTGGCGGATGCCAAGCGCGAATAGCAGCCGGGCCAACGGCGGATGCTTGCTGGCGGCGATGCCGTCGATCAGGTTCTCCGCCCACTTGGTGGCGACCTTGCCGGCCAGCACCGTTTCCGGCGTCACGCCGTCGCGCTCGTCGGCACGGCGTTTCATCTCCAGCAGGTCGGCCAGCGTCAGCGTGTAGAGATCGGCCACTGAGCGCAGGTAGTCCAGCTCGACGAGGTTGTCGATGTAGCGCTCGCCCAAGCCTTCGATGTCCATCATGCGGCGTCCGGCAAAGTGGCGGATCGCCTCCTTGCGCTGCGCCGAGCAGATCAGTCCGCCCGAGCAACGCGTCACCGCCTCGCCCTCCTCGCGCACCACATGCGAGCCGCAGACAGGGCATTCGGCTGGCAGCCGGTATGGCGGATGCACCGGCTCCTGCACGGGGTTGAACAGGTCGCCGCCGGCGACCTCGCGCATCGGCCGGCGCTCCAGCACCACGCCCACGACTTCGGGGATCACATCGCCGGCACGACGCACGATCACCGTATCGCCAACGCGTACATCCTTGCGATCGACCTCGTCCTGGTTGTGCAGCGTGGCGTTGGTCACGGTGACGCCGCCCACGAACACCGGTTGCAGCCGCGCCACCGGCGTCAGCGCGCCCGTACGGCCCACCTGCACGCCAATGGCCTCGACCACGGTCAGCGCTTCCTGCGCCGGGTACTTGTGCGCCACCGCCCAGCGCGGCTCGCGGGTACGAAAGCCCAGCTCGCGTTGCAGCGCGAGCTGGTTCACCTTGTAGACCACACCATCGATATCGAACGGCAAGGTGTCGCGCTTGGCAGCGATGGCAGCATGGAACTCGACCAGCCCCGCCCCGCCCTGCGCCACCACGCGGTCGGCGCAGACCGGAAAACCGAATCCTGCCAAGGCATCGAGCACGCCAGCATGGGTAGCCGGCTGCACCGGCCAGCCCTGCACCTCACCCAAGCCATAGGCAAAAAAAGACAGCGGCCGCTGCGCCGCGAGCGCCGGATCGAGCTGGCGTACCGCGCCGGCGGCCGTATTGCGCGGGTTGACGAAGGTCTTGCCGCCAGTCTCACGCTGGCGGGCGTTGAGTTTCTCGAAGTCATCGCGCCGCATATAGACCTCGCCGCGCACTTCCAGTACCGCTGGCGCATCACCACTCAGGCGCAGCGGAATTTGACGGATGGTGCGGATGTTCTGCGTCACGTCCTCGCCGGTGGCGCCATCGCCGCGCGTCGCGGCCTGCACCAGCACACCATGCTCAAAACGCAGGTTGATGGCGAGGCCATCGAACTTCAGCTCCGCCGCATATTCGACGGGCGGGTCCGACTCTGCCAAGCCCAGCTCCCGCCGCACGCTGGCATCGAATGCCAAGGCACCGGCTGCGGTGACGTCGGTCTCGGTGCGGATCGACAGCATCGGCACCACATGCGTTACCGGCGCGAAGGCCGGCAGGATGGCGCCGCCAACCCGCAGCGTCGGCGTGTCGGGGGTCTTCAGCTCGGGATGATCGCGCTCGATCGCTTCCAGCTCGCGGAACAGGCGGTCGTATTCCGCATCGGGCACGCTCGGTGTATCGAGCACATAGTATTCATGCGCGTAGCGGTTGAGCAGCTCGCGCAATTCGGCAGCGCGCTGGGCAATATCGGTCATGATGGATCTCGGATCGAAGCCGGCTCACACCGGCACATTGAGTTCGGGAAAAGCCTTGCGCCACTGCCAGATCTCGACACCGGCACGCAGTCCGCACAGCCAGAACGGATCGCTCGCCAGCAGCTCGCGGATCTGGGCTGCGCTGTCCGCCTCGACGATCCACAGCCCGCCCTCGGCGACTTCCTGCCCATCAGGCCACAGCGAGCCGGCGGCCAGCACTTGCGCGGCATGCTGGTGCAGCCAGCCTAAGTGCGCCTCCAGATGTTCGCGGCGCAACACCGCGGTGTCGGGGTTATCGCGAAACTGCACGATGTAACGCATGGCTTTCCTCAAAACGAACACGCCGCTGCGAACAGCGGCGTGTAAGGTGTGTGTCGAACGCCTTAGGCGAACAGCCGCAGCGCCGCCACCGAGCCCGGCGCGATGCCGCGGTCGTCCATGCGTGCGTAGAGCTGGCCGAGCTGGCGGCGGATGTTGTCGAGGCTGGCGGCAGTCAGCGCGCGGCCGTTGTCGTCGACCAGATTGGCGCCAAGGCTGCCGGCCAGTTGCTGCGCGAAATCGCTCAGATAGTCGAACACCGCAAGGCCGCCGGCCACGCGCGGCACGTCGAACAGCAGCGTCAGCGCCTCGCTGGTATTGCCGAGCGGCTTCTGCTCCTGGTTGGCCAGCGTGAACAGCGTCTTGCCCGAATCGCTGCGGTAGGCCCAGCCTTCGTTGGTGCGCACAAGGCCCGATTGCTCGGCAAGCTGCCGGACCTTCTCCATCGGGAACGGACGACCTTCGCCGACCAGGTTGAGGCCGATCAATACATCGACCGAGGCGCAGAATTCGTCGAGCTCGCGCGCAGCCGACAATTTGCCGGAGCGCTGCGGGAAGGTGGCAATCGCCTCGTGCTCGTCGGCGAACTGCTGTACCGCCATGCAGAAAGCATTGAGCTGTTCGGCCGACAGCGGGCCCTGGCGGTCCGCCAGCTGCAGGCCAACGCGCAGTTCGGTGTATTCGGCGCTGCTGGCACTGCTGACCGCCTCCCAGTGCCCCTCGGTGGTCAGGCCGATCGCCTGCACGCGCTTGGGTGCGGCAAACGGTGGCACAGCGCGGGGGGGAATGTGATCACGGGCATGCACTTCGGCCACGAAATCGATGCCCGGATCGAGCAGGCTTTCCGACAACGCATCGCCATCGTCGTCTTCATCCCGGGCAAATACCGGCTGCGGTGCAGGTGCTGCGCGCGATTCGGATCGGACTTCAGCACGTGGCTCAGCGCGGATCGGCGCTTCGTCGGCCGGCAGTTCCAGCCGGGCCGGAGCGTCATCGTCGGCATCGAGCGCCGGCTCGAAGCGCTCGCCACTGCGCACCATGTTGCGCGGCGCCTCCATCAGCACGTCCGGCTGGTTGCGGGCGAAGGCCTGTTGTGTACGCTTGCGGTAGCGGTATTCCTGCCACCAGTTGAAGGCGTAGACAGCAGCGACGATGCCGCCGGCTGCGATCAACGATCCGAGTTGCAAGTCTGTCATGGGCGGTCTTGGGTGCGGGCCGGCGCCATGCGCCAGCCGTATTCATCAGGTATGGGCTGCATTCAAACACAAGCGGCGTACCGCTTCCAAGCGTTGATTGGCGCCGCGCTTCACCAGCGGCACTCCAGCCGGTCCGCCGCGCGCGGCGCAATCGCGATATCGGCGAAGATAGAACGGGTGCCCAGCTGCCGCAAGGCGACCTGCGCCGACGGCCAGTCGGCGGCTGGGCCAACGAAGACCACGGTGCGACCAACACCAACCGCAGGCGGTTCCGCCGCGCGCTGCAGCAAGGCCACGGTCTTGGCGGGATCGAGTGCACCGAGCACCAACGGCTTGCCAGCGACCAACAATTGCGCACGCAGATCAGCCACTTCCTGCTCGTTCAGCTCCAGCGCCGCGGTAATCAGCATGCCGTCGTGTTCCTCATGCTGCGGCACCTTGGCTTCCGCCAGCGCTTCCATGCCGCGCGCGAAGTAGCGCGACAGCTCCGCGCAGGGGTCGTTGCCTGCCCGCGCCAGCAATGGCCAGGCGCACAGGCAGACCAACATCCATTTCAGCGCGCGCTTCATGCCGTCGCCGTCTCCCGCATGGCCATCGCCTGTTCGATATCGACCGCCACCACGCGCGATACGCCCTGCTCCTGCATGGTGACGCCAACGAGCTGGGTCGCCATTTCCATCGTCAGCCGGTTGTGGCTGATGTAAAGGAACTGCGTGCGCTCGGCCATTTTCTTCACTAGGCTGCAAAAGCGCAGCGTGTTGGCGTCATCGAGCGGCGCGTCGACCTCGTCCAGCAAGCAGAACGGCGCGGGATTCAGCCTGAACAGCGCGAACACCAGGCTCAGTGCCGTCAGCGCCTTCTCGCCGCCCGAGAGCAGGTGAATGGTGCTGTTCTTCTTGCCCGGCGGCTGCGCCATGATCGCAAGGCCCGCATCGAGGATCTCGTCGCCGGTGAGCACGAGTTCAGCGTGGCCGCCGCCGAACAGCGTGGGAAACAGCTCCTGCAGATTGCCGTTCACCGTGTCGTAGGTTTGCTGCAGCAGCGCGCGCGTTTCGCGGTCGATGCGGCGGATGGCGTTTTCCAGCGTCTCGATCGCTTCCAGCAGATCGGCCGATTGCGCATCGAGATAGGTCTTGCGCTCGCGTGCCGCGTTCAGTTCTTCCAGTGCAGCGAGGTTGACGGCGCCGAGGCCCGAGATGGCCTGGGTCAGCCGGCCGATCTCGGCAACGAGGCTGCCCACCTTGAGCCCGGCGCCAAGTTTCTCACGCAGCGCATCCTCATTCGCCTCAGCCTCCGTCAGCTCCTGGGCGTAGCGCTCGGCGGCAAGGCGCGCCTCCTGTTCCTTCAACCGCTGTGTATTCACCGCCTCGCGTGCCGGCTCCAGCGTCGCCTCGATCCGTTGCTTGTCGGCCTCGCGCTCGCGCAGCTGGTTGGTCAGGTGATTGAGCGCATCGCGCGCTGCGGCAAGCGCGCGCTCCTTCTCGCTGCGTTCGTTCACCGCGTCCTGGAAGCCGACATCGAACTGGCCCTCATCGACGCCTTCGAGCTCCAGTACCAATGTCTCGGCCCGCTCCAGCAGCCGTTCACGTTGCGCGCCAAGGTCACCGTCGCGCCGCGCCAATTCGGCGAGGCGCTGCTCGGCAGTCTGCACGGCGAAGCGCGCCTCCTGCGCGCGGCGTTCAGCCTGGCGCAATCGGCTACGCTGCAGCTCGCAGGCGGTTTCCATCTCGGTGCGCGCGAGCTTGGCGTTATTCAGCGCTTCCTCCAGCGGCAACAGCTCGTCGTCGGCGACGATGCGCGTCTCATCAAACTCGCGCTGCGCCGCGGTCTCGTCGGCCAGCTGCTGGCCCAGTTGCGCCAGCTCATCGACCAGCGCCTGCCGGCGCCGGGCGGCCTGCTGTTGCGCCTCGTCACGCCGCGCCAGATCGCGCTCCAGCTGCGCCAGTTGCTGTTGCTGTGCCTGCAAACGCTGGCGGGTGTCGCGCAAGCCGGTTTCCAGCGTGGCCAGACGCTGCGCCGCTGTGGCGTGACCAGCATCGTGCTCGGCCCGTTGCGGCTGCAATTCGGCCAGCTGGGCGCGGATGTCGTCGAGCTCGCGCCGCCGCGCCAGCTGGCCGGCCAATGCGCCACCACTGCCGTGAAAGCGCACGCTGGCCGTAGTGATGACATGCCCTTGCGGCGTGATCAGCGATTGCCCGACCGCCAGCGCGGCGCGCTGCTGCCAGGCCGCTGCCAGATCCGGGACGGTGGCGATGCCAACGAGCCAAGCATCGAGCGCTGCGGCAACCGTGGCATTCGGGCACTGCACCTTGGCGCGCAGGCCATCCACCACTGCATTGGCTGGGCCTGGCAGTGCCAGCGTGATGGCACCGGGTGCGGCCGTCTCAGGCGTCACCTTGGCCAGCCGCGCCTGCAGCCGCTCACCCAACGCGGCCTCGACCGCGGTCTCCCAGCCTGGCTCGACGGTGATGGCGTCGAGCACCGTTGCAGCATCCGCCAGTTGTTCGGCGGCCAGCCAGTCAGCGAGCGCGCCAGCATCGTCGACCTGCGCGAGCTCGGCCAGCGCCTGTTCCCGTGCGGTCAGCTGCGCCAGTTGCAGCGTCAACTGCGCGCGTGCGTCGCCCAAGCGTTTCACTTCGGCGCGAGCGGCTTCCAGCGCCGCTTCGCCATCTTCCAGCGCCAGCGTGCCAGCCTCGACCGCCAGCAACAATTCTTCGCGCAGCAATGCGGTATCGTCGTCCTCCGCCTCCGCAGGTAGCTGCGCGGCCTCGGCGCGCAGCCGTGTCTGGCGCTGCGTCAGTTGCTGCGCGTTGCGCTCGTGCTGCTGCGCCTGCTGGCGTGCGAGCTGGACCGCATTGCGCGTGGTGGCGAGGCGGTCGCGCAGGCTGGCCCATTCGTCGTTGGCCTGTGCCAGCGCCGTTTCCAGCTCCGGCAGACGCTGCGTTTCCTCGTCGAGCGACATGGCCGCCTCTTCAGCGGCGTATTGCGCTTCCTCGCGCTTGCCCTGCCATTCTTCGAGCTCGCTACCGGCGGCTTGGCCCTGGGCATCGAGCCTTGAGAGCTCGGTGCGGGCCTCATTCAGCTGTTGCGTCAGCCGCTCACGCGTCTGTCGCAGATGCAGCAGCTGCTGCTCCAAACGAGCGACGGCGGCATTGGCGTCATACAGCGTGGCCTGCGCCTCATGCACCGCGTCAGTCGCGCCATAGTGCGCCTCGCGCTGTGCCTCGATGGTGGCTTCGAGCGATCGCAGCTCGGCCAGTTGGGCCTCGAGCGCATTCTGCGCAACATCGATGGCGCGGCGGGCGGCCTCCACCTCGCGTGCGGCGTCGAGCTTGCGCTGCAGCGCCAGGAGATTCTGCTTCTCGGTGATCGCATCCTTGATGCGGTTGTATTCGGCGGCGACCTCGGCCTGCGTCTCCAGCTTGCCGATCTGCTTGTCGAGCTCGGTGACGATGTCGTGCACCCGGTCGAGGTTGTCGCGCGTATCGGCAAGCCGGGTCTCGGTCTCGCGGCGGCGTTCCTTGTACTTGGAAACGCCGGCGGCCTCTTCGAGGAAGTGCCGCAGCTCCTCGGGCTTGGCCTCGATGATGCGGCTGATCATGCCCTGCTCGATGATGGCGTAGCCGCCCTTGCCGACGCCGGTGCCGAGGAACAGGTCGGTGATATCCCGGCGACGCACCTGCAGGTTGTTGATGTAGTACGACGACTCGCCCTGGCGGGTGAGCACGCGCTTGATGGCGATCTCGGCGTACTGCCCCCACTGCCCGGCGGCAAGGCCCGCGGCGTTGTCGAACACCAGCTCGACCGAGGCGCGGCTCACCGGCTTGCGACTGCCAGAGCCATTGAAGATCACGTCCTGCATCGATTCGCCGCGCAACTGCTTGGCGGAGGACTCGCCCAGCACCCAGCGCACCGCGTCGATCACGTTGGATTTGCCACAACCGTTGGGCCCGCAGATCGCCACGAGCTGGCCCGGTACGTGCACCGTGGTCGGATCGACGAAGGATTTGAAGCCGGCAAGCTTGAGGTGGGTAAGACGCACGGAGCGGATCGCGAAATCGGTTGCGCCGATTGTAACGGCAGCGTGACGGCAGGCCCAGCACCCGGCGTCGGTGCGCACGCGTTGCAACGAAAAAGCCGGGCAGGATTGCTCCCGCCCGGCCTCGTCGGTGTGGATCAGCCGATTACAGCTTCGGCAGCACCGGGATCACATCACTGCAGTTACCCGACAGCGGCAGGTTCTGGCACACAAAACGGCCTGCGCTGTTCTCGGTGGCGGCACCGGCAGGGGCAGCCTGGTGGACACGCTGCTTCCAGATCTGCCAGATCATGAAGCCGTCGTTCGGCCGACCCTTGTTCTTGATGTACTTCACCAGGGTTTCGACGTTGTAGTACGGCGTGGCCACGTTGTTCTGGCCGGTCAGGAGCTCGGCGTCATACGCCACGCCACCGTCGTTCAGCCTGAGCATGGCACTGCCCGAGCCTTCCGGCGCGATTTCCATGCCCATGTTGATCGGACCGTTGTAGATCGCCTTGTACGACTCGTAGCCTTCACGCGGATCGTAGTAGTCACCGCCGTCGTACGACATCAGGTTGATGAAGTCGATCTTGCTGCCATGGTTCTTCACCACGCTGTACATGGTGCCGCCGAACGGCGAGCCCCATTGCACCTTGCCTTCCTCGAACGGCGTGCCCTTGACGTAGTACGCGCCCGTGGACCAGCCAGCGATCGAGATCTTCAACCCGGCATTGCGGTTGTGGATTTCGTTGTAGAGGCTGCTGATGATGTTGGCGATCTCGCCATCCTTGGAGCAGCTGAAGCTTGCTGCGTCGCCCTTGTTGCAATTGCTGCCGGACGATTCCCAATCGATGTCCACGCCCGAAGCGCCCAGGTCGACGGCCAGATCGACGATATGCGGTGCGTTGAAACTGTTCCACTGGCTGCCCTGGCTGTACGACCAGCCGCCCACCGAGATGAACACCTTGGTGCCGCGCGCCTTCAGTGCCGCGATGTTGTTGCGCAGATCCTGCGACTGCTGGGCCGTGAATTTCTTCTGGCCGTTCGGCGTGGCCGCCCCCTCGGCGAATTCGAAGCCGGCGATTTCCTGGTCGAACGCGTAGGAACCCTTGACGTACTTGGTATCCGGACGCACGAACGCGAGGTTCACGTGGGTGAAGTAGCTCGGGATGTTGGTGGTGGAGAGATCGTACAGGCTGGTGTTCCAGCTGCTGGCGTAGCCGACGTACATGCGCGGGCCGCTCGGGCTCGGTGTCACCGGGGTGACCGGCGTCGGCGACACCGGCGTCGGGCCAGGCGTGACCGGGGTCGGGGTATTGCCACCGCAGTTGTCGAGCTTCTTCCACGGGCCCCAATCACCGGATTGCGCCGGGTTGTCGCCTTGGGTCCACCAGCGGGCTTCGTAATTGACACCGTTATGGGTGACGCGGGTACCGCCGGTATAGACACCACCACTGGTCCAGGTGGCGTAGCAGGTGGATGGCGGCGGTGTAACTGGAACCGGAGTGACCGGTACAGGTGTGACGGGCACTGGCGTGACCGGCGTCGGCGTGTTGCTCACCGGCGTGGGTGTGGCGGTGGGGGTATTGCCGCAGCTGCCGCCAGCGCTCCACAGCGTTGGCGTGGCTGCCGGGTTCCAGTTGGTGCCAACATAGGCGGTGTGGGTGACCAGCGCGGTATAGCTCGCGCCGTTATAGCTCACCACAGTACCAGCGGCGTAGGTGACGCCTTCGGCCCAGGTGGCGCAGGCGGCTTGGGCACCTGCCATCGGCAGCGCATAGGCGCCGCCCGCGATCAGCGCTGCCGTCAGCCAGCTGGCCGGGCGACGCGTCAGTTGCTTGCGTTGCATCCTCTTGCTCCTCGTCTTGTTCTCGAAAGATCGGCCGGCCGACGTCATACCGGCACGACCGGGAGAATTTGAACTGCGGAACAAGGAGTTACAAGACACCCCCCACGGCACACCGGTGGAATCCAGACAAACGTCGCGCTAAGCCTGATGCAAGGACAGCGCTTTCATAAACTTACGCGACGATCGCATCGACCCGGTCGGAATTCGGCGCGATGGTGGGCGACTTCATGGTCCAGCGGGCTTCGCGTGCCAGCGGATCGAAGCGCTGGCTCCAGCCCTGGCCGCAGTCGACGCAACGATAGTGGCGATATTCCAGGCCAGCCTCGAAGTGGCGCGGTCGTTCCTGCTTGAGGCCTAGGTGTGCATCGAGCTGGCAAGGCTGGCGCAGCAGGCGCACGCATTGCAGGCACAGGTGAGCGCGTGCTTGATGCTGGGCAAGTGCGAGATGACGCAATGCTGCACGGTGCTGTTCGGGTCGGGACATGATGGCTTGCGACATGGTGAGGACTCCTGCGGTTGGCCCTTGAAAACATGACAGGAGCTTATGACTGACGCGTCGCGAGCCGAATCAGCGCTTCGCGCGAGCGATTGCCAGAATCCGCCTACACGGCGATTGACACCGGCAAAGTCGCCCTTGCCCTCCTCCCGGCGGCGGGCTATGCCCGTAGCAGGCACCACCCCGGAGCGCCATCATGGATACCACCCCGCATACCTTGACCACGCTGTTTGCCCAGCTCGGTCTGCCGATGGACAAGGATGGCATCGAGGCCTTTCTTGCCAGCCACAGCCTGCCCGCAGGCCAGAGCCTGCCCGATGCCAGCTTCTGGAACAGCAGCCAGGCGAGTTTCCTGCGCGAAGCACTGGCGGCCGATGCCGAATGGGCCGAGGACGTGGACGAGCTCGCCGCCCGCCTTACCCACTGAGCCGCTCAGCCGCGCTTGCGGCTGACCCACATGGTGATGACGGTGCGCAGCACCGGCTCGCCGTTGCGATCGAGCACCTCCACCGTCACCGGCAGATCGGCAGCGTCGTCGGGCCAGGTCGACGGCAATGTGGCCCGGGCATGCGCCACCAGATCGGTCTGTGCCTTCTTCAGGTATTCGACCTGCATGCCCTTAGGAATCCAGCGATGGCTGGCCGGAATGGAAATGTCGGTCATGGTGCCGGCGGCAAGCTCGGCGATATTGCACATCGCGATCGCATGCACGGTGCCGATGTGGTTCTGTACCGCACGGCGCTTCTTCATCGCCACCGCTGCATAGCCGGGCTGCAGTTCAACGAAAAGCGGCCGCACCGAACCGAAGTACGGCGCCTTGAAGCACACCAGCCGGGAAAACAGCCAGCGCCCCGCAGGCAGGTGGTGCAGTCGTTGCCAGGCGGCGGCAATCGCGTTGGACATAACGGCACTCCGATGAATTTACGTGCCGCCAGCTTGGCAGGGCGGCGCTGCACTCCCTATTGCGGCTAACCCGCAGCGCACCGTTTCAAGCGCAGCGCAACGCCTACGGCCATGCAATTTTCTGCAGGCTGACCCAGTCCCCCAATCCAGCTAACATGCGTGCATTCCCGCTCCAGGAGGTTCCCGATGAAACGACTGCTGATCCTATTCGTTCTGCTGTTCACCTTGTCCGGCTGTGGCTACAACACGCTGCAAGCGCAGGACGAAGCGGTCAACGCGGCTTGGTCCGAAGTGCTCAACCAGTATCAGCGCCGGGCCGACCTGGTGCCCAACCTCGTCAACGTGGTCAAGGGCTACGCCGCGCACGAGAAGGAAGTCCTGACCGAGGTGACCGAGGCCCGCGCCCGCGTCGGCAGCGTGCAGGCCACGCCGGAACTGGTGAACGATGAAGCCGCCTTTGCCAAGTACCAGGAAGCCCAGGCCGGCATGACCTCCGCGCTGTCGCGCCTGATGGTGGTGGTCGAGCGCTACCCGGATCTGAAGGCCAACGAGAACTTCCGCGATCTCGCCTCGCAGCTCGAGGGCACCGAGAACCGCATCACCGTGGCCCGCAACCGCTATATCGAGCGGGTTCGCGAGTATAACACCACCGTGCGCTCATTCCCGAGCAATCTCACCGCGATGGCATTCAGCCTCAAGGCCAAACCCAACTTCAGCGTGGAGAACGAGAAAGCCATCTCGACCGCGCCCAAGGTCGATTTCGGCAGCGGCAAAACCAAGTGATGCATCGCGCCTGCGCCCTGCTGTTGCTGCTCTGCTGCTGGCTGGTGCCAGCGTGGGCGGAGGTCGCCGTGCCGACGCTGACCGCCAGGGTCACCGACCAGACCGGTACGCTGCGCGCCGGCGAAATCGCCGCGCTGGAGGGCAAACTTGCTGCCTTCGAAGCGCGCAAGGGCAGCCAGATCGCCGTGCTGATCGTGCCGAGCACCCAGACCGAAAGCATCGAGCAATACGCGATCCGGGTAGTCGAGCGTTGGCGGCTGGGCCGCAAGGGCGTCGACGATGGCGTGCTGCTGCTGGTGGCGAAAGACGATCGCAAGGTGCGCATCGAAGTCGGTTACGGCCTGGAAGGCGCGCTGACCGACGCCCGCAGCAGCCGCATCATCCGCAACGTGATCCAGCCCGCATTTCGCGCCGGTGATTTCTACGGCGGCCTCGATGCGGCGGCGGACCAACTGATCGCTGTCATCGACGGCGAGCCGCTGCCGGAAGCGGAGCGGGATCGGGCTGCAGTCGGCCATGATCTCTCGCTGTTCGGCCTGCATCCCATCGTGCTGCTGGGCATCCTGTTCGGCGGGGTGATCCTGTCGAAGGTCGCCGGCAACTGGATTGGCAGCGGCGGCGTGGCGGGGGTCAGCGCGCTGGCCGCATTGAGCGGCGGTCAATCGCTGCTGGCGGCGGGCGGATTGATTGCGCTGATGGTGATCGCGCTGATGGTGGTACGCACGGGGCTCTTCATCGACCTTCTGGGCATGCTGTTCAGTCATAGCCGCAGCGGCACCCGCATCGGGGGCGGCGATGGCTTCGGCGGGGGTGGCTTCGGTGGTGGCGGGTTTTCCGGCGGTGGCGGCGGATTTGGTGGCGGCGGCGCCTCGGGAGGATGGTGATGGACCAGCGTCGACTTTGGTTGAACCTCAAACCCTGCCTCGCATCGCGGCATTTCGACGATACGTCGATGGCGCAATTGGAAGCCGCAATCGCCGCTGCGGAAAGCGGTCACCGTGGCGAACTGCGACTGGTGGTCGAGCGGCGGCTGCCACTGGCTGCAGCCTGGCATGGCCTGGCCGTGCGTGACCGCGCGGTGCAATGGTTTTCAGACCTGCACGTGTGGGATACCGAGTACAACACCGGCGTGCTGCTCTACTTGCTGCTGTCGGAGCGGCGCATCGAGCTGATTGCCGATCGCGGCATCGCCGGCGCAGTGCCGGACGCACAATGGCAAGCGATCTGCGCCGATCTGATCGGTGCCCTGGCAGCAAACCGTTACGTGGAAGGTGTGCAGCAGGCGATCAACCAGCTCGGCGGACTCCTGGCGACCCACCGCCCTTTGGAAGCGAATGCGGCCGATCGGGACGAGCTGCCCAATCGGCCGGTGATACGCTGATCTACCAGCGGTCGTCCGCCCGCCGGCCGACCGCTGCCCGGCGTTCGTTGCCGTTCAATACCATGTTCATCCAGCGCCACAATTCCTCGTCATTGGCCGGCGTCTCGCGTCGATCGTCGGTGCGGCGCTCGGCCTCCTGGCGCGCTTGCCCCAACGGGTTTTGCCTTTCGTCCATCGCTGTTGCCCTCGCGTTGTCGCCACCGGCCTGCATCCGGCAGCTCCTGAGGCCGGTGTAGCCGCCAGTGCTGCCCTTACCCTGCGGCTTACCATGGCTGGCGCGACGGACGGCCACCAGCGCCTCTTGTCGGCCACTTCCCGCGCTTCATCGACATGACATATTTCGTCAGAAAATCACTTACACCACGTCCGCATTGGCTTCCATTCATATCCCCGCCAACGCATCCAACGCAATTAAGAAAGCGCTTACATTGACGCGCCACGCCGCGTTAGCCAAGACTGCGGCATCGTCCGCACAATTCCGGTGCGGCGACGCGCCAGCTGTCGTGTGTTGGCAGCGGCGGTAACCATAAATCGGATGGAGAGTTCAACGTGGATGCACAAAAGAAGAACAGCCGCCGCGCGGCCGTTCCGGCACTGCTGCTTTGCGGCCTGCTGGGTGGCGCCGGTCTGATCGTCGCCCTGCCCGCCCACGCGGCGCCGGCCTGGGCCGAAGGCAACACCTACACCGCGGGCACCGTGGTGACCTACAACGGCAAGGACTACAAGGCGCTGGTCACCCACTCCGCCTATGTCGGCACCAATTGGAACCCGGCCGCAACACCGACGCTGTGGGCTCCGACCGGTGGCTCATCCCCTTCGCCTTCCAATCCGACCCCGGCTCCGAACCCGACCCCGGCGCCGAGCACGGGTGGCGGCGGCAGCTGCAGTGCCACTACCTGGGCCCGCGGCGTGAACTACAGCCTGGGCACCGTGGTGCGCTACACCAATGGCAACTACTACAAGGTGGTGAACGTTGGCGCCAACGGTAGCGATGGCACCGATCCGACCATCAGCACCTGGTACTGGCAACCCACCAGCTGCTCCGGCGGCGGTACCCCCAACCCGACCCCCGCACCGAACCCGACTCCGAGCCCCAGCGGCGGCTGCAATGCCGCCAATTGGTCCGCTGGCGTGAACTACAGCCTGGGCACCGTGGTGCGCTACACCAACGGCAATTACTACAAGGTGGTGAATGCCGGCGCCAACGGCAGCGATGGCACCGATCCGACCATCAGCACTTGGTACTGGCAGCCGACCAGCTGCTCCGGCGGCGGCACACCGAACCCGACACCGACCCCAGGTACCGGTGGCGGCAACTTCCTGCTCAGCGAGTCCGACTTCAACCGCATGTTCCCGGGCCGCAACTCGTTCTACACCTATCAAGGCCTGGTGAACGCGCTGTCCGCCTACCCGCAGTTTGCCAACACCGGCAGCGACACCACCAAGCGTCAGGAAGTCGCAGCCTTCCTGGCGAACATCGACCACGAAACCGGTGGCCTCGTCCACATCGAGGAAATCGCCAAGGGTGAGTACTGCGATCGTGGTGCTTGGGGCGCGCCTTACCCCTGCGCACCGGGCAAGCGTTACTACGGCCGTGGCCCGATGCAGCTGAGCTGGAATCCGAACTACGCCATGGCCGGTGCTGCACTGGGCCTGAACCTGCTGGCCGATCCGGACCTGGTTGCGCGCGACGCCACCGTGGCTTGGAAGACGGCGATCTGGTACTGGATGACCCAGTTCGGTCCGGGTAGCTCGCAGACTGCGCATACCGGTATCGTGAATGGCCTGGGCTTTGGCGCAACCATCCGCAGTATCAATGGCTCGGTCGAGTGCGATGGCAAGCGGCCTGACCAGGTGCAAAGCCGCATCACCAAGTATCTGAGCTTCACTCAGATCCTTGGCGTGACCTCGGGCAACAACCTCGGCTGCTGATCCCAGCCAACACGGAAACGGCCACCCTAGGGTGGCCGTTTTTGTTTGAGGTGATTTCAGCCCAGCTGCGCGTGGGCGTCCGGCAGATCAAGCAGCTCGATGAGTTGCTCCACCGAATAACCGCGTTCGGCCGCCAGCTGTACCAGCTGATCGCGCAGCTCGCGCTTCTTGCGCGTTACGGCGATCTTGTCCTGCGTTTCGCGCTCAGACTGGGCGCGCAGCATTTGCCAGTTTTCATCCTGGTTGACGAACAATTCGGAGGGATGGGAGTACGCCCCTTCAGTCATCGAGCAATCCTGTGCATTGGTATAGGTTCGGTTAGGCTGTAAGGTAAGGGTGAAAGCTTACCATTTCAAGTCCACCATCACTCTTATGCGTTGTCGCCCAAGATTGCAATGAGACAACGTGAATCTTTACCTGGCAGCGGCAACGCTCAATCATGCTTGCCCTTACCCTTACCGTGGCCTTTTCCATGGTGCCCATGATCCTCATCGTGAGGATCGCGGTCGGGATGGGCCTCGCGATAGCGCGGCACATATACATCGTTGTACCAACGGTCCTGCACGAAATAAACCGGGCGATTGCAGGCGTTGTAGTGGCCGCAGTGTTTTTTCCAGTTCTTGGCATGGCCCGGCGGCACGCGTAGGTAAATCGGCGTATAGCGCTGCGGTTGCTGCACCACCACGATAGGCTGCGGATAGATAAGCGCCGGGCTCGGGTAGTTGCCGATTTCGATGTGGCCGTAGAAATTCGGATCTCCCAATGTTACCGATACGCCCACTTCTGCTTGGGCCCATTGGCCGGCAAGCAATGCGCACACCATCCAGATTCGTTTCATGTTGATGCACTCCCGCCGCAGTTTCAGGGCGTCGCCCGCTGATATCCGTGCAATATTAGTATCCGATCGAACACTGAAATGGCAGTGCGATAGTTCACATTGCACACTCGGGTAATGGCAACGCAGCCCCCGACGAAACCAGGGAGAGAGGCATGAGCAATGCACTTCGTATCGGCATCATCGGCTGTGCTGACTACACCCACGGCAGGATGTGGGCTCGACAATGGCATCAGGAAGCTCAGCATGGCCTCGTTGCCGCGCGGGTGTGGGATGCGGATGCGAGTGTTGCCGTTGCACTGGCCAACGAGATCGGCGCCGAGGTGGTGTCCACGCCGCAGGCCGTGGCCGAAGGCTGCGATGGCGTGGTGATCGCCACGCTGCAGCCTGCCGACTATCTGGCACTGGCCGCGCCACATCTGGCTGCCGGACGACGTGTCTTCCTCAACCGGCCGCTTGCCGGCAGCGTGGCCGATGCCCGCTCGGTGTTCGCGCTGGCCGATGCACACAGCGCGGCGGTCTACTCTGCCTCAGCCCTGTTGCACACGCGGGCCGCTTCGCGCATCCGTGCCACCCTGGCCGAGATCGGTGCCTTGCGCTACTTCTCGCTGGTTGGTCCCACCGACACCGCGGACTGGTACCTGCCACATCTCTATGCCTGCCTCGCCAGCACGCTGGGCCCCGGATTGGCACGCGTGGTCCAAGCCGACCTGCCAAGCCTGTCGGGTGACCCGCACCGCCTGAGGGGCCCCGCCACGGTAATGGTCGAATACGCAGCCGACAGCCCGGTGGGCGCAGCCCGCGGCACGCTGACACTGCTCGGGCCCGGTAGTGACTGGTATGGTTTCACCCTCAAGCTGTACGGCAGCAGTGGGGTCTCGGCCGAACTCGATTTCGACGTTGGATACGAGTTGCTGTTCGCCGCAATGCGGCGCTTCTTCCTCGACGGCACGGCACCTACGCCACGTGCACTGATGCTGGAACAGGTTGCTGCTCACTACGCCACCTTGCAGGCTGCAGCAAGCGGGCAAGCCGTGGCGTTAGAGGCCGTGCGATGAACCCTGCCTCATTCGCCATTGGCCTGATCGGCTGCGGCCAGTTCGGCCGCTTCCTGGCCCAAGCCGCCATGGGAACCGGCCGCATAGGTCTCAAAGCAGTTTGCGACCAGGATCAGCAGCGCGCTGCTCACCTAGCCACCGAACTAGATGCCGAAGCATGCGACGGCGTTTCGGCACTCTGCGCTCGGCCGGACATCGAGGCGGTGCTGATCGCGACACCGCCTGCCCACCACGCGGCGCATGCAATCGCAGCGCTGCAAGCGGGCAAGCACGTGTTCCTGGAAAAGCCGATGGCGCTCAGTGAGGCCGATTGCACCACCATCAATCACGCATGCGCCGAATCGGGACGGCAACTGATGGTGGGTCACGTGCTGCGCTGGTTCGAGCCCTATCGTGCCATTGCTGCGGCCTACCATGCCGGGCTGCTGGGGCGAGCATTGCACGGCAGCTTCTGGCGGCTGGAACACGACTTTCTCAAGATCGCGCCGTGGAAGGGGCAGCGTGCCGGCAGCGGTGGCTATCTGTTCGAGGTCGCCGCCCACGAACTGGACTGGCTGCGCAGCGTGTTCGGTGAAGTGCAGTTCATTGCCGCCGGGATCGACAAGCGCCAGCCCTCAACGCATCAGCTGGAGGATCGGGTCGCCCTGCAACTGGGCTTCGCCGACGGATTCTGTGTGCATTACCTCGGCGGGACCGGCTTCCCAGCCAACAGCCACGGTTTCTGCTTGCGATTCGAGCATGCCACCATCGAAAGCGATGCAGCGTTCGATCCTGCACGGGTCCGCATCACTGAGCATGGTCCCCACCCGATCACACTCGCCTTCAGCGCCATTGATCCCTATCGGGCCGAGCTTGATGCCTGGCTGGACTGCCTGGCAACGCAGCAAACGATGCCAGTTACCGGCGAGGATGCCGCTGCCACCGTGGCGCTGATCGCCAGCACGTACCGGCACGCCGGCTGGTAAATGCCGGATTCAACCTACAGCACGGTGCAGCAGCGCCCGGACAGCGGTATATCAGGCTTGGGCTTAGGCTGGCTCTACCGCCTACCCGGAGAACCGCCATGCTGAAATGGGCCTTGATTTTCTTTGTCGTTTCGCTGATCGCCGGCCTCTTCGGCTTTACCGGCATCGCCAGCGGTGCCGCAGCAATCGCACAGGTGTTGTTCTACATCGCCATCGTCCTGTTCCTGATCTTCCTGGTGCTGGGGCTGACCGTGTTCAAGAGCATCACCAAGTAGCAGAGCACTCCCGAACGGCGGCCTTGGGCCGCCGTTTTTCCTGGACGCAGCTGCCGTATCGCCCTCGATGCGCTGGTACAAATAATTTTACAAATAATTTTACCCGTATTAAATTGACGATTAATTTTATCCGGGCAATAATCAGTCATCGCCTACGACTCGGACAACTGCCGTGCCAGACAACTCGCTCCCCACCTTCACCTGCTTTGATGGCCATCACCGTGTGGCCACCGGGACTATCCAGCTTGCAGCACACACGTTGAAAAGGCTGCAGATCGAAGCCGTACCGGGCCCGTTGCTGGTATTCGACGATACGACGGGGCGCACGATCGATATCGATACCCGTGGCAGCGACGAGCAAATGCTGGCGCACCTCATGCCGCATGTTCCCGCTTCTGCCAACAAGGAAACGGATACCTCCACAGCGCTCGATGAAGTCGCACCGACCGACGCTCGCGGCCGTGGTCGCCCCAGGCTCGGCGTCGTCGCCAAGGAGGTGACGCTATTGCCCCGGCATTGGGAATGGCTGGGGGCGCAACCAGGCGGCGCGTCCGTCGCCTTGCGCAAGCTGGTGGAAGAGGCGCGGCGCACCGGCGTGGAGAAGGAACACATGCGTCTGGCACACGAACGGGCCTACAACTTCATGTCCGCCATTGCCGGCGACTTCGCCGGCTTCGAAGAAGCAAGCCGGGCGTTGTTTGCGAACGACAGGCAGAAATTCGACAGCATCACGGCCGGCTGGCCTGCCGATGTGCGCCATCACGCCGTGTTACTCGGCTTTGGCGAGCCGATGCGATAACGATCCAGGGAACGGACTCGGGATAGCAAACGACTCGGCGACTAGTCGTAGACCTTGCCGCTGTAAAGCAGCATGGCGCAGCGTTTCCACGGCGAGGCATCGCGCAGGCCTTGGGTGCGACCAAGCTGGGTGGTCTCGCCCCAGGTCAGCGCCGCCTCGAGAAAGGCGGCGATGCCTTGGGCCTGCCAGCCGGTATTCTCGCCCTGCTCCTGGACCAGGCGGTCCGCATGCAGGGCGGCAACGAAGGCAAGGAAACTCGCCTCATCGGTGACAGCTTGCAGCTGGTCATACAGCGTTGCGCTCATGCTTGCTCCTGCAGTGAGGGCGGCGTGCGCTGCCATTCGCGCCAGAAGTCGATCAGGCAGCGCAACTTGGCCGGCAGTTGCCGCCGCGAAGGGTAATAGAGGTAGAAGCCCGGCCAAGTCGGGCAGGCCGCCTGCAACACCGGGATCAGCCGCCCCTGCGCCACTGCCGCTTCGACCAGACCGGAAAACGTGTAGGCTAAACCAAAGCCGTGTTCGGCGAGCCAGGGCATGGAGGCGCTATCGCTGACGGTGAGCGGCCCGTCGATCTCCACTTCCACCTCGCGCCCGTTGCGCAGCAGTTCCCAGCGATAGATGGCGCCGGTGGACTGAAAGCGGTAGCGGATGCAGCGATGCTGCCGCAGATCCTCGATGCGGCGGGGTGGCACATGCTGCGCGAAATAACCTGGGCTGCCGACGATGGCGACCTGCTGCGTCGCCATCAGCGGCATGGCCACCATATCCCCCTCGACCGATTCGCCGAGCCGGATGCCCGCATCGAAGCCCTGCGCTGCGATATCGACAAAACGATCCTCCTGGCTCAACTCCAGCCGGATCTGCGGATAACGCGCCATGAATTCGCGCAACCCTTCCGCCAGCAGCGGCAGCGTGCTGCGTGGCAAGGTCAGGCGCAGTGTGCCAGCTGGTTGATCACGAAACTCATCGAGTGCCACGCCAGCCGCCAGCACGTCGGCCATCGCCGGCGCCACCTGCGCATAGTAGCGCTCGCCCGCCTCAGTCAGCCCCACACTGCGGGTGGTTCGATGCAAGAGGCGCACGCCCAGCCGCGCCTCCAGCGATTTCACCGCCAGGCTGACCGCCGGTGGCGTCACCTCCAGCTGTGCCGCCGCCGCGGTGAAGCTGCGCTTTTGCGCCACGGTGACAAAAGCGACGATGCCATCGAGTTGATCCAGCCTCATTGATAAACACCGCTTAACAAGTTGAGAAGATTATGGCCATTTTTCCTCACAGTGTGGCGAACTAAGCTGCGCAGGTGTTCCAGCCCATCCAACTTTCCAGGAGCAACACCATGGCCATCGATCGTTACTACACCCTGGGCCGCACTGGCCTGCGCGTCAGCCGCCTCTCGCTCGGCGTCATGACTTTCGGCACCGAATGGGGCTGGGGGTCGGACAAGGCCGCAGCACAGCGTGTGTTCGATCTCTACCTCGATGCCGGCGGCAATTTCTTCGATACCGCCGATGCCTACACCAACGGCACCAGTGAATCCTGGCTCGGCGAATTCGTCGCCGCCCGCCAGGCACGCGATCAGGTGGTGCTGGCCAGCAAGTTCACCTTCAACCTGGGCGAGCGCAATGCGAACGGCGGCGGTAACGGTCGCAAGAACATCCTGCGCGCGGTGGAGGGCTCGCTGAAACGGCTCGGCACCGATTACCTCGATGTCTATTACCTGCATGCCTGGGATCAGATCACCCCGGCCGAGGAGGTAATCCGCACGCTGGACGACCTGGTCCGCTCGGGCAAAGTACGCCATATCGGTCTGTCGGATGTGCCAGCCTGGTACGCCGCGCGGATGCAGACACTGGCGGAATGGCGCGGTTACGAGCCGATTGCCGCGCTGCAGCTGCAATATTCGCTGGTGGAACGCAACCTCGAGCACGAATACACCCGGCTCGCTACCGAATTGGGCATGGGCATCACCGTGTGGAGCCCGCTGGCAAGCGGCCTCCTCTCGGGCAAGTATCGGCCCGGTGCGATTCCTGAAGGGCGACTCGCCGTGATGCAGGGCAACGGCAACCCGGCATTCCAGCACCTGACCGAGCGCAACTGGGCCATCGTTGCCAAGCTGGAGCAGGTGGCCAACGAGATCGACCGACCGATGAACCAGGTGGCGCTCAACTGGGTGGCCAACCGCCCTGGCATTGCCAGCGTGATCGCCGGAGCAAGCAAACCCGAGCAACTGCAATCGAACCTGCAGGCACTCGATTTCACGCTGCCAGCCGAGCTTGTCGCACGGCTCGACGCGATCAGCGCCCCCAACGTGCCCTTCCCTTACTACTTCTTCACCAATGCCATGCAAGGCATGATCTACGGCGGCGCCACGGTGGGTGACAAACCGGAAGGCTATCGCGCACCGGTGCTGGTGAGCGGCTCCGGCAGCGGCGTGAGCTGAAGCCATCGCCTCCAAGTAAAAACGGCACCGCTCACGCGGTGCCGTTTTATCGATGCCGACGTGGATTACAGCGCGGCAACCACGGCGTCGCCCATTGCCGAGCAGCTCACCTTCTCGGTGCCCGCCTCGTAGATGTCGGCCGTACGCAGGCCACGGGCCAGCACCGCCTTCACGGCGTTCTCCACCCGCACCGCCCGTGCCTCGTCGTTCAGGCTGTAACGCAGCAGCATCGCCAGCGACAGGATGGTCGCCAGCGGGTTGGCCACATCCTTGCCGGCGATATCGGGCGCCGAACCATGGCTGGGTTCGTACAGGCCCTTGTTGTTGGCGTCGAGCGACGCACTCGGCAACATACCGATCGAGCCGGTCAGCATCGAGGCCTCGTCCGACAGGATGTCACCGAAGATATTGCCGGTAACCATCACATCGAACTGCTTGGGCGCGCGCACCAGCTGCATTGCGGCGTTGTCGACGTACATATGACTGAGCTCGACGTCCGGGTATTCCTTCGCAACGTCGGTGACGATCTCCTTCCAGAACTCGGTGGTTTCCAGCACGTTGGCCTTGTCGACCGAGCACAGTTTCTTGCCACGCTTTTGTGCCGCCTGGAAAGCCACATGCGCAATGCGACGGATTTCCGATTCGGCGTAGAGCATGGTGTTGAAGCCTTCGCGCTCGCCGTTGTCGTTGACGCGCACGCCGCGCGGCTGGCCAAAATAGATGTCGCCGGTCAGTTCACGCACGATCAGGATATCGAGCCCGCTGACCACTTCCGGCTTCAGCGTCGAGGCATTGGCCAGTTCAGGGTAGAGAATGGCCGGGCGCAGATTGGCAAACAGGCCCAAATCCTTGCGGATGGCCAACAGGCCACGCTCCGGGCGCAGCGGCCGGTCGAGCTTGTCATACTGCGGACCGCCCACGGCGCCCAAGAGGATGGCATCGGCTTCACGCGCCAGCTTCTGGGTGAACTCCGGGTACGGCGCGCCATACGCGTCATAAGCTGCGCCGCCGAGCGGCGCTTCGCTGATCTCAACGGCCAGGCCTTCGGCAATCAGCTGGTTCAACACTTTCTTGGCTTGGGCGACGATTTCCGGGCCGATACCATCGCCGGGAAGAATAAGGACTTTCATAACTTATCTCTTAAATTGGAAATTCAATTGCACTAGTGACGGGGCTTTATTGCACCAAGGTCACCTCGCATTCGTAGCGCCTACCCGCAGAATTGCTCTGAACCGTCTTCGCAGATGTAATCACATTACGGTTGCGATCAATCACGATGGAAAACGCCAGCCTGATCGGATCATTGTGGCCATACAAACTATGCCCTTCCTCACGGCCCTTGGCCGAAATAGAGGTGATGGCGCCATTGTCCGAACGCTGGGTATAGCTGAGGCTCATCGCTACCTCTTCGCCATCCTTGCCCATAATCCTGCGTTTGTAGTCCGCCCTTCCGCTGCCGGCTTCAGACAAGACACGTGCGACATCAAGAACCCGATCACCCTGGCTCACGTCCGTCATTGCACCAAGCAAGCAATCGTGCACATCGGCACCGGAATTGATCAGGCTCCAACCGGTGCCATTCGGTCGCAATTTCACCTCGCCCTTGCTGTTACCCAAAGCACGAACTCGATAGCGGATCTCTGCAGAAGGCGACAACGTTGGAACAGGCGAAGGCGTGACCGTCGCCACTACGGCCTTCGTTGTCGGCTGCGGGACCACACTAGGCACAGGCGGTGGTGCAACGGCTGCTGCAGGCCGTTGCAAACGCGCAAGTTTGATCTTTGCCAGTTCGGAGTACACACCATCCGGATAGCGCTCCAGATAGGCACGAAACTCGGCCTCATCCTTGCTATCTTTGATCGTCTCCCAAAACAAGATCTGCGCCTCTTCCGAATCCCCTACACGTGAGGACTTTGGAGCGGCATAGCTGGACGTGACGAGACACAATCCGGCAAAAATTGCGATCAACGCTCTCAACACGCGCTCGAATGCAAACTTCATTCCGATATTCCACCAACACAGAACACTGCCTGAATGTTTAAGAGCAGCAGACATGATAAAAGAGGGGCAAGCCCCTCTTTACGAGATCAAGCACAGCTGAGTTTAGGGCTGGCTCTTGTATTCAACGTCGCAATCGGTCATCACGATCACGCGCGGGTGGGTTTGCAGCAGGGAGGCTGGCACCTGGGTGGTGATCGGGCCATTCAACGTACGGTCAAGGATCTCGGCCTTTTCCTGGCCCTTCACCACCAGCAGGATCGCGCGCGCCTGCATGATGGAGCCCATGCCCATGGTTACGGCGTGGGTCGGTACTTCGTCGATGCTGTTGAAGAAGCGCTTGTTCGCCTCGCGCGTCTCGGCCTTGAGCGTGACCTGATAAGTGAAGCGCGACAGCTCGGTATCCGGCTCGTTGAAACCGATATGGCCATTGTGGCCGATACCCAGCAGTTGCAGATCCACAGGACCTTGCTGGTACATCAGCTCATCGTAGCGACGGCATTCGGCGTCGACATCAGCGGCGTTGCCATTGGGCACATGGGTGTTTTCGGCCTTGATATCGATATGGTCGAACAGGTTGCGCTGCATGAAGGCGCGATAGCTTTCCGGGTGCGTTACCGGCAGGCCGACGTATTCATCGAGGTTGAAGGTGCGGGCTTCCTTGAAGCTCACGAGACCGGCCTGATAGGTCTTGACGATTTCCTTGTACAACCCGACCGGAGTGCCACCGGTGGCCATGCCGAGCACGGCATTGGGTTTGCTGCGCACCACCGAAATGATGAGGTCGGCGGCGGCGCGGTCGAGATCGCTTTGGTTCTTGAATTTATGCAGGATCATGTCTTGTACGCTTTCCAGGCTGGCTAGGTAATAAACCTTATTAGTATAAATGGGCTTGGGCAAGGCCGGTTGACCTTGCCCAAGAAACCGCTGGCTCGCCTTATTGGACGAACAGCCAGGGCTGCCGATCGCGATGCGCGGCTTCGAATGTCTTGATCTCGTCCGCGTGCTGCAAGGTCAAGCCGATCTCATCAAGGCCATTGAGCAGGCAATGCTTGCGATGGGCGGTGATGTCAAAACCGAACGATGCACCGGATGGCGTCATCACAGTCTGCGTAGCCAGATCGACGTTGAGCCGGTAGCCATCGTTCGCCGCACACTCGTTGAACAGCTGGTCGACCACTGCCGCGTCGAGCACGATGGGTAGCAGACCGTTCTTGAAGCAGTTGTTGAAGAAGATATCGGCAAAGCTCGGCGCGATCACGACGCGGAAACCGTAGTCGTCGATGGCCCACGGCGCGTGCTCGCGCGAAGAGCCGCAGCCAAAGTTCTCCCGTGCAAGCAGCACCTGCGCACCGGCATAGCGCGGGAAATTCAGCACGAACTCCGGATTGATCGGCCGGCCACTGTTGTCCATGCCCGGCTCGCCATGATCCAGATAGCGCCACTCGTCGAACAGGTTGGGCCCGAAGCCCGAGCGCTTGATCGACTTGAGGAATTGCTTGGGAATGATGGCATCGGTGTCGACGTTGGCCCGGTCGAGCGGACAGACAATGCCGTTGAGTTGGGTGAATGCTTTCATCTGTTTGCCTTTATTTCGCCGACTTTTCTTCGATCTGGTCGCCCAGTTTTTTGAGATCCTTGCCAAAACCGTTGACCGTGTTGCAGCCCGGCAGCGCTGCCAATGCGGCACACGCGGCCAGAATCAGGGCAAAACGCCTCATCGTCGTGCTCCTATTGCCATTGGCGCACGTCGACGAAATGACCTGCAATCGCCGCCGCCGCCGCCATCGCCGGACTGACCAAGTGAGTGCGACCACCCTGCCCTTGCCGGCCTTCGAAGTTGCGGTTGCTGGTCGAGGCACACCGCTCGCCCGGCTCCAGCCGGTCGGCATTCATCGCCAGGCACATCGAGCAACCCGGCTCGCGCCATTCGAAGCCAGCCTCGGTGAACACCTTGTCGAGGCCTTCGGCTTCGGCCTGCGCCTTCACCAGGCCAGAGCCCGGCACCACCAATGCCAATTTCACGTTGTCCGCTTTCTTGCGGCCGCGGGCAATCGCCGCCGCAGCGCGCAAGTCCTCGATCCGGCTATTGGTACAGGAGCCGATGAACACCTTGTCGATGGCGATCTCGGTGATCGGCGTCTCGGCAGTAAGGCCCATGTACTGCAACGCGCGCTCGGCGCTGTTCTTCTTCACCGCGTCGGATTCGGCTACCGGGTTCGGCACACGGGCACCTACCGCCACCACCTGCTCCGGGCTGGTACCCCAGGTGACCTGCGGCTCGATCTCGCTGGCAGCGAGCTCAACCACGGCATCGAATGTTGCGCCCTCGTCCGAGACCAGTGTCTTCCAGTACGCAACGGCGGCATCCCACGTCGCACCGGTCGGCGCAAATGGGCGGCCTTGCACATAGTCGATGGTGGTCTGGTCGACCGCCACCATGCCGGCACGGGCACCGGCCTCGATTGCCATATTGCACAGCGTCATCCGGCCTTCCATCGACAGCGAACGGATGGCGCTGCCGCCGAACTCGACCGCATAGCCGGTACCACCGGCGGTGCCGATCTTGCCGATGATGGCGAGCGCGACATCCTTGGCGGTGACGCCGTTGCCAAGCTTGCCTTCCACTTTGATCAGCATGGCCTTGGACTTCTTGGCAACCAGTGTCTGCGTGGCCAGCACATGCTCCACTTCGGAAGTGCCGATGCCATGAGCCAAGGCGCCGAAGGCACCATGGGTGGAGGTGTGACTGTCACCGCACACCACCGTCATGCCTGGCAGGGTGGCACCGTTTTCCGGGCCGACCACGTGCACGATGCCCTGTTTCTTGTCCTTGAACGGGAAATAGGCCAAGGCACCGAAGAACTTGATGTTGGCATCCAGCGTTTCCACCTGCTGGCGCGAGATTGGATCCTTGATGCCTTCGTCCCAGTGATCGGTCGGCGTATTGTGATCGGCCGTAGCCACCACCGAACTGACGCGCCACGGCTGGCGCTGCGCCAAGCGCAAGCCTTCGAACGCCTGCGGACTCGTGACCTCGTGGATCAGGTGGCGATCGATATAGATCAGACAGGTGCCGTCTTCTTCCTGACGCACCACATGCGAATTCCAGAGTTTGTCGTACAGCGTTTGCGCGCTCATGGCCGGTTTCCGTAGCTGAAAAGGGCGAGGTGCCTATGGGATGCGAGATTATGCGCAACGTGCCACGACAACAAGACCAGTGTTTATACTGGTATCAATAGTAATTGGTAACAGGATAATCGGATCATCCATGCCCACCATCCGCCGCAAGGAACTCGGTGATTTCCTCGCCGCTCAACGTCGCAAATGCGAGCCGGCCGCCTTCGGCTTTCCAGCAGGCATGCGGCGCCGTACTACCGGGTTGCGGCGCGAGGAAGTGGCACAACTCGCCGATATCAGCCCCACCTGGTATGCCTGGATCGAACAGGGGCGTGATATCAATGTGTCCAGCGATGCGCTCGACCGACTGGCCACCGCCCTGCGGCTCGACCGCACCCAGCGTGCCTACCTGTTCGAGCTCGCCGGTCGGGTGGATATTCGCGCCGTGCCATCCGAGCAGAGCCTGCCCACACCCTTGTTCGAGCAATTACTGGGCGACATCCACACGCCGGCCTACGTGCTCGGGCGCTTATGGGAAGTGGTGGCGTTCAATGCCCCGGCGGCCCAGCTATTCACCGGCTGGCTGGATCAGGATGGCCCGCACAACCTGCTCGACTACGTCTTCCTCAATCCCAGCGCCCGCGAGCTGGTCGAGGATTGGGAGGCACGGGCGCGGCGACTGGTTGCCGAGTTCCGTGCCGACCGCCGCAGTCACCTCGACGATCCGGCATTGCAGGAATTCGTTGCACGCCTGGCCGCAGCGAGCACACCGTTTGCCGAATTCTGGCGCCGCCACGACGTGCTCGAACGCCAGGGCGGGCTACGTGGCTTCAACCACCCCACGCTCGGCCAGCTCAGCTATCAGCAGCTCACCTTCCGCCTGGTCGACCATGAGGAGCTCAAGCTGGTGGTGCTGACCCGCGCTGGCTGACTCAGGAGTCGACATGCTGGCAGAATCCCCACCGCTATCGTTCACCGGGAAATCAGCCATGCGTACCTTTATCGCCCTGTTGCTCGCCGTTTGCGGCTCACCAGCAGTCGCCACGGATTGCCGCAACGTCGCTGATGAGCTCGCCACCCGCTACCGTTTGGACGGCAAGGAATTGACCGAGGTATTGCAAACGCTGGCTCGCGAACAGCGGCTGCCGGCGCACTTTGTCACCAAACAGCAGGCACGCAAGGCAGGCTGGCAACCGGGCCAGGATTTGTGGCGGGTGCTGCCCCGCCACAGCATCGGCGGCGACCGCTTTGGCAATCGCGAACGACGGCTACCGGCCGGGGAATATCGCGAAGCCGATCTCGACTACAAGGGCGGCAGGCGCAACGCCAAACGCCTCGTCTACCAACCAACGGGGCGTCGCTACCTGACCGTCGATCACTACGAGCGCTTCTTCGAGATTCCCGCCTGCCGTTGATGGCGCGAATCGCGTTACAGTAGCCCTGCCGGGCCATAGGCACCGGTCACAAAACGACAAGGAGGATGGAACATGGCTGAACCTCGCCGCGTGGTGCTGAACAACATCCGCAGCATGAACGATATCTACGACCAGTTGGCGCGCCAGCTGGATTTCCCGGCCGACTTCGGCCGCAACCTCGACGCCCTGCACGATGTGTTGACCGGCAGCCTGGAAGGTCCGGTGCAAATCGTCTGGCGCGGTTGTGTACAGACACTGCCATTATTGGGCCAGCAGCAGTTCGAGGCGCTGCTCGCCACCTTTAACGATGTGGCCGGCGAGCGCAGTGATATCGAGGTGATGATCGGCTAAGCCAACGCAAAACGCGCAACAGAAGTTGCGCGTTTTCACTTACTCGCCTTTCGAATCACACCGATAAACACATGTCTTATCAGGCACCGGGGAGCTTCTACGCCCGGTGTGCTTTTCTAGCTGCGCCATGCCGATCTCCTGCGGCAGCAAGGGGCGCCAGTTTCGTCCCCGTCGATATCCGTGCGCAAGTTCGATGAACGCGGCAGTTTGCGCTTGAGCCAGCGAGAGATGATTGGCCCCGCCTGCGACGGTTGGATGCGCAAGCTGCAAATCATCATCCTCCCAACCACAGACGGGGCAGATCGTGTAGCAGCCATAGGCTTCCTCGAACGTCAGAAAGCCGCAACACGGGCACGGCAATTCGAGCAAAATGGCCCTCAGCTTTCCTTCAATGATTCGATCAGCGCCAGCTCTTCCTCGCTGAAACCCGCCGCGCGCCGCGCCGGATAGTTGAGTCGCCCCTTGAGCCGAGGCGCTTCGTGCTCGCGCAGCAAACGCACGAACGTGGCAATGGGATCAAGACCGCGCAAGGTACAGCAGTAGTGGTACCAGCGATTGCCTACCCGCACGTGGCCTACTTCGTCTCGCAGGATTACATCGAGGATTTCGCAGGCGCGTGCATCGCCCGACTGCTTGAGCTTCTCGCGGATGCCCGGCGTGACATCCAGCCCGCGCGCCTCCAGGATGCGCGGCACCAGCGCCATGCGCACCATCACGTCGCCATCGGTCTTGACCGCCATCTCCCACAGACCGTTGTGCGCGGGAAAATCGCCATAGCGATAACCCATGCCGTAAAGGTGCTCGACCAACAGCGAAAAATGCAAAGCCTCCTCACGCGCGACCTGTAGCCAGTCACGGTAATACTCGTCCGGCATGCCCGCAAAGCGATAGATCGCATCAAGCGCCAGGTTGATCGCATTGAACTCGATGTGGGCGATGGCGTGCAGCAAGGCGGCACGACCTTCGATAGCCGTCGCATTGCGCTGCACCAACGCGGATGGCGCCACCAGCTCCGGCAGCTCCGGCCGGCCGGGAATCGGCACGGCCACCACATCGAGCTCGGTTTCCACAGGCGCCTGCGGCGCAATGGCCGCAACCATTGCCAGCTTGGACGCCGGATCATCCTGCATCAATGCGCTGCAGGCTGCTGCACGCAAGCCCGGCGCGAATGCCAAATCGATAGAAGTTCCCATGGGATGAGGTGCTGTTTACGTTTTTGCTGTGGGAATAGTCACGTGTGATTGACCTGTTCGCCCCGATAAGATGGCGGCATACGTTGTCACGCGCGGACCGGGAGCGTCCCGGATTGTAGCTGCAGCGGCAACACCCAGGAGTAAAGCCACATGACCGAAGAAACCCTCAACCCCCGCGAAATCCGCCGTCGTCTCGGCCTCAACCAGCAACAATTCTGGGGCCGCATCGGCGTGACCCAGAGTGGTGGCTCCCGTTACGAGAGCGGTCGCGCCATGCCCAAGCCGGTGCGCGAACTGCTGCGTGTGGTGCATGTCGAGGAAATCGACCTCGCCGACCTCACTCGAGAGGACATGCGCATTCTGCAGTACCTGCGCAAGCAGAAGCCGGAGCTCTACGAGACACTCAAGGCCGCCGCCCGTGAACAGGGCCATCCGGTGGAGAAAAGCGCCGCTGCCGGCAGCTACGCCCGCCAAGCCTGATCAGATAGAGCCGCATCATCGCGGCTCTTTCTTCATCTGCTACGCACCAGCCTAAAGGCTGAGCCTGACCGGCATGCCAGTCGCCTCGATCCTGGTTGCCAGTGCCTGCATCCATTCTGCGGGCGCCGGTGCCAATTCGGCCGCCTCTGGCTGCATCGACGGTCGCGCCAAGCCATAGAGCAACACCCCTTGGATCGCGACACCGCTCTCGCGCTGTTTTGCGAGAAATGCCAGATAGTCCGAGAGCTCAGATTCATCGGGCAGCCGGCCTTGCTGGGCAAACATGCAAGTCTGTAGCCAAGTCGGACAGGATGCAGCAGCGGCCGAGAGATTGCGTTCTACCGCCGTGCGTGACATCTGGACTTGATTGACCGACGAAAAGCCGTCCTTAGGCGCGCGATCAAGCTTGAACCACACCTCCCCACCAAACCCGCGCATCGCGGCCAATGCCTGCTGTACCCTGGGTTTGGCCACCTGGCTGCCATTGGTGATCAGTACCACCTTGATCTGACCAGTCAACGCGAAGCGGGCCAGCATCTGGCCGACAATCTCTACCGCGTCCGTAAACTCCGAAGCCATGGTTGGCTCGCCGTTGCCGGAAAATGCAATGTCATTCAGGCGCCGAGCGCCTTCAGGCACGCGCCGCTGCATAAAGTCGCCGTAGACCACATCGTGCAACATCGTATCCAGCTCGCCAGCCAGCTGATCGAGATCGATCGGTGGCGGGCCACCACGCTGCAGGTCCGGCACCTGGCAATACACGCAGCGCCAGTTACAGGCGTTGTTGGGGTTGAGGTTGATGCCGATCGATACGCCACCAGCCCGGCGTGATATCACCGGATAGACATAGGTAAAGCCAGCAGCATCGCGCGCGTGGTCCTCCACGCGCAACAGGGTCTTACTTGCCATGCGCGGGCGTTCTCACCAGCAATACCGGCACGACTGTCGACCGCATCACGCCTTCGGCCACGCTGCCAAGCAGCAGGTGCGTCAGCCCGCCAAAGCCGTGGGTGCCCATCGCGATCAGCTCGGCATTCCATTTCTTGGCGTCTTCGACGATGGTGTGCGCGAGATTGCCGCCCCAGGCCTCAAGCAGCTCCTGCTCGGGCGCCAGTCCCGCTGCACGCAGCGCCTCGGCGTGGCGCTCCAGCAGCTGTTTGCCGGAATTGCGCAAGGCCTCCTGCAATTGCGGCACATCAAGGAATTCGTTGGCACTCCAGGCGAACTGGGCCAGATCGATCACGTGGACGAGCCGGATCACGGCGCGCTGTTCGCAGGCAAATCGCGTGGCTTCCTGCACGGCAGCGGCGCTGGTCTCGCTGTCGTCGACCGGAACGAGGATGCGCTGGTACATGGCAATCTCCCAGATGGCGATACCTGCAGTCTAGCAGATGCCCCAGGCGGGCCACGCAGCCAAGGCGCGCCGCAGCCGGTAATATCGGCGTTTTTGCGCCCCATCAAACCCATGCCCCGGATCAAGCTCGCCCTGCCCGCGCGCAGCGATTACACCCTTTCGCTCACAGTCCGTGCCACCGATCTCAACTATGGTGGTCACGTCGGCAACGATCGCCTCCTGGCCTACCTGCAGGAGGCAAGGCTTGGCTTCCTGAACGAGTTCGGCCTGAGCGAGCTCGGCAGCGACGACCATCCTGGCATCATTCTGGCCGATGCCACCGTCAGCTTTCTTGGCGAGGCCTTCTTCGGCCAGGCACTTGTGATCGATGTGTGTGTCCAGGAACGGGTCCGCTCCCAGTTCGAGCTGCACTACGGCATCAGGGAAATCGCGGACGGCAAGCCGGTGGCTGCAGCGAAGACGACCTGTCTGTTTTTCGATTACCATAGCCGCAAGATCGCATCGGCCCCGAGCCAAGTCGCGGCGCAATGGGATGCACTCATCGCCGCGTCAGCCCAAGAGAAGGACAGCCCCCAATGAAAAAATACGCCAATAACAGCCCCGAAGCGCTGGCCCGCATCCTGGTTCTGCAGATGATGTGCGATGGTAGTTTCGACCCCGAAGAAATCGACGAGCTGGAGCACCTGCGCGTCTACGAAGCGCTCGACATCAGCCGCAAGGGCTTCATCCAGGTGCTGCACGACTACTGCAACGACCTCTCCGACGAAGCCGACGAGGCCGGCAATATCCGGCTGATCGACCGCGAACGTATCGAGGCGCTGCTGGATACAGTGGACGAGCCGAAGAAGCGTTTGCAGGTCGCCGCCATTGCGCTCGACCTCGCCAAGAGCGATAACGATTTCAACGATGCCGAACTTGCGGTGTTCCGCCACATGCTGCACTACTGGCACCTGCAGCTGGAAGATCTGCAAGCCGCGTTCGCCGCCTGAGGACCGGTTCGGGCCGTTCAAGCCGGCCCGCCCCACGCCGATATAACAGCACAGCCCGCAGCACAGCGGGCGTTGGAGACACGGCATGGCCACATCGCACGGGTTTCACAGCGCGCTCGAGCGCACATTGCTGCCCACGCTTGCCCGCAAGTTCGCCTTCCTCTACCTGTTCGTGCTGCCCCCGCTGGTACTGGCGTTGATCGCCCACGCCAGCGCGGCACCAACCACCGTCATCACTTGGGCTTGGATCATCACGGTCGGTAGCGCGGTGCTGGTTACCGTGCAGATCGGTTACTTTCATTTCTGGATCACCCGTCCGGTCAACCGGGTCACCAAGGCATTCGAAAAAGCGGCCAGCGGCGAAGGGGACCTGTCGAGCAATGTGCCAGTCACCACCAGCGACGAAATCGCCGCACTCGGCCATGCGTGCAATGCCTTCCTTGCCAAGCAGCGCGACATCATCGCCAGCGTACAGTCGATGACTGTGGGCATCGCGCTCGAGGCGGCCAAGTCGATGAAGAACATCCGCGACTCGGCCACCTCCACTCACCAACAGGACCAGCTGGCGCAGAAGGTCGTCGACGCCAGCAACACCACCACGGTGGGCATCAACGATGTGTCGCATCGTACCCAGGCGATCTCCAGCACCACCGCGCAGAACCTGGAAATGGCGCACGGCAGCTATGCCGAGCTGCAGGACGTGACCAAGCGCATCAACGCGATCACCGGCAAGATCGAAACCTTCAACCGCACTGTCGAAGGCCTGAACCAGCGCTCCTCCAGCATCAAAAGCATCGTCGACCTGATCCGTGAGATCTCAGGCCAGACCAATCTGCTGGCGCTGAACGCCGCGATCGAGGCGGCGCGCGCCGGTGAAGCAGGCCGTGGCTTCGCCGTGGTGGCCGACGAAGTGCGCAAGCTCGCCGAGAAAGTCGGAGTCGCCACCGACGAGATTTCGTCCGACATCGAGAACATGCTGTCGCAAGTGTCGGAAACGCAGCAGGAAACCCAGCAGATCACGCACGATGCCAAACTCACGCACGAGGTCGTCGAGAAGGCATCCGGCCAGTTCGCGCGGATGATGGGCGATTTCGAGCGCACCAGCCAGGCGCTGACTGACATTGCCAGCACGCTGGAACGCTTCACCGAAGCCAACAACGTGGTCAATGCCAACGTCGCCGAGATCCACCAGCTGTCGCTGGCGGTGAACGAGCGCATGGCCAAATCCGCGGAATCGTCGCAGGACCTGTCGCTCTCGGCCGAGCGGGTGCAGGAGCTCATCGGCCGCTACATCGTCGGTCAGGGCGAGCTCGATGCCACCATCCAGCTCGCCGGTAAGGTCCGCGACGAGGTACAGACCAAGCTGGAAGCGATGCTCAAGCGTGGCGTCAACGTCTTCGACCGCAACTACCAGCCGGTGCCGAACACGCAGCCGCAGAAGTACCGGACCTGCTACGTGGCCGAGTTCGAGCGTGAAATGCAACCGCTCTACGACCGGCTGGCCAAGGAAGCCATTGGCGGCAAGTTCTCACTGGCGGTCGATGTGAATGGCTATGGCGCCACCCACAACAGCTGGTATTCGAAGGCGCCGACTGGCGACAAGGCCGTCGACTTGGTCAATAGCCGCAATATGCGGCTGTTCAACGATCCGGCCGGCTCACGCGCTGCGCAAGTGCGTCAGCGCTTCCTGATCCAGACCTATCTGCGCGACACCGGCGAGATCATGACCGAGCTTGACCTGCCGATCACCGTCGATGGCAAGGCATGGGGCGGGCTACGGCTGGGCTTCGATGCGAACGCGATGATCAAGAATTGATGTCTGGACCATGCAAACGACAACGCCACCTTGCGGTGGCGTTGTCGTTTGATGGAATCAGTGGAACAGATATTGGTAGCGTACGTTCAGCATCTGTTCGCTTTTACGGATTAGGGTGCGTAGCAACTGTTTCATGACCAACATCTCCATGTAGTTTTATTACACAACCATGATAACAATGGCAAACCGAGGCATGGCGTGAAAACTCGCTATTTCATAAATGCACTATTTGCACTTCATGGGTTTGTAGTTTGACTACAAAAAAATCCAGCTTTCCCGCCATCACCGCGCCGAATGCAAGGGTGCTGATTCTCGGCAGCCTGCCGGGCGAAGCCTCACTCGCCGCCGGCCACTACTACGCGCACCCGCGCAACGCGTTCTGGCCTATCGTCAGCCAACTGCTCGGCATCGATCTGCTCGCACTTGATTGGCCTGTTCGCTATACGGCGTTACAAAAGCATGGCATCGCCTTGTGGGATGTCGTCGGCCGGGCTGAGCGTGCAGGCAGCCTTGATGCAGCATTGCGCAACGTCGCTGCCAATCCACTGGGCCAGCTGGTGGCGACGCTGCCCGAGTTGCGCTGCGTCGCATTTAACGGCGGTACAGCCGCTCGCATCGGTCAGCGCCAACTGCTTGATCATCCAGTCGCCAAGCTGGCATTGCCGTCGACCAGTCCGGCGCATACGCTGCCATTCGCCAGCAAGTTCGCAAGCTGGTCAGCGCTTAGCGACTACCTGCGCTGATCACTGCCGCGTGGCATCATCCACCCTTCCCTCGTCCAGACCTTCGCCATGACCGCGTCCCGCTCCATCCTGATTACCGGCTGTTCCAGTGGCATCGGCCTGCATGCAGCACAGACATTGCGGGATGGCGGCTGGCAGGTCTACGCCACCGCGCGCAAGCCTGAGGATGTGGCGCAACTGATCGAACAAGGTTTCACCGCAACCGCGCTCGACATCGCCGACGACGACTCGATTGCCGCCGCGATCATCTGGCTGGAGACACGCACCGGCGGCAAGCTCGATGCGCTGTTCAACAACGCCGGCTTCGGCGTGCCGGGTGCCGTCGAGGACCTGAACCGCGCGGCGATCCGCCATCAGTTCGAAACCAATGTCTTCGGCACGATGGCGGTGACCAATGCGCTGCTGCCATGGATGCGCCGGCAGGGCCATGGCCGCGTGCTGGTGAACAGCTCCGTGCTGGGTTTCGCTGCCATGCCAATGCGCGGTGCCTACAACGCCAGCAAGTACGCGCTGGAAGGCTTCTGCGACACGTTGCGGCTGGAGCTCGCCGGCAGCAACATCCACGTGGTACTGATCGAGCCAGGTCCCATCGCCAGCCGATTCCGGCTCAATGCCGCACGCGAGTTCGCCACCTGGGTGGCGCCTTTCCAGAAGGGGCGCAATGCGGCGCTATACGAGGCCATACATGCGCGCTTGGCCAAGGAAGGCCCAACGACCGCATTCACGCTCGGCCCAGAGGCCACCAGTGCCGCCGTCGTTGCGGCCTTGGAGAGCCGGCATCCCAAGGCTCGCTACCAAGTGACTGCACCGACCAAGGCATTCTGGTATCTGAAACGGCTGCTGCCTACCCGCTGGCTGGATGCGTTGCTGCTGAAAGCAGGCGCTTGAAAGCGCCGTCATCAATCCGACACCGCTTCGTCATTCCCCTGGCATGGGCGCTTGCTAGCGTTGCGCGCTTCCTTCCCAGAAGCCGGAGCATCGCATGCGCGCAAACCTTTCCGTCCTGGCCGCAACGGCCCTGACCATCATCGCCACGGCCCCCAGCCTCGCGGCCAGCCACGACGAGCTTGCCTACCGTCATGCCCCGGTACACTACCAGGACACCGACAACAGCGACTACGCATCGGAATACCTGACCGCCTTCGATTACGACGGCGACTGGAATGGCGCCAATAACTGGGATCGCCGCGGTAACGGCCTCTGGCCAGCCACCGTTTACTACTCGGTGGTGGAAAGCTGCAGCCACCATTTCATCAGCTACGCCTTCTATCATCCGCGGGACTGGTCCGACACAGCGTTCGACAACGAGCACGAGAACGACCTGGAAGGCGCCATCATCGCTGTGCGCAAGGACGGCTCCACCTGGGGCCGGGTCGAGGGCATGATCACCGTATTCCATAACGATTTCTACGCCTACACACCTGTTGGCAGTCCACTCGTCAATGGCAACGAATCCATCGACGGCACACTGTCACTCGAGCAGCATAATGGCGTGCCCCGCCCTAAAACGGCACAGGAAGCCAAGGGGCACGGCCTCAAGGCCTGGCCGTACATCACGAATTTCACCGGTGCGGCCAACCAGGATGGCGTGATCTATTATCCGACCCAAGGCAACCCCGAAGTACCGGCCTCCGGCAATGACCGCGCAGTGGCATATCGACTGGTCAGCATGTTCGCTCCAGGCGGCCTCTGGCCCCGCGCCTTGCAGGAAGCCGGCCTGCCAGCAGCCCAGGCTCAAACCTATGCCAGCTGGGGCAGCTTCAAGGGAGATGGCAGTGGCGGCTGCGGCTCGGGTCTGAAAAGCTGCAGCAACAACGCCGCCAATGCCCCCTGGGGCTGGGATGACCGCGACGATGGCGCCAGCTACCGCGGCGAATTCGCACTCGATCCGGCGCGCCTGTTCGCGCACTACTTCAAGGGTGCTTCGTTCAGCCAGCAATATCCCAACAACCGCTTCCTCAGCGAACTGCGGGCAGCAGGGTGGAGCAGCGCACACCTACCGGCAGGGTTTGATGGCAAGCTCAATCTTGACGCCGCCCATGCCCGCCTGATCCAGCGTTGCGAGTGATCGAGCGATGAGGAGAACCGCTACCTTATCTAGCCACCCTCAGGGATGATCCACCTCTATGCAGCTCGGCGAAAGCATCGCTGCGTTCTCACTCCCTGTCAGCGGCGGAGCGGTAGTTACCCTGTGGTATAGCCAATCACACCGCCGGACGTCAGAGAGAAACGGGCGTCTTGTGGCGCGACAGCAAACCGCCAGATCCATTGATCAATACGTCACGTATGGTGGCAGGACGGCTACGGCTCGATCACACCGACGACACTGCTACAAGTGCTACTGGACCTAACTAGACTGCCGCATGGCCTATCTCGACCATTACTGCGAACGCGCAGCTGCTGGACTACTGGGCGAGCCGCTCAACACGCTGACCAATCTGGCCTTCATCGCCGGTGCGATCTACGTGTGGCGATGCTGGTCGCGGAGCGGGCTGACTGCGCGGCAAGCGTCGGACATCCTGCTGCTGATCGTCCTGATGGCCGCGATTGGGTTCGGCAGTGCCGCCTGGCACGCCACGGCCTGGCCTTGGGCAATCTGGCTCGATGTCGTGCCCATCCTGCTGTTCATCAACGTGGCCTTGCTTGCCTTGCTGCGTCGTGGACTGGGCTGGACGTGGCCAGCAGTCGTCGGCGGCTGGCTGGGCTATCAGGCGCTCAACCAATGGGTGGCCCAAACCGTGCCAGCACACGTGCTCAACGGCTCGGTGTTCTACCTGCCCACTTGGGCCACGCTGGGTCTGCTGGCGCTGGCAACCCGCCGTCGCTTCGGCACGACGCTCAGCGTGGCATGGGCCTGGTTCTCGGTGTCGCTACTGGCCCGCACCGGTGATGCCATGGCGTGCGTAGTGCTGCCCACCGGTACGCATTTTCTCTGGCATCTGCTCAATGCAGCCGTGCTGGTGCTGATCGCACTTGGCCTGCTGCGCGCCGCTCAGGTACATGGCGCGCCGGTATAATCAGGGCTTTCTTTGACGGATACCTGTCATGCCGAGTCAAATCAAGACCCATGCAGTGCGGCTGGAATTCGAGGCTGGCACACTTGTGCATTCCAACCTCTCCGGCGCCGCCTTCATCGGGCAGGATCTTTGGGTGGCTGGTGACGAAGCCTGCGGCCTCGACCGGTTGCGGTCACTCCCGGTGGTTGGCAAGGAAACGCTACGCTACGGCGCGCCACAGAACTTCCCGCTCGCCGACTACCTCGATCTGCCGGATGCTGCCGATATTGAAGCCGATATCGAGGGGCTGGCGCTGCATGACGGCTATCTGTACCTCGTCGGCTCGCATGGCCTGAAACGCAAGAACCCCAAGGCCGATCGCAGCGCCAAGGACAACCTCAAGCGCCTGGCGACGGTCTCGCACGACGGCAACCGTTGCCTGCTGGCGCGTATTCCAGTGGTAATCGAGGATGGTGTCTCCACGCTGAAGCGGGAAACGGCAGATGGCCGTCGCGCCGCGCGCCTGCGCGGTGACGATCTCGCCAACGAATTGACGCGTGCCCTGAAGGACGATGTCCACCTCGCGGCCTATCTCGCCATTCCAGGCAAGGACAACGGTTTTGACGTGGAAGGCCTGGCCATCAGCGCCGACCGGGTGCTGATCGGCCTGCGCGGCCCGGTGCTGCGCGGTTGGTCCGCGCTGCTGGAGCTGCGCCTCGTTGAGAAAAAGGGCGAGCTGCGGCTCGCCGAGATCGGCGAATCAGGCGCGTTGTATCGCAAGCACTTCATCAAGCTCGCGGGCCTTGGCGTGCGCGACCTTTATTGGGAAGGCAACGATCTCTACCTGCTTGCCGGGCCAACCATGGTGCTCGACGGTGCGATCCGGGTATTTCACTGGGCCGGTGCCGCGGCCGCGCTCGCGGGCGTTGAATCCCAGGCGGATGCGGTGCTGTGGGAAAGCGGTCCGGCGGAAACACTGTCGCTGCCGTTTGGCGCGGGCCAGGATAGGGCCGAGGCCATCACCCGCGTACCCGACGAGGTCGCCAAGCAGCAATGGTTGGTGCTGTACGACGCCCCATCGGCGGCGAGGCAGGCCGGTGATTACGTGGTATTTGGCGATTTGCTCAAGCGCTGACGTTGCCCGCTATGGGTGAAAACTCGCGGCGCCTCCGCGCGTATGCTTTGGCATACTGCCGGGTTACCGCTACGGATCACCCATGACCCGCCCTGCCTTCGCTCCGCACGACACGCTGACCCGCGCCACGCTGCTGTTTCCGCTGTTTCTGGTGCTCTACGAATTCGCCACTTATATCGCCAACGACATGATCCTGCCAGGCATGCCACTGGTGGTGCGTGAATTCGGCGTCGGCGAGGCATGGGTGCCGACGGGGATGTCGGCCTACCTCGCTGGCGGCGCGGCACTGCAATGGCTGCTGGGACCGCTGTCGGACCGGATCGGCCGGCGGCCAGTGCTGCTGGCCGGCATCGTCTTCTTCACGCTGGCGTGCCTCGGCACGCTGCTGGTCGATGCGATTTGGCCGTTCGTGGCGTTGCGCTTCATCCAGGGCTTCGGGCTGTGCTTCGTTGTGGCGGTCGGTTACGCCGCCATCCAGGAGGCCTTTACCGAAGCCAGTGCGGTGAAGGTGACCGCGCTGATGGCCAATGTGGCGCTGGTCTCCCCGCTGATCGGCCCGCTCGCAGGCGCGGTGATGATCGAATACGCGCCCTGGCGCTGGATTTTCGTCACCATCGCGGCCATTGCCTTCATTGCGTTGATCGGTTTATGGCGGGTCATGCCGGAAACCGCGCCGGCCAGCAGCACGCCGCTGCGGCTCAGCACCATGTGGCGCGACTACCGTGCCGTGCTGGCCAACCGCCGCTTCCTGCTCGGCGCACTGGCGCTGTCGTTCGGTGGCATGCCGCTCTTGGCCTGGATCGGGCAAAGCCCGGTGATCCTGATCGAACGCGCGGCGATGAGCCCGCTCGACTTCGGCCTGTGGCAGATTCCAGTATTCGCCGCGCTGATCGCCGGCAACCTGGTGCTGGCCCGCTACGCTGATCGTGTACCGGTCACCCGGCTGGTGTGGCTGGCACTGCCACCGCTGCTGGTCGGCCTGATCGTCGCCTGCGGCGTGCTGCTGCAACCACGGGCTTGGGGCTGGCTGGTGGCCGGCATCAGCATCTACGCCTTCGGGCTGGGGCTGGCCAACGCGGTGCTCTACCGGCTGACGCTGTTCGCCAGCGACATCAGCAAGGGTACGGTATCCGCCACGCTTGGCATGATCACGCTGGTGTCCTACTCGCTCGCCATCGAATTCGTGAAGGCCGGCTACGGCTGGGGCGGCAACGTGTGGTTCGCCCTGGTGTCACTTGCCACCGGCGTGCTGTTCGCCGTGGTGGTGCGCGCCTTCCTGCGCGATTCGGAATCGGCGCAAAGCCGCTAGAATCCTCCCTTTCATCGCAGCATCTCGTCATGAACCGCCTCACTCCCGCTACGCTGGATCTCACGGAGGCCGGCGTGCCCTATTCCGCCGCCTTCGACGATGTCTACCACTCGGCCGACGGCGGCCTGGGCCAGGCGCGGCATGTGTTCATGACAGGCAACGACCTGCCGGCAGCATGGGCCGGGCGTGACGCCTACACCATCGTCGAGACCGGCTTCGGCCAGGGGCTCAACTTCCTGGCCACCTGGCAGGCCTGGCGAAGCGATGCCGCACGCTGCCAGCGGCTGCACTTCGTGTCGGTCGAACAGTTTCCGTTCACCCGCGATGACCTCGCGGTGCTGCATGCCCGTTATCCGGAACTCGCGACAGTCTCGGCCGAGCTGCGCGCATATTGGCCGGACCTCACCCAGGGTGTGCACCGCATCTGGCTCGACCAGGGCCGGGTCAGCCTCACCCTGCTGCTGGGCGATGCACAAACCTTGTTGCCGCAACTGCAGGCCGTCGCCGACGCCATCTATCTCGACGGTTTCTCCCCGGCCAAGAATCCCGAGCTGTGGTGCCTGCCCATCTACAAGGCGCTGTGGCGGCTGAGCCATGTCGGCACCACGCTGGCCACCTATACGGTGGCCGGCGAGGTGCGGCGTGGGCTCGCGGAAGCAGGCTTCGCGGTCGAGCGTGTCAATGGTTTCGGCGGCAAGCGGCAGATGCTGCAGGGCCGTGTGGCCCGCGCGCCACGCCGTGAGCCTGCGTCTCAAGGCCAGCGGCATGCGCTGGTGATCGGTGCCGGGCTCGCCGGCTGCAGCGTGGCCGAACGGCTGGCGGTGCGCGGTTGGCAGGTCACGGTGCTGGAGGCCGCGAACGACATCGCCACCGGCTCTTCCGGCAATGCCGCCGGGCTGATGCACGCCTACTACTCGCGCGACGACAACCTGCAGGCGCGCCTGACTCGCGCCGGCTGCGCCCTCACCCGCCAACATCTGACCGCACTTGCCGATGCCGGCTTCCCGGTAGCGCATGATGCCGGCGGCATTCTGCAGCTCGCCAAGACCGATGCGCAGGCCGTGCTGATGCGCGAAATCGCCGAGCATGGCCGATGGCCAGCGCTGCGCTATCTGGACGCCGATGCCGCCGGCCGGCTCGCCGGCACCACGCTGGCACGCGGTGGCTGGTGGTTCACTGACGGCCTGACCATCGCACCGCCCAGCCTGTGCCGGGCCAATCTGGCACGTCATGCCGAGCGGATCAGCTTGCGCATCGGCTGCCGCGTCGAGGCGCTACGACAACACGCAGGTGGCTGGCAAGCGCTGGCTGCCGACGGCAGCGTTGTGGCCGCCGCAGCGGTGCTGGTCCTCGCCAACGCCACGGCAGCCGCGCAACTGTTACCTAAGGCCATGCTGCCGTTGCAGGATGCCCAGCGCGTCGCCACTCGCATCAATGCCGCCACGCTCACCGTTCCCCGGGTAGCACTGGCAGGCGACGGCTATGTCACCGCCGCGCTGGATGGCGTACGCGTCATCGGCGCCGCCGATTTCGACGACAATCTCGCAGCCGCCGAGGCAAGCAACCTGGCCGAGCTGGCCGCCCTCGTACCTGGCCTGGCTCCGCCATCGGTGATCGCCAGCCGTATTTGCGCTCGCCCCGCCTCGCCCGATCGCCTCCCCCTGATCGGCCAGCTCGCCATCACGCCACCGCCAGAGCAGCCGGTACACCAGCTCTACCACCTGCCACGGCTTGCCGGCGCCTACGCCGTACTCGGCCTCGGCGCCCGCGGCTTGTCCTACTCGACGCTGGCCGGCGAGCTCATCGCGGCTCAACTGAACGGCGAGCCGTTACCGCTGGAGCGCAAGCTGCTCGAGGCCATCGATCCCGGCCGTTTCCTGCTGCGGCAGCGGCGCGGCATGCAACCAGGCTGAGCACCTACTCCAATACACTGCACACGGTCAGCGCTTCGCACGCCAATCGCGCAGCAGAACGCGTCCAGGTAATCGATCCCGCTTGCGCTACACTGCGAGGCGCTACCTGACAATCATTCCAAGCGGGGAATACACCATGAAGAAGTTTGCACTGACCTTGTCCGCCACGCTGCTCGGCACCGCCCTGTTCGCCGGGCATGCCCAGGCCGCCGGCTGCGGCAAGCCGCGCAATGCCTTCGATACCGTCTACTGTGCCGGCAACCTGTTTACACAAACCGACAAGACGTTGAACCAGACCTATACCGAGCTGCGCAAGCAATTGAACAGCGCCCAACAGAACGCGCTGAAGCAATCGCAGCTGGCTTGGATCAAGCAGCGCGATGCGCAATGCAGCCGCGAAGACAGCACCGGGTATTTCGTCAATCTCGATTGCGCCAACACCATGACGCAAGAGCGGCTGGACTTCCTGAAGGAGCGCCAGCGCGAGTGCAGCAGCACCGGCTGCGAAACCAGCAAGCTGGCACAGTAAGACCAAGTCCTTCCGGTGACGCTGTAGTCATTGGCCCTGCGCGTGTACTGACTACGTTTCGCGCTTCCACGGGAGCTGCGCCACGATCAACTGGCCGGCATGTCCCAATAAAAACGCCCCGTCCTTGCGGGGCGTTTTTATTGGTTTTGGCGATCAGGCCGTAGCGACCGGGATCTTGCCGATCTTGGCCTGCCACTGCTTCGGTGCCACTGCGTGCACCGAGGTACCGCCCGAATCAACGGCCACCGTCACCGGCATGTCGACCACGTCGAACTCGTAGATCGCCTCCATGCCGAGATCCTCGAAGCCCACCACGCGTGAGCCCTTGATCGCCTTGGACACGAGATACGCCGCACCGCCCACCGCCATCAGGTACACCGACTGGTGCTGCTTGATCGCCTCACAGGCCGCCGGGCCGCGCTCGGCCTTGCCGATCATGCCCAAGAGGCCGGTCTGCGCCAGCACCTGCTCGGTAAACTTGTCCATGCGGGTGGCCGTGGTCGGGCCGGCCGGGCCAACCACCTCGTCGCGCACCGGGTCGACCGGGCCGACGTAATAAATGAAGCGATCGGCAAAATCGACCGGCAGCTGCTCGCCCTTGTTCAGCATGTCGACGATACGCTTGTGCGCGGCATCGCGGCCGGTCAGCATCTTGCCGTTCAGCAGCAGCGTCTGCCCCGGCTGCCACGATGCGACTTCCTCGCGGGTAACGGTGTTCAGATCCACCCGGGTCGCGGCGGCGGACGGGGTCCAGGTCACGGCCGGCCAGTCTTCCAGCTTGGGCGCTTCGAGCACCGCGGGGCCGGAGCCGTCGAGGATGAAATGGACGTGGCGAGTGGCGGCGCAGTTCGGGATCATCGCCACCGGCAGGCTGGCGGCGTGGGTCGGGTAATCCTTGATCTTCACGTCGAGCACGGTGGCAAGCCCGCCGAGGCCCTGTGCACCGATGCCGAGCGCGTTCACCTTCTCGTAGAGCTCAAGGCGCAGCTCCTCGACCCGGTTCTGCGGACCACGGGCGATCAACTCATGGATGTCGATCTCTTCCATCAGCGCTTCCTTGGCCATCACCATGGCCTTCTCGGCGGTGCCGCCGATGCCGATGCCGAGCATGCCGGGCGGGCACCAGCCGGCGCCCATCAGCGGCACGGTCTTGAGCACCCAGTCGACGATGGAATCGGATGGATTCAGCATCACGAACTTGGTCTTGTTCTCCGAGCCACCGCCCTTGGCGGCGATGTCGATCTCGACGGTATCCCCCGGCACGATCTCGTAGTGGATCACCGCCGGGGTGTTGTCCTTCGTATTCTTGCGACCACCGGCCGGGTCCATCAGGATGGACGCGCGCAGCTTGTTGTCCGGGTGCAGGTAGGCGCGGCGCACGCCTTCGTTGATCATGTCAGTCACCCCCATCGTCGCGCCGGCCCACTGCACATTCATGCCGACGCGCACAAAACAGGTGACGATGCCGGTGTCCTGGCAGATCGGGCGGTGGCCTTCTGCGCACATGCGGCTGTTGGTCAGGATCTGCGCGATCGCATCCTTGGCGGCCGGGCTTTCCTCGGCCTCGTATGCCTTGCCAAGCGCCTGGATATAGTCTTTCGGGTGGTAGTAGCTGATGTACTGCAGCGCATCGGCAATGCTGTCGATCAGATCGTCCTGGCGGATCACGGCCATCTGGGGCTCCGGGAAGCGGCAAAAGCGGCAATTATACCGCGCCGACCGGGTGGCCGAAGCGTTCAGGGACCGGGGACTTCGGCAGTGGCGCGGGCGGCCGGCAAGGCATTCCACAGTTGTTCGAAGCGCTGCGGATCGGCCCGGTATCGCTTCAACGAGAAAACCAGGTAATAGGCCCGCTCGAATAGCGGTGGCTGCACCCGCTCGATGACTGCCGCGTAATCCGGATGCTGGCGCAACAGGCGCGCGCCGTCGTCACTCAACAGGGCGACAGCATCGAGCCGACCGGCCGCCAGCTTGCGCAGGCACTGGTCTCCCCTCGTGGTGCTGGCATCCACCCGCAGACCGTGCTCACGCAGCCAGTTGACGATGGAATAGCCGGTTTGCGCGCCCACCATGCCGTCTATTCCGGCGAATTGCTCACCATCCCAGCTCACTGTACTGCCGCGCAGCCGAAACAGGCTGTAACCATCCTGCCGCAAGCGGCGCTCCGGATCAGGCAACCCCTGCCACATTGGGTAGGCCGCGAGGCGTGCCCTGTCGGCCCGGTAGCTGGCCGCCACCACCCCGTCCCACAGCCCGCGCATCAACCCGGCCCAGCAACGGTTCCACACCCGTTCCACGTACTCGAACTGCACGCCGGTGTTGCGGCTCAATTGTTCCAGCACCACGAAGCTGCCGAGTTGACTGCCGGATTTCTCCGCCGTGTCGTAGCACAGGCGCAGGGTTTCGGCCCGCAGCGACGGCATGACCAGCGCAAAGGCGAAGGCAAACGGCAACAGTCGGCGCATGACGCAGGCTCCGGCAACGGCTGCTTGTATGTTAGGGCCTGTTCCCGGCCACAGCCACGCAAGACACAGACTCTCATCGGATGTCCTGCGGCCTGAGTACAATCATCTAGATGAAATGCGCAGCGTGTACACTGTGCCGCATCACTTCCCGGACCCTGCCATGAACAACGTGATCGAACGCGGTGCCGGCGTCTCGCTGTGGCGCCAGATCGAGGAAGCGCTGGCCGACGACATCGGCGCCAAGCGCCTGACCGACCGGCTGCCCAACGAGCTGGAGCTCGCCGAGCGCTTCGGCGTGAATCGCCACACCATCCGCCGCGCGGTGCAGGCGCTGGAATCGCGCGGCCTCGTGCGCATCGAGCAAGGCCGCGGCACCTTCGTGCAGGAAGACCTGATCGACTATCGGCTGGGCCGGCGCCAGCGTTTTTCGCACAGCCTGGAAAACCAGCGCCTGTCCGGCCAGAGCCGCATCGTGCAGACCCGCGTGCAGGTGGCGCGCGATGACATCTGCCGCATGCTCGCCCTGCCTGCCGGTAGCGAGGTGCTGCAGATCGACGCGCTCGACGTGGTCGAGGACCGCATTGTCGGCGTATGCACCGAATACCTGCCGATGCCGCGCTTTGCCGGCTTCGACGCACTGTTGAAAGCGCACGGCACCATGAGCGCCGCGCTGCGTGCCTTTGGTATCACCGAGTTTTCACGCAAGCTGTCGCGCGTGACCGCGCGCATGCCGCGCGCCGAAGTCGCCACCCAATTGGCCCAGCCCAAGACCCAGCCGATTCTCTACGTGGAAAGCGTGTACCAGGATGGCAACGGCCAGGTGATCGAATACGGCGTCACCCGCTTTGCCGGCGACGCGGTGCAACTGGTATTCGAGCCGGACCAGGCTGCCTGAGGGCACATGATGCCAAACGCGGTTTCCGCCTATCTCGCGCGCCAGCCGGTGTTCGATCCGGCAGGCTTGACGCGTTTTTTCGTGCTCGGCCTGCCGCTGGGCTGGCTGGAAGCGCCCACCGCGCGCTTTCTCGCGCACTTCGATGCAGCCTTCGTGCCACTGGGCGACGCCGGGCTGACGCTGACCGCCGAGACCACGATCCAGGCCGAGGCAGTGCTTGCACGCGCCGCGCTCGCGATGCGCGAGAACGGTTTGGTACGTGGCTGGCGCAATGAGCGCTACACGGTGTTCGTGCCGGGCCCGGATGGCGCGCCCGATCTCACGCAACCGCTGTTCTCGCTGGAGCGCGCCGCGTTTCGCCGTTTCGGTTTCACCAGCCGCGCCGTGCACGTTAATGGTCATACCGCGGCCGGCGCGCTGTGGATAGGCCGCCGCGCCGCCAGCAAGAGCATCGACCCTGGCCGGCTCGACAATCTGGCCGCCGGCGGCCTGCCGGAGCGCGAGGACGAGTTCGCCTGCGTGATCCGCGAGCTCGCCGAAGAAGCCGGCGTGCCGGAAAACCTGGCGCGGCATGCAATCAAAACCGATGCCCTGCGCGTGACCCGCAAAGAAACGGACGGTACGCACGACGAATGGTTGTACGGCTACGATCTGCTGCTGCCGAGCGACTTCACGCCGCGCAACACCGATGGCGAAGTGGCGAGTTTTACGCTGATGCGTGCCGACGAAGTGATCGCACGGCTCGATGACTTCACTTGGGATGCCGGCGCCATCAGTTGTGGCTGGCTGCAGCGCCATGGCCACTGACCACGAACGGCTGTTCATCGCGCTCTCGCCGCCCAACCGGGTACGGCAAGCGCTGGCCAAACTGCGCGATACGCTGCTGCGCGAGCATGGCGGGCGCGGCATGGTTACGGACAACCTGCACCTCACGCTTGCCTTCCTCGGCGCGACGCCCAGCCATCGCATCGCCGAGCTGCTGGCACTGCTGGCCGCGCTGCCGCCAGCGCAATTCAGCCTCACGCTCGATTGCTACGGCAGCTTCAAGGCGCAAAGCCCCAAGGGCGGCATCGTCTGGGCCGGCTGCGAAACCCCGCTGGCGCTAACCGAGCTGGTCGACGCGCTCTGGCAGCGCCTCGTCGAGGCCGGCTTCGCCTTCGATGCCAAGCGCTTCGTGCCGCACGTCACGCTGCTGCGCGATGCCCGCGCCGGCGCAGGCAGCTGCACGCCCATCGTCTGGCATGCCGGCGCGCCGGTGCTGTTCCGTTCCGAGGCCACCGCCAAGGGGCCGCGTTACCACGTGATCCCGGGCTTGGCAGCGGCGGGCAAAGATGCTGCAATGCCGCCGTCACCTTTGGATTCGGGCCGTTGAATGTCGCTCCAGCACATCGTCGATGAACTCGTGCACAGCCACCAACTGGCGGAGCATGACCTTTACCTGCTGAACCTTGTGCCCATCATCGAGTTGATGTGGGCCGACGGCAAGGTACAGCCGGCTGAGACCAGCCTGCTCTACGAATACGCCATCAGCTGGGTGGCACACCTGTCGAGCGAGGCCGGCGGCGAGGTCATCGTCTCTGCCGACGATGTGAATCGCTTCATCCTGCGCTTTCTGGAACAGCGACCGGACCCGGTATTGCTGGCCCGGCTGTCTGAGCTGGCGCTGGAATGGCTGAACGCCTCCCCCGGCTTGATCCGCAACAACGGCCGCGACCGCGAGCTGATCGAATATTGCCTCGATATCACCGCAGCGGCGGTCGCCAATTATCCGTACGAGAAACGCGAACGCATCATCGAGGCGGAAAAGGCCCTGCTGCTGAAACTGATCCAGCAGCTGGGCTTCTCCGCACAGCGCGCCGCCTGATCCTCAGCCGAGCATGCGCTGCAGCTCGGCTTCCCAGTTTACCGATTGCCAGTTCGGCCCGATGGTCAGGCTGAGATAGCCGTCGCCGCGGAAGCGGCGGTCGATCTCGATCAGCACCGCGATATCGTGGGCACCGGGCAGGAAGGTCACCTCCACCTCGGCAATGCTCCAGCTGCCACCCGCCGGCTTGAATTCGAATTCCTGGTAGCAGCCCAGCGTGCTGCTGCGGTTGGCCGCACGTGCCGTGCCCTGCTCAATGTCGACCCGCACCAGCGTGAAGCCGATGTTGTCCATGGCGGCGAGGAAGCGCTGCATGGCCGGCGTCGGCTGCACGGAGAGAAAGTCGCGGTCGGTCGCATCGACCGCACGCTCGATCGCCAGATCGGTCTCCACCCATACCGGTGCCTTGATATGCGGCTGGTAGCCGCTGCGCGACGGAAAGCCCGCATTGAGCGGCAGCTCCAGCGGCAGCGTGAACGAGAACGGCAGGCGGATCTCCTGCCCCGGCTGCACTTCCTGCCGGCCAGCGACACGCACGCTGCCCAGGCTGTGGCTGCTGCGGTATTCGTTGTCGCCGCGCTCCACTTCCACCTCGGTCATCAGCACCAGCGCCACGTGCTCGATGACCTGGGCGACATCGCCGCCGCGGATCACCACCTCGCCGGACAGCGGCCCACCGGGCTGGACCGTGCTCTGGTGCAGGCGGGTATCGACGCTGGCGCCCCCGACGCCGAGCGACGCAAACAGTTTCTTGAACATCATTGCTCCTTGTTGAATGCGGCGCTGGGACCGGCCGGCCGGCCGGGGGTTCCCAGCACGTACGCGAAGTTCTCGCAAAGCGGTGCGCACATCGTTCTGACAACGAGATGACGTTGCATGTACGCAACACCGCTCTCAGTACCCGACCGTTTGCTTGACACAACCCGGCCTTAGCCTTTGAAATCGCCACTTCCGTCAACCCGCAACCGAGAGGAGTACCCCCGCATGACCCACCAACACGCTCCGCAAACTCTGCGCTGACCCCCATTCCTTACACCGGCGTGGGGAAGTGCCCCACGCCGGTGTGCGAAAAGCCCCGGCCATCCCGGGGCTTTTTCATGCCCGCTCGCCGCGCACCTGGCCCACGAAGCCAGGCGTCAGCAGCGACGGGCCCAAAGGAAGACCATCATGCCTGTCATGAAAAACCTGGCCGGCCGCGTGCCGGTCAAAGTCTGGACCGACGAGATCGAATCGGCCGCGATCCAGCAACTGAAGAATGTGGCCCAACTGCCCATCGTCCACGGCCATGTGGCCGCGATGCCCGATGTGCATCTGGGCATCGGCGCCACCGTCGGCTCGGTGATCCCAACCCGCGGCGCCATCATCCCGGCCGCCGTCGGCGTTGACATCGGCTGCGGCATGAACGCGGTACGCACCTCGCTCACCGCCGCCGACCTGCCGGACAACCTGGCGAGGTTGCGCAGCAACATCGAAGCCGGCGTGCCGGTGGGCTTCAATCAGCATGCCTGGGACAAGGTGCGTGGCTCGGCCCACCAGCGCGCCGCACGGCCGCTCGACGACCGGCTCGACCGCATCGTCGGCAAGCATCCTGGCCTGATGAAAATGCAGCGCCAGTTCGCCCAGGCCTGGATCTGCCAGATCGGCACGCTGGGTGGCGGCAACCACTTCATCGAGCTGTGCCTCGACGAAGCGGACCGGGTGTGGATCATGCTGCACTCGGGCAGCCGCGGCACCGGCAACGTGATCGGCCGCTATTTCATCGAAGCGGCGAAGAAGGACATGCGCCGCCACAAAGTGAATCTGCCCGATCGCGACCTCGCCTACCTGAGCGAAGGCTCGACGCTGTTCGACGATTACGTCGAGGCACTGGAGTGGGCGCAGGACTACGCGCTGGTGAATCGCCGCGAAATGATGCGACTGGTGGTCGAAGCCATGCGCCCGCAACTGCCAGCGTTCACGCTGACCGACGAGGCCATCAACTGCCACCACAACTACGTGGCACGCGAGGAACACGACGGCGAAAGGCTGTTCATCACCCGCAAGGGTGCGATCGCCGCGCACGCCGGCCAGCTCGGCATCATTCCCGGCTCGATGGGCGCGAAGAGCTACATCGTGCGTGGCCTAGGCAACAGCGAATCGTTCTGCTCGTGCTCGCACGGTGCGGGACGCCGGATGAGCCGCAGCGAAGCCAAGCGCCGCTTCAATCGCTTCGATCTTGCCGCCCAGACCGAGGGCGTGGAATGCCGCAAGGATGGCGGCGTGGTCGACGAGATCCCCGGCGCCTACAAGGACATCGACGCGGTGATGGCGCAGCAGACCGATCTCGTCGAAATCGTTCACACCCTCAAGCAAGTGCTGTGCATCAAGGGCTGATCGCCCGCAACCATCAGGAGCCCCACCATGGAACAGACCCAAGCGGTGATCCCGCAGCCGGTTGCCTCGTTCTGGCAAGCCTTTCTGGCCCAGGCCGGATTGCCGGAACACACCCCGCTGTATGAGACCTTCGCCTTTGGCGACAACGAAGCCGACAGCAGCGCACTGGCCGCGCTGGTACTGGCTGGGCGCAAGACCGCCACCGCCTCGCTGGCGTGGGAATACGGCCCCGACCGGCCACTGCCACGTGCTGGCGACTACAGCCTCGTCATCGATTGGCAGGGTAAGCCGCTGTGTGTGATCGAAACGCTGCGGATCGATCTCAAGCCGTTCGATCACGTCGACAGCGCCTTTGCCGCCGCCGAAGGCGAAGCGGACGGCACGCTGGCGAGCTGGCGCGAGCTGCACTGGCAGTATTTCGAACGTGTCTGCACCCGGCTGGGCCGGCAAGCGTCGCCCGGCATGATCGTCGTCTGCGAGCGTTTCAGCCGCCGCTGGCCGGCATTGCCGTGAATCGCGCCCAGCCCCCTGCTTAACCATCCGATGGCATCGCCGCACGGCGGGGCCCGACATGAGGAAAAACCAAAATGAGTCAGCCACTTCTGCGCCCCGACCCTGTCCATCCCTTTGTCGCCGCGCCCGCTGGGCGCGGCCTGGAGCCCTTCCATGGAAGCCCAACTGATCGACGACATCGTCGCCATCCTGCCGCACGGCCGGACGCGATTTGACTACTACCCCGAACGCTATGCCTGGCTGCTGTTGCGCCACGCCGTCGGCAACGGCTGCAACATTGCCGAGCTGCGGCAATCGCCGTACGCCGGCCTGCTCCACAAGCCGCGCGTCAAAGCCTGGCTCGCGCAGCTCGGCGGCCCGCGCCTGCGACCGGACGACGTGCTCGCCGCCGATGGCGACGCCACGCCGCTGCATTTCACGCTGACGCTGGATCGCTGGCAAGGCCAGCAGACCACGCGCGGCAATGCCAATCTGGTGCTGCAGCTCAACTTCGACCGAGAACATGATCGGCACTACCAAAATCTGATCGCGCCGACCCAGCGCTATGGCCCGTTCGTATGCGCCAGCCATCCGGTATGCGAAGGTGGGCGCAACACGCTGGCCTGGGCAAGACTGGATATCGATCTCGAAACCGGCGAAGTGCTGATCGAGGAAATCCAGAACGATTGGCTGCGCCGCGTCACGCATTGTCTGAAATACCCGCGCTACTTGCAGCGCCGCGGCGCCAACCCGGATGGCCTGGCGGAATACGCCGCCTGGCTACTCCCGCGCTACCAGCGCATCTGGGCCGAGGCCATGCTGGCAGCCACCGTCTGGTTCGTGCGCGAGGAGCTGGGCATTGCCCGCATGTTCTACCACTCGCCCGAATCGAACCTCCGACTGAAGGACCTGGACGCCGATTGGGCGCCGCCGCGCTCGCTCTATACCGATCTGCCGCGCCAGTTCTGCTTTCGCCAGCAGGGCACGGTGCCGCACTTCCTGCGGCACAAGCGCGCCAAGCTGGCGCGCCGCGCACCGCTGTTCGAGCTCGACCTGGGGAGGAAGGCCGCATGAAAATCAAACTCACCCTGCCCAAACCGCGCAACCCGGTCGCGCTGGCTGCCCGCCAGCGCCACGCCGGGGTGCATGATCGCGGACACAAGGCCAAACGGCAGCAGGACCGGCAAGCGCTGCAGCGCAAACTGCAACGCGATACCGAGTGGTAAACGGTGTGAACGCTAGAAGGTCGCGGTCATCGGCAACGCCAGTACCGGCGTTTTACCGGTGTGTCGACGGCGAGGTGCCAAGCACCCTGGCCAGTAGGCGGTTACTGCGCATGCTGGCCAGGTTGCCACAGCACGTCCGGCACGCCGACTTCGGCATTGGCCACGCGCGCCAGCACAAACAGCAGATCGGAAAGGCGGTTGAGGTAGCGCGCGCCCGGCGCCAGCTCGCCGCCATCGCGCGCCAACGGCGTCAGCGCGCGCTCGGCACGACGGCAGACACAACGCGCCACATGTAGCAGCGCTGCGGCGCGGCTGCCACCCGGCAGGATGAACTCCTTGAGCGGTGCCAGCGCAGCATTGAACGTAGTCACTTCCTCTTCCAGCCGTGCCAGCTGCACATCGGTGATCGCGCGGTGGCCGGGAATGGCAAGCTCGCCGCCGAGGTCGAACAGATCGTTCTGCACCCGCGCGAGGCAATCGCGGATGGCTGCGGACAGCGGTTCGCACAGCACCACGCCGAGCGAGGAATTGAGTTCATCGACTTCGCCGAGCGCGTGGATGCGCGGGTGATCCTTGGCGACGCGGGTGCCGTCGGCAAGGCCGGTGCTGCCGTCGTCGCCGGTTCGGGTGGTGATCTTGCTGAGGCGGTGGCCCATGGTATTGCCCTGGTGATGAAAAAGCGCAGTGGCTGCCGCCGCCGCGAGGGCGCTAATTTACCAAGGTCAGCACCGTTATGGGTTTGTCACCATCGTTATCGCAGCTGCGCACGGTCACGCGCACGGCGCTGTGGTTCTGCAAGGCGAGCAGCACCAGATCGTAATAGGCGCGGCCGGCAGCGGTGTTGACGTCGAATACGAAGCCCCAGCCAGAATTGGCACTGTTGCAATTGTCACCACGGATGCGGATCACGCCGCTGCCGTTTTCGCGCAAGCGCAGCGAGGCGATCTGGCCGGCGACATCGGCGGCTGGTACCGCGCTGCTGAGGCAGGCAGCGGCAAGGGTGAGCAGGAAAGGTCGCTTCATCATCGAGCCCTCGATCGGATGAGAGAGCGCTCAATGTCGCACGCGGCGCCAAAGGCCCCGTGGTGAAGATGATGCTGGACAAACTGCGCGAATCGGCGCTGGCGCTCAGTTCTGCAGCTTGAGCGACAGCACGTCCTTGTCGCCGCCGACGTTGCAGTTGCGCACTTCAACGGTGACGCTGCTGCGGTTGCGGGTGGCGATCAGCAACAGCTCGTAATACGCGGCGCCGGGGTGGTGCCCAGGCTGAACACGTAACCGCTGCCCGACGAGAGGCTGTTGCAGTTGTCGTTGCGCAATCGGAACTTCACCTGGCCGCCATCGATGACCCGGATCGACTCGACTTCGGCGGTGATGTCGGCCGCCTGCGCCGACAGCGGCAGCAGTGCGACAAGCAGCAAGGGCAAGGTCGACAACTTGACCATCACATGGGGCATGGCAGGCTCCATTGCGGCCCTCAGGCCGGTTCGCTCTGACTGCGGTAGGGGGTGTCGCCAGGATTCCAGATGCCCAGCCGGCCGTTCGGCGCGACATCGAACCGGCCGCCCAGTGCTTCGACCAGCTGGCGCGCGGCGGCCGCATCGTTCACGGCGACGAACTGGAACGCCTGCACATCGGCGATCACGTCGCCATAGTGCTTTTCGGTGAATGCCCGTGCCGCCTCGGCCGTCATCGGCGTGGCCTGGTGATGGACGTGGATGTCGAAGTCGACACCGAAGGTCCGCACCCGCCAGGCTTCCTGCTCATCCAGCCACCACTGCACGGTATCGACGTCGTTGCCGTCGGCCTCGTACTCGATGTTCTCCAGGTAGCTGCTCACCACCTGCAGCCGGCACACCAGCAGCGTCGCCATTACAGCACCAGCCCGACGCGCTGCTTGAGGAAGTCGAGATAGCGCTCGTCCTCATCCTCGAACACCTCGACGCCGCCGGTCTCGAACGCCTGCGCCAGCTGATCCGCCGCGCGCGCCTCGTTGCCGAGCTCCAGGGCGCACTGCCCCAGCCGCAGGTGAATGAACGGGTTGCCCTCACCCTCCGGGCAGCGCAGCGCTAGGATCAAGGTCTCGGAAGCCGCGTTGAAATCGCCCAGCTGGAATTGCGTATCGCCGATCGCGGTCAGCACGATGGTGCTTGCCTCGAAGCGCTCGCGCTCCGTGGGCAGCAGCACTTCCGCCTCGCGGTATTTGGCGAGCGCCTGAGCGTCGCGCCCCTTCTCGAAGTGCTTGTCGCCCTCGTCGAGCAAGGCGGTGATCTGTTCGTGCAGGATGGCGGGCAGGATGGTCATATTCGGATTCTTGGTTGGACGGAAGACTCAGCGGCCTACGAAGTATGAAAGCGTGCCATCTCTTGCGCCAGCCCCCTGTTGATCGGATCTGGCGCAGGGCGGGTCAATCGTGGGGGATCGCCACGTCCACCAGCACGGGCTTGAGGATGGGCAACAGGTCGGCGGGCGCCAGCCCGACCAGGAAGCCGCGCTTGCCGCCGTTGAGATAGATGCGATCGAGCGCCGTGATGCTGCGCTCCAGATAGACCGGCATCGCCTTTCGGGTACCCAGCGGCGAAGTACCGCCGACCAGATAGCCACTGTGCTTGTTGGCGACCTCCGGCGTGCACGGGTGGATGGCCTTCTTGCCGATCAGCCGTGCCAGGTTCTTGGTCGAGGTCTCGCAATCGCCATGCATCAGCACGATCAGCGGCTGCTTGTTCTCGTCCTCCATCACCAGCGTCTTGATCACCGCGTGCTCGGGCACGCCCAGCTCCCGCGAAGACACGGTGGTGCCGCCCTTTTCCTCGTAGTCGTACAGGTGTTCGGTGAAGGCCACCTTGTGTTGGCGCAGCACGCGGATGGCGGCAGTAACGGGGGCTTTTTCGCTCATGGGATGGGGCGGGTACAATACCCGACTATTGAACTCAACTATGGGGACCACACCTAGACCGGTGTATCCCGTAACCAAGGTCCGCGGCACAGCTGCCGCAAAACATGAAGCATACCTTTCCCGCCCTGCCGCTGGCACGCCGATTCGCCGCGCTGCCGCCTCGCTACTACACCGCCACGCCGTCCACGCCGTTGCCCGAGCCACACCTCGTGGCGTTCAATGCGGCGCTTGCCGACACGCTGGGCTTGGCGAGCGACGCCGCTGCGCAGCAGGCATTGACCGAGTTCCTCGCCGGCAACAGTGCGCTATCCGGCTACCCGCAGCTCGCCTCGGTGTATTCCGGACACCAGTTCGGCGTCTGGGCAGGGCAACTGGGTGATGGCCGCGCGCTGCTGGTGGCAGAGATCGATACGCCCACCGGCATCCGCGAGCTGCAACTCAAGGGCGCCGGGCGCACCCCCTATTCGCGCATGGGCGACGGCCGCGCGGTGCTGCGCTCGTCGATCCGCGAATACCTCGCCTCCGAAGCCATGCATGCGCTCGGCATTCCCACCACCCGTGCGCTGGCGCTGGTGGCGAGCCCGCAAACGGTGTGGCGCGAAACGCGCGAAACCGCAGCGGTGGTCACCCGGGTGGCACCCAGCTTCCTGCGCTTCGGCCATTTCGAGCATTTCTACTATCGCGGCGAGTTGGACGCCGTGGCCGAGCTTGCCGACTTCGCGATCGGCCACTTCTTTCCCGAATGTGCCGATGCCGCGCAGCCGTATCTCGCGCTGCTCGACAGCGTGGTGGCGCGCACGGCCGAGCTGATCGCGCACTGGCAGGCGGTCGGCTTCTGTCACGGCGTGATGAACTCGGACAACATGTCGCTGCTCGGCCTCACGCTCGACTACGGCCCTTACGGCTTCCTGGACGGCTTCGATGCGCACCACATCTGCAACCACTCGGACGAGTCCGGCCGCTATGCCTACGACCAACAGCCAGCGATCGCGCTGTGGAACCTGCATTGCTTCGCCCAGACCCTCCTCAAGCTGATCAGCAAGGACGAGGCACTGGATGCCCTGCGCCGTTTCCAGCCGCTGTTCGAGGACGCCTTCGCCGAGCAGTTGCGCGGCAAGCTGGGGCTGATCGCCTGGCAGGAGGATGACTGGACGCTCTTCACCGACCTGCTGGAACTGATGCAGGCGGCGCACACCGACTGGACGATCTTCTGGCGCCGGCTTGCCCGGCAGCACAAAGACGCCGCGCTGCGTGACCTGTTCCTCGATCGCCACGCCTTCGATGGCTGGCTCGAGCGTTACCGCGCGCGGCTGGCGGACGACGGCCGCACGCACGGCGAGCGCATCCGCGCGATGGATGCGGTCAATCCGCGCATCGTGCTCCGCAATCACCTGGCCGAGACGGCGATCCGCGCGGCCGAAGCGGGCGACTACAGCGAGCTGCACCGGCTCGCCGCCGCGCTCGCCTGCCCGTTCGACGATGTGGCAGCGTACGACGACTACGCAACGCTGCCGCCCGACTGGGCAAGTCAGCTGTCGGTATCATGCTCGTCCTGACTTTGTAACAGCAGGCCGATTCGCCGAACGCGGATGGCTGTCAACCGGTCACAATCACGGCGCGTTATGATCGCCCGCCAGTCGTCGACCCTGACGGCCTGGCGCAGAACAAAACAGGACCTATCCGATGTCTACCCCTTCCCGCAGCCGGCTTTCCTGGCTGAAACGCTACCGCCTGTGGCTGGTTCTCGTGGTCATTGCCATTGCCGCCGTCGTCTGGTGGCGCCTCTCGGCCGCCAAGCCCGATGCCCCCGAGGTGCTGACGTCTCCCGTCACCCGCGGCAATATCGAAGTCTCGGTGCTCGCCAGCGGCAAGATCGAGGCCTCCAAGCAGGTGGATGTCGGTGCGCAGGCTTCTGGTCAGGTACAGAAGCTGCATGTGGAACTGGGCGATACCGTGAAGAAGGGTGATCTGCTGGCCGAGATCGACCCCACCGTTACCCGCAACGAGTTCGACGAAGCCCAGGCCAGCATCGACAACCTGCTGGCCCAGCAGGAGGCCGCCAAGCTCGACCTGCAGCTGGCCGAACGCGAAAACCAGCGCCAGGCGGACATGCTGGCCGCCGACGCCACGCCGAAGAAGACCGCCGAGGACGCTGCCATCGCCGTGCGTTCGGCCCGCGCCAAGCTCGCGCAGATCGCCGCGCAGATCAAGCAATCGCAGATCCGCCTCGACACCGCGCGCGCCAATCTCGGCTACACCCGCATCCTTGCGCCGATCGATGGCCAGGTGGTCAGCATCACCACCAAGGAAGGCCAGACCGTGAACGCCGCGCAATCGGCGCCGACCATCCTCACGTTGGCGCAGATGGATCCGATCACCGTGCGCGCCCAGGTGGCCGAGGCCGATGTCACCCGTCTCAGCGCCGGCATGCCGGTCTACTTCACCGTGCTCGGCGCGCCGGATCGGCAGATCGAGGCCATGCTGCGCACCATCGAGCCGACGCCGCAGACCATCAACGACGCCATCTTCTACAACGCGCTGTTCGATGTACCGAATACCCGCGGCCGCCTGCGCCTGCAGATGACCACCCAGGTGTCCTTCGTGATCGATCGCGTAGAGAACGTGCTGACCATTCCGGTGACCGCACTGGTAGGCAAGGGTGATTCGGCCGCTGGCGGCGGCAACGGCGATGGCCAGCGCAATGCCGCGGAAGGTGCACGCCGCAGCGGCGGCGATGCCTCCGCGACCGGCGAACGCAAGCCACGAACGGGCAATGGCGATGCCGGGGCGCGTGGCGAGCGCCGTGCCAAGCGTGACCGCGGCGAAGCGGGCGAACGCGAGAGCGGCCGCCCCAAGCTGCGCACGGTGCGGGTGAAGCTCGCGGACGGCTCGATCGCCGAGCGCCAGGTCGAGATCGGCCTCAACAACAATGTGGTGGTCGAAGTGAAATCCGGTCTGAAGGAAGGCGATGAGGTCGTCACCGGCGGCGGGCTGGGCAATACCCGCCAGCGCGAAGGCGGCAACCGCCGCCCGGGGCCGGGCTTCTGAGCATGAGCGATGCATTGATCGAACTCTCGGGCCTCTATCGCCGCTTCCCGGCGGGCGAAACCGAGGTCACCATCCTCGACGACGTGAATCTGGTGATTGCACTTGGCGAGATGGTGGCCATCATGGGCCAGTCCGGCTCGGGCAAGTCCACGCTGATGAACATCCTCGGCGGGCTCGACAGCCCCAGTAGCGGCTCGTTCCGCTTCGCCGGGGTGGAAGTGGGCTCGCTCGACGCCGATGGCCTGGCCGCCTTGCGCCGCGAGCACTTCGGCTTCATCTTCCAGCGCTATCACCTGATCCCGGCGCTCAATGCCGAGGAAAACGTGGCCATGCCGGCCATCTACGCCGGCATGGACCGCAGCGATCGCGCCGAACGCGCACGCCAGCTGCTCGGCCGGCTGGGGCTTGCCGAACGCACGCATCATCGACCAAGCCAGTTGTCCGGCGGCCAGCAGCAGCGGGTGTCGATCGCCCGGGCCTTGATGAACGGCGGCGAGGTGATCCTGGCCGATGAGCCGACCGGCGCGCTCGACTCCCGCAGTGGCGAGGAGGTGCTGAAGACGCTGAAGGAGCTGCACGCCCGTGGTCACACGGTGATCCTGGTCACTCACGATGCCCATGTGGCGGCGCAGGCCGAGCGCGTGATCGAGATCCGCGACGGCCGCATTGTGGCCGACCGGCGCAACGATGCCGGCCGCGACGAGGAGGCCGCGCCCGACCGCCCCGCCCCACCAGTCCATCCCAAGGGCTGGGCAGCCAACTGGGGCCGCTTCGCCGAAGCGTTCAGCATGGCGTGGCGCTCGCTGGTGGCCAACCGGCTGCGCACCCTGCTGACCATGCTCGGCATCATCATCGGCATCGCCTCGGTGGTCTCCATCGTCGCGCTGGGCGAAGGCATGCAGCAATCGGTGCTCGCCAACATGTCGTCGCTGGGCGCCACCAACATCGACATCATGCCGGGCTCGGGCCTCTCGGACGATCGCAGCGGTGGCGTGCGCACGCTGCGCGAGCCGGATCTGGCTGCAATCGCCGCCGAGCCCTATGTCGAGGCCGTTACGCCGCTGAACCAGAAAAGCCTGCGCGTGCGCTATCGCAACAGCGACGCCAACGCCACCGTCTACGGCGTGGCGCCGAGCTATTTCGACGTGCGCGGCCAGGCCATCAGCATCGGCAGCAACTTCAGCGACCAGGATGTGCGGCGTCAGGCGCAGGTGGCGGTGATTGGCGAGAGCACCCGCAAGACCCTGTTCGGCGAGGGCAATGGCCTCGGTGAAATCATCCTGGTCGGCAACGTGCCGTTGCAGGTGATCGGCGTGGCCGAGGCCAAGTCGAGCGGCTGGGGCGGCGACAGTCTGGAAGTGTGGATGCCCTACTCCACCGCGGCGAGCCGCGTGTTGGGCCAGCAGCATTTCCGTCGCATCACGGTGAAGGTGAAGGAGGGCGTGCCGATGAAGGCAGCCGAGGAAGCGCTGACGCAGCGGCTGACACTGGCGCATGGCAAGCAGGATTTCTACACCCGCAACATGCAGGACATCCTCGACTCGGTGGAGTCGTCCACGCGCAACATCAAGCTGTTCCTCACCATGATCGGCGTGATCTCGCTGGTGGTCGGCGGCATCGGCGTGATGAACATCATGCTGGTGTCGGTGACCGAGCGCACCCACGAGATCGGCATCCGCATGGCGGTCGGTGCGCGGCAGAGCGACATCATGCGCCAGTTCCTGATCGAGGCCATCGTGGTGTGCATGCTGGGCGGCGCCATCGGCATCGCCATCTCGCTCGGCATCGGCGCGCTGGTCAGCCATTTCCTCACCGATTTCTCGATGATCTTCTCCGCGCAATCCATCCTCACCGCCGTGCTGTGCGCCACCGCCGTCGGTGTGGTGTTCGGCTTCCTGCCCGCCCGCCGCGCAGCGCGGCTGGCCCCGATCGAGGCACTGGCACGCGAATGAAGCCCCTGAACATGAAAACGATTCCTCCCTTTGCCCTGCGGCGCATGCTCGTCGTCGCCCTGCTGCCGCTGTTTGCCGCCTGCGCCAGCACCTCCCAGCCACAAACGGTCGTCTCCGTACCGGCCGCCTGGCAAAACCCGGCCGACGGCGGCACCGTCGCCGAAGCCGATGCCTTCTGGGCCGGCTTTGGCGACAGCGCGCTGGATGCACTGATCCGTGACGCACGCACGCGCAACGCGGACCTCGCCACCGCCGTGCTCAAGCTCAAGGCCGCGAGCTATGCGCTCGGCCAGGCGGAGCTTGATCGCCGCCCGGATGTCAGCGTGTCCGGCCGTGTCGGCACCAGCCGCGACCTGCGGCAGAACCAGGCGCTCGGCGAAAGCTACAACCTTGCTGCTTCGCTGTCGTGGGAGCTTGACCTGTGGGGCAAGCTCGCCGACCAGGAAGCCGCCGCCCGCTGGCGCCGCGATGCCAGCGCCGCCGATCTCGATGGCGTGCGCGTCGCACTCGAGGCCAACGTCGCCACGCTGTACTGGCAGCTGGCGCTGAACGATGCCCAGGTGACGCTGGCGCAGTCAGATCTCGACACCGCGCGCAGAACCTTTGCGCTGGTGGAAGCGCGCTACCAGGCCGGCACCGTGTCCGGGCTGGACGTGGCTCAAGCACGGCGCTCGGTCAGCCAGAACGAGAGCGCACTGGAATCGGCCCGCCTTACCCGCGGCACCACCCAGCGTGCGCTCAACCTGCTGTTCGATGCGCCGCCGCAGCAAGATGCGATCGGCGCAGCCCAGCTGCCGACGCAGCAGCCGGCGGTGCCAGCCGGGCTGCCGAGCGAGCTGCTGGCCCGCCGGCCGGATCTGGCGGCGAGCAGCGCACGTCTCGCTGCCTCGTTCGCCGATAGCGAGGCCACCCGCAAGAGCTGGCTGCCGACCTTCTCGCTGACCGGCAGCGTGGGCAGCACCAGCAGCACGCTGGTCGACGTACTGTCCAACCCGGTCGCCTCGCTGGGACTGGGCCTTGCACTGCCCTTCATCCAGTGGAACGAGCGTGAGCTGGCGCTCAAAGTGAGCCAGAACCAGTACGAACAGGCCGTGATCGTGCATCGCCAGACCATCTATACCGCGTTTTCCGAGGTGGAGAACGGGCTGGCAACGCGCACCCAGCTCGCGGGCGAAACGGAGCGACTGACCGCGCAGCGCGACGATGCCGCCACTGCCGAACGCCTGACTGCCGTGCGTTACAAAGCAGGCGCGGTCGATTTCGAAACCTGGCTCAACGCGCAGAACACGCTGCGTGCCGCCGAGCGCAGCCTGCTGCAGCACCGCTACCAGCAGGCCGCCAATCTCGCCACGCTGTACAAGGCTCTGGGCGGCGCCGCCCCGGTCGTCACGGCGCAATAGCCATCCCATCGCGGCCGGCAACGGCCGTGATGGAAACGGGGAACCTGGCGAGCACTGCGCACCCCAAGCATTCACGCGGCCGCATCGTGGCTGCGTGCTAAACTCGCCGCGCTTCACTCCACCTGGGCAGCCATGTACGAACTGCTGATCGGCCTGCGCTACGCGCGCGCCAAGCGCCGCAACGGCTTCATCTCCTTTATCTCGCTGATCTCCATCGTCGGCATCGCGCTCGGCGTGGCCGCACTCATCATCGTGCTCTCGGTGATGAACGGCTTCCAGGAGGAGGTACGCAACCGCATTCTCGGCATGGCCGCGCACGTGCAGCTCACCGGCGGTGACGGCACGCTGCACAACTGGCAGGACGTGGCGAGCCCCGTGCTCAAGACCGAGCACGTGCGCGCCGCCGCACCTTATGTGCTGGGCCAGGGCCTGCTCAACTACAGCGGCCAGGTGAAGGGCACGCTGGTACGCGGCATCGATCCGGAACTGGAGCCGGGCGTCTCGGACGTCACCAAGAAGATCATCGGCGGCTCGCTGGACCAGCTGCGCCCCGGTGAATTCAATATCATCCTCGGCTGGCAGATCGCCGCCGAACTGGGGGCGCAGATCGGCGACAAGGTCACGCTGATCACGCCGCAGGGCCAGGTCACCCCCGCCGGACTGGTGCCGCGCTTTCGCCAGTTCAAGGTCATCGGCGTGTTCAAGGCCGACTACTACCCTTACGATGCCGGGCTCGGCCTGATCGCGCTCGCGGATGCGCAAAAGCTGTTTCGCACCGGCGACGCGGTAACGGGACTGCGGCTGCGGCTTGACGATCTTTTCAATGCGCGCGGCGTGGCGATGCAGATCACCCGCCAGCAAAGCGGCGTGATCGCCAGCGACTGGACCCAGGAAAACCCCACCTACTTCCGGGCAGTAGAGATCGAGAAGCGGATGATGTTCATCATCCTGACGTTGATCGTGGCGGTGGCGGCATTCAATCTCGTTTCCACGCTGGTGATGGTGGTGACCGACAAACAGGCCGATATCGCCATCCTGCGCACGCTGGGCGCCACGCCCGGCTCGGTGATGAAGATCTTCGTGGTGCAGGGTGCGATTTCCGGCTTCGTCGGCACGCTGACCGGCGTGCTTGGCGGCGTGCTGATCGCACTCAACCTGGGCACCATCGTGCCCTTCATCGAGCGCATCATCGGCACGCACATCCTCTCGCCCGACGTCTACCTGATCACCGAGCTGCCTTCCCGCGTCGAGTTCTCCGATGTCGGCAGCATCGCCGCCATCTCGCTGCTGCTGGCGCTGGTCGCCACGCTATACCCGTCCTGGCGCGCCTCGCGCATCAATCCGGTGGAGGCCCTGCGCTATGAATAACGCCCCCCTCGCCACGCCGGTGATCGAGGCCGCCGGTGTCTCCAAGACCTACCGCAGCGGCAAGCTCGATACCCCGGTGCTGCACGATATCCACCTCGTGCTGCAACCGGGCGAGACCGTCGCCATCGTCGGGGCTTCGGGCTCGGGCAAATCGACGCTGCTGCATTGCCTCGGCGCGCTCGATACGCCATCCACCGGCAGCGTCAGCCTGCTGGGCCGCGATCCGTTCGCCGTTGGCGAAGCCGAGCGCGGACGGCTGCGCAACCAGCACCTCGGCTTCGTCTACCAGTTCCACCACCTGCTGCCCGAGTTCACCGCCGTCGAGAACGTGGCGATGCCGCTGCTGATCCGTCGCCAGGATCGCACCGCCGCCTTCGCCGCAGCGCGCGAGATGCTGGCGCGCGTGGGCCTGGGCCATCGGCTGGAGCACAAGCCAGGCGAGCTTTCTGGCGGCGAGCGCCAGCGCGCCGCCATCGCCCGCGCCCTCGTCACCCGGCCGGCGTGCATCCTGGCCGACGAGCCTACCGGCAACCTCGACCGCGGCACCGCCGATGCGGTGTTCGCGCTGATGATGGAACTCAACACTGAGCTCGCCACAGCCTTCGTCATCGTCACCCACGATCCCGATCTGGCCGCGCGCTGCCAGCGCGTGCTGCATATCCAGGACGGCCGCTTGCAACAATAGTGAGTTCGTAGTCGATCAGCGGCTACTACTTTTCACGAAAAATCAAAAACTTGTTGCGCCCCCGGGCGATCTGTGGATAATCCGCAACCTTCGAGCCACGGCCATTGACGCCGTGGTCATACGTTTCATCGCCTCTAGCCTCCCCGCGGTTTTTAAGCGCCCTTGTCAGATCAGAGGGCAGCAGTTCGAGTTGCGGTAGTTCCGGTTAGCGTCGATGCCCTGCGCCAAGAGCGCCTAACCGAGGATTTACTGCATGACTCAGCCTATCGAGGCGAGCAGCGGCTTTGCTGCGCTCGGCCTTTCCCCCGAACTCGTCCGCGAACTCACCAAGCACGGCATCACCGAGCCCACGCCGATCCAGGCCCAGGCCATTCCGGTACTGCAAGCCGGCCAGGACATCATGGCCTCGGCGCAGACCGGTACCGGCAAGACCGCCGCTTTCCTGCTGCCCGCCCTCAATCGCCTGTCGCGTCAGCCCACCCATCACGGCAAGGGCCCGCGCATCCTGGTGCTGACCCCGACCCGCGAACTCGCCGAACAGGTATCCAAGGTCGCCATCACCTTCGCCCGCAGCACCCAGCGTTGCAAGGTCGTGACCATCACCGGCGGCGTGCCCTACCCGGTGCAGCATCGCGAACTGGCCCTGCCGGTTGAAGTGCTGGTGGCCACCCCGGGCCGCCTGACCGACCTGATGCAATCGGGCCGTATCGATTTCCGCCGCCTGGAAATGCTGGTGCTCGACGAAGCCGACCGCATGCTGGACATGGGCTTCATTGACGAAGTGGAAGCCATCGTCGCCAAGCTGCCGGCCGAGCGCCAGACGGCACTGTTCTCCGCCACGCTGTCGGACGCCGTGCAGCGCTTCGCTGCCCCGATGCTGAAGGAGCCGCAGAAGGTGGAACTGGCACCGCAAGGCCTGCCGACCGCCAACGTCGAGCAATCCGTGCACTATGCCGACGGCTACGAACACAAGCAGAAGCTCACTTGTGCGCTGCTCAAGGCTGCGCCGGAAACCCAATCCATCGTCTTCGTCGCCACCAAGGCCGACGCCGACAGCATGGCCGACTGGCTGCGTCTGGAAGGCATCCGCGCCGATGCCATGCATGGTGACCTGCAGCAGCGCGTACGCCGCAAGGTGCTCGATCGCCTGCGCCGCAGCGAGATCGACGTGCTGGTCGCCACCGACGTGGCTGCCCGCGGCATCGACGTGGCCGGCATCGGCCAGGTGATCAACTTCGACCTGCCCAAGTTCGCCGAGGATTACATCCACCGCATCGGCCGTACCGGCCGTGCCGGTCGCAAGGGTCGCGCCGTTTCGCTGGTGACCAAGAACGACTTCGGTGCCTACACCCGTATCCGTCGTCGCTACGAGATCGAATTCGAGCAGCTGACGCTGGAAGGACTGGAAGCCCGCTTCCGCCCGGGCCAGGGTCGTCCGCAAGGCGGCGGTGAGCGCAAGAGCTACGGCGGCAAGCCGCGCAGCGGTGGCTATGGCGGCAACGGCGGTTACGCCGGTCGTCGTGAAGGCGGCTATGAAGGCCGCGCACCGCGCGAAGGCGGTTACGACAATCGTGCGCCGCGTGAAGGCAGCGAGCAACGTGCTCCGCGTGAAGGCTACGGCCAGCGCGCACCGCGCGAGGGCGGTTACGAGAACCGTGCACCACGCGAAGGTAGTGGCTATGCCGACCGCGCGCCGCGCAACTATGGTGATCGTCCGGCCTATGGCGACCGTGCCCCGCGTGAAGGCAGCCCGTTCGAGCGCGCTCCGCGCCCGTACGCCGACCGTGCTCCGCGTCCGCAAGGCGAGCGTGGCGACCGTCCGCAACGCAACTTCGACGAGCGCGCACCGCGTAGCTTCGATCGTCGTGATGGCGGCAACGAGCGCAGCTTCGACCGTGCGCCGCGTGAAGGCGGCTACAAGCGCGAAGGCGCGCGCCGCGATGGCGACTACGCCCGCGCACCGCGCAATGGCGGCAATCGCTACGAGAACTGATCGCCTCGGCGACCGATGAAAAACGGCGCGGATTCCGCGCCGTTTTTTTATTGTGGCCAAACCGCTGATCTACGACGGAGCGGCTAGGCGGGATCAACCGCCAGCGGCGGCAAACCATGCCGCGCTCGGGCTCGGTTGCAGGCCTCGGCGAACTGGCCGATCTCCGCGAGCGGTGCGAACTCGCGACACGGTCCGGGTCGCTCGCGATAGATGCCGCAGCGCACCTCGCGACCGATCTCGCCAATCAGCGCCACGCAGCGTGGCCGGGCGTAATCGGTGCCGCGCAGTCGTGCCAGTGTCGCGTTCTCTCGATCGGCAAGGCCGTCGGGCACGCAGCCGCCTTCGCTCTCGAGTTCGGAGATGTCGAAACTGACGCGGAACGCAGCGCAACAGGCGCCGCAGCTGAGACAGGGATTGGCACTCACCTTGCCGACTCATCACAAAACCCGCGATTTTACCGGCAGCCCCGGATTGCCGCGAGCCAGCCATCCGGGCTAACCTGCCGCCATCATCAGGAAACAATATCCCCATGCAGATTCGGCTGCTCACCGAACCCGATCTTGACGCCGTGCTCGACATCCAGCGCCAGTGCTACCCGCCGGCGTGGCTGGAAGGCCGAGCCACGTTCGCGCGCAAGCTCGCGCTGTCGCCACACTCGAACTGGATCGCCGTCGACGAGCATGACGTACTCGGCTATTTCTTCACCCATCCGTGGGCAGGAGACGGCTTGCCTGCGCTCGATGCCGCCGAGCTGACACTGCCCGCACGTGCCAGCTGCCATTTCCTGCACGACCTTGCCGTGCATCCACGCAGCCGTGGCCACGGCGTGGCCGCCCGGCTGGTGGCACATGCACTGGCCTGGGGCGTGGCGCAAGGGTTGGCGGAAGCGCGGTTGATCGCCGTGCTCGGTGCCGAGCGTTTCTGGCACGGCCTCGGCTTTGCCCCGCAGGCGCAGCGCGATGCCCGACTCGCGGCCTACGGCGCGGACGCCGTGGTCATGCAGCGCGCGCTCTCATCCCCCTGAACCGAACACACCAACGTTCAGGGGCCGGCCACCACGCCGGCCCTTTTTCTTGCCCAAGGAGGCTTACCATGCAACCCACCATCATCCTCAGCGAACACCACCTGGAACGACTGGAAACGCTGATCGCCCGCCAGCAACCGCGCACCGCCGCGATCGAAGCGCTGGAAGAGGAACTCGCCCGTGCCGAAATCGTGCCGGAAACAGCGCTGCCCGCCGATGTGATCGTGCCGGGCCGCAGCGCCCGCTTCGTCGAGACCGGCAGCGGCCGCGAATACAGCTATACACTGGTCTACCCGCATGAGGCGGACCTGGCGCAGGGCCGCATCTCGGTGCTGCTGCCCGCCGGCAGCGCGCTGCTCGGGCTGCGCGTCGGCCAATCGATCGACTGGCCCTTGACCGACGGCAAGGCATTGCACCTCACGGTGCTGGCGGTGGAAGAAGCCTGAGCGTCGCATGCGCTACAATCGCGCCTAACCCGCAACCTTCAGGAAAGTTCATGATCAAGCGCAATCGCCCGGCCCGCCGCGGGCGCAGCACCGCCGACGAAGCCGATCTGGTCCGGCTGGCCGAAGGACTCGCCGATTCGTCGAGCCGGATCGAAGACGCCTTCTGGAACGCGCGCCTCGCCACTGTCGTCGCCCGGTTGCTTGCCGATCGGGACGAAGACACGCTGAACGCCGCGCTCGACCAACTGAGCCAGCACGATCCAGAGGCCTACAACGCGCTCGCCGACGTGGTGGAGGCGGCCAGCGAATCGGCGCGCATCGAGCGCAACGGTGCCGCCTGGGACGTGTTGCTGTTCACCGCGCCGGTGCTGGCCTGGTCGCGCTGGCAGATCCCGAGCGAGCGCATCACCGGCACCCGGCTGCAGAATCTCAAGGTGCAACTGGGTGCGCATATCTTCGCGCGCGACGTGAAGCTGGGCTTCGCCGACGTGCTGTTCAGCCCAGACCAGCTGCCACGCGGTTTCGTCTCGACCGCCGAGCTGACGCAGGCGCTGGCTGAAGCAGCATTCGACAACGGCCAGCTGGAGATCGACGCGGCCGAGCTACCGGAAACCAAGCAGTTCCTGTCGGACACCCGCTACGTGATCGGTGCCGCAGTGGTGCCCGCCGGTGGCGCGATCTTCCGCTGGCAGGAAGACGACGGCGATCGTGAGGACAGCCTCAACCAGTGGCAGAAACAGGGCGGTGCCGTGCTGCAATCGCTGATGCCCGGTTGTGCCACCGAGCCCTGCCTGCCCGGCGCCTACCACGCCGCCTGGCGCGAAGCCGACCGCGCCTCGCGCGCCTATTCGCTGCAAGCCACTGTCTCCTTCCTGATGCTGGCGCTGAACCTGCAGCCCAGCCAGCTGCAGGCCACGGTCGGCCCCTTCGTCGGCCGCCGGCTGGAGGAATATCGGGTCGGCTTCGTCAAGCGCGGCGACGACCAGGTGCTGCACGGCGTGGTCTGGCCACTGCTGGATGGCGAGGACGAGCACACCGACATCGTCGGCGAGATCGAAGCGGTGCTAAAAGAACTCGGCGTGACCGACCTGCGCGTGCTGGAGCACGACCTGCCGCTCGACTACTGCGACGATTGCGGCGCGCCGTTCTATCCCAATCCGGATGGCGAGCTGCTGCACGCCGAACTGCCGGAAGAGGAAACACCGGACCAGCCGCAGCACCTGCATTGATCCGGCTACGCGCCAGCCACCACACGCCGCCCTTGGGCGGCGTGATCGTTGTCGACGTCAGCCCAGCAGCGTCCAGGTACCACCGGCATCATGGCTGGCCAGTGCCGCCTCGATGAAGCGCATGCCCGCCACGCCCTCAATCACCGTGGTCAGATCCCGCGCCGACGGCGGCAGTGGCGTGCCCGCCTCCAAGGCATGGATGATCAGGGCCGCATCGGTGTAGAGCTGGGCAAAGGCTTCCAGATAGCCTTCCGGATGTCCGGCCGGCACGCGGGTGGCCTGGGCTGCGGCACGGCCATCCACGCGACCTCGCGTCAGCCGCTGCGCTTCGCCGCCTACCGGGGTGAACCACAGCACGTTGGGTTCCTCCTGGCTGAACACCAGACTCGCATGCGTGCCATAGACGCGCAGCACCAGGCGGTTTTCCTCGCCGCTGGCCACCTGGCTCGCCACCAGCGAGCCGCGTGCGCCGTTGGCATAGCGCAACCACACCTGCACATGGTCATCCACGCGCCGGCCCGGCACGAAGGTGTTGAGCTCCGCGGCCAGTGCGCTCGGCTGCTGGCCGCTGACGAAGGCAGCGAGCTGCCAGGCATGCGTGCCGATGTCACCGAGGCACCCCGCCCTCCCGGCGCGCGCCGGATCGGTACGCCAGTCGGCCTGCTTGTTGCCGCTGTCCTCGACCGGTTCGGCCAGCCAATCTTGCAGGTATTCGACCTGCACGTAGCGCAGCTCGCCCAGCTCGCCGGCCGCCACCAGCTCGCGCGCGTGGCGCACCATCGGGTAGCCGGAGTAGGTATGCGTCAACGCGAACAGTCGCTGCTGTCGCTGCGCCAGCTCGGCCAGCGCCTCGCCCTCCACAACGCTCAGCGCCAGCGGCTTGTCACAGATCACGTGGATGCCGGCCTCCAGAAAGGCCGTCGCCACCGGTGCATGCAGGTGATTCGGCGTGACGATGGCAACCACGTCGATGCCATCTGGCCGCGCGGCCTCGGTACGCGCCATCTCGCGGTAATCGGTGTAGCAGCGCGCCACATCGAGCCGCAGCGCGGCGGCGCTGGCAACAGCGCGGTCCGGATCGCTGGACAGCGCGCCGGCCACCAGCTCGTAGTGATCATCAAGACGCGCCGCCAGCCGGTGCACGGCGCCGATGAAGGCGCCGTGGCCGCCGCCGACCATCCCGAGGCGCAATCGTCGTGTCATCGTCCGCCCCCGGTGCCCAGCAGTGACTTGAGCTGCGCCGCGTCGACGCCGCTGCCGGCAAAGTCGTCGAAGGCGCGTTCGGCCACGCGGATGATATGACCGCGGATGAAGTCCGCGCCTTCTGCGGCGCCGTCCTCCGGATGCTTGAGCGCGCATTCCCACTCCAGCACCGCCCAGCCGGGGTAATCGTATTGCGCCAGCTTGGAGAAGATGCCGACGAAATCGATCTGCCCGTCGCCCAGCGAGCGAAAGCGTCCGGCGCGCTCCACCCAGCCGCTGTAGCCGCCATACACGCCCTGACGGCCGTCGGGACGGAACTCGGCATCCTTCACGTGGAAGGCCTTGATCCTTGCGTGGTAAAGGTCGATGAACGCAAGATAATCCAGCTGCTGCAACACGAAATGACTGGGGTCGTAGAGGATGCTGGCGCGCGGATGCTCGCCCACTGCAGCCAGGAAGCGCTCGAACGTCACGCCATCGTGCAGGTCCTCGCCAGGATGCAGCTCATAGCACAGGTCGACCCCGGCCTCGTCGAACGCATCGAGGATGGGGCGCCAGCGCCGCGCCAGCTCGGCGAACGCCTCCTCGACCAGCCCCGCCGGTCGCTGCGGCCAGGGATAGAGGTAAGGCCAGGCCAGCGCGCCACTGAAGGTGACATGCGCAGCAAGCCCCAGCCGCTGCGATGCCTTCGCGGCGGCCTTCACCTGGCTGATCGCCCACTCGGTGCGCGCCGCCGGCCTGCCGCGTACCTCGGGTGCGGCAAAGCCATCAAACAAGGCGTCGTAGGCCGGATGTACCGCCACCAGCTGGCCTTGCAAGTGAGTGGAGAGCTCAGTGATCGCAAGACCGTGGCGGGACAGCAGCCCGGCGATCTCGTCGCAATAGGTCTGGCTATCGGCCGCGCGCGCCACGTCGAACAGCCTCGGATCGTTGGTCGGCAACTGCACGCCCTCGAAGCCAAGGCCCGCGGCCCAGCCGGCCAGCCCGTCCAGCGTATCGAAGGGTGGCGCATCACCGACGAACTGCGCCAGAAAGATCGCCGGCCCCTTGATGGTTTGCATGTTGAACTCCTTGTGAGGGGAAAGCACCGCTGCGGGCCGTGATCGTGCCGCCTTTCGACAAGCCGGAACGGCGCCTCGTTTCGAGCAAAGCGAGGGCGGCGGGAGTGAATTCAATCGGGGAGTGCCGATACCGGCATCCCTCCAGTCGGCAAGCACACCGCCTCTTCACTCCCAACCGATCGCGAATCGGTTCAAACAGGCGCTCAGAACGGTGAATCCGGGAAGTAGAAGTCCTTGGCGTTCTGCTTGGTGATCAGCACCGACGGGATGATGGTGTTGGCAGGCAGCTTCTTGCCGGCAAGGCGCGCTTCGGCGGTGAGCTTGATCGCGTCGTACATGAACTTGGGCGAGTACGACACGTTGGCCTGGATGCGCGGATCGCTGCCATCCATCAGGGTCTTGACTGCGCCCTTGGCACCGGCGCCGCCGAACACCACCTTGATGTCGCGGCGCTTGGCCTGGTCGATGGCCTTGAGCACGCCCACCGCCATGTCGTCATCGGCCGCCCACACCGCGTCGATCTGCTTGAAGCGGGTCAGGTAGTCCTGCATCACCTTGAACGCGTCATCGCGGTTCCAGTTCCCATACTTGGCATCGAGGATCTTGATGCCCGGGTGCTGCTTCATCACGCTGGTGAAAGCATCGTAGCGCTCGTTGTCGAGCGTGGTCGGGATGCCGCGCAGCGCCACGATGTTGCCCTTGCCGCCCATGGCCTTGGCCAGGTACTCGGCCGGCAACTTGCCGAAGGCAGTGTTGTCACCGGCCACGTAGGCATCCTGTGCGCTGGTGTCGGTGAGGCCGCGATCAACCACCGTCACGTACACGCCCTTGCCCTTCACTTGCGCCACCGGCTTGGTCAGCGAGGCCGATTCGAAGGGGAAGATCACCAGCGTGTTGATCTTGTTCACCGTCAGCAGATCCTGCAACTGGTTGGCCTGCTCAGGCGCGTTGGCGGCTGTCTTCACAATCACCTTGAGGCCGGGATTGGCCTTTTCCAGATCGGCCTTGGCCTTGTTCGCCCACCAGACGATGCCGGCGGTGAAGCTGTGGGTGGCCGCGGGGATCGATACGCCCAGGGTCACTTTCTCCGCGGCCCAGCTGCTGCCGACGGTCAGTGCCAGCACGCCGGCACTGATTGCACGAATCACGCTGTTCATGGTGTTGCCTCCAGTCTATCGGGCTTGTGCCCGTGGGGTCCGTCATCTTGTAAACGATTACAAAAATGGGCCGATGTCGCCGCCGGCCCGCTCGATCACCGCCCGCGCTGCATAAAGGCGACGATGATGATCACCACGCCCTGGACCGCGGCGTTGAGGTAGACGCTGATGATGCTGGTGAGGTTGAGGATGTTGCTGATCACCGAGAGCAGGATGGCGCCGATCACGGTGCCGACGATGCGCCCTTCCCCACCCTTCAGCGCCGTACCGCCCACCACCACGGCAGCGATGGCTTCGAGCTCCCAGAGCAGGCCAGTGGTCGGCGAAGCCGAACCCAACCGCGGCACGTAGAGCAGCGTGGCGACGCCAACGCACAGGCCCAGCAATGCATAGGTCAGCAGTTTGATCAGATCGACGCGGATCGCCGCATAGCGCGCCACCTGCTCGTTGGAGCCGATGGCCTGTACGTGACGGCCAAACGCGGTGCGATTGAGCAGCACACCGCCGGCCAGCGCCACCGCCGCAAACACCCACACCGGGATGGGAATGCCGAGCAGGCTGCCGTAGTAAACCGGGCTGTACAGATCGGACAGCGTGCCATCGAGCGTCAGCGCACCGCCGTCGGCAAGGTAGGTGAGATAGGCGCGGAAGATGCCGAGCGTGCCCAGCGTGACGATAAAGGGCTCGATCCGCCCCTTGGTGATCAAAAAGCCGTGCGCGGCGCCGAACACGCTGCCGAGCACCAGTGCGAGCACGATGCCCAGCACCACCGCCAGCATCGGGCTGGCAGCGAACGGCGTGCCCGCAGCAACGCCATTCATGAACAGGATCATGCAGCCGGCGATCAGCGCAGCCATCGAGCCGACCGACAGATCGATCCCGCCGGACATGATGACGAAGGTCATACCCACTGCGATGATGCCGATGAAGGCGGTGCGGGTAAGCACGTTCATCAGGTTGTCGACGGTGGCGAAATCGGGGTTCAGCATCGCGCCGGCGATGCAGAGCGCGATCAGCCCCAGCAGGGGGCCGAAGCCCGACAGGTGGGACAGCGCGCGGCGCCAGCTGGGGATGGCGTCAGTGGGTACCGGTGGCATGGGCGATCAATTCCTCTTCGGTCAGGTATTCGGCAGACAGCACCGCCTGCAGCCGGCCGGCCCGCAGCACCGCGACGCGGTGGCACAGGCCGATCAGCTCAATCAGTTCGCTGGAAATCACGATCACCGCGCGGCCTTCGGCAGCCAGGCGCTGGATCAGGAAATAGATGTCGCGCTTGGCACCGACGTCGACGCCACGGGTCGGCTCGTCGAGCACGATCACGCGTGGGTCCGGGTGCAGGAATTTGGCGAGCGCCAGCTTCTGCTGGTTGCCGCCGGACAGCATGCGCGCCCGCGCAGCCAGATCACCGGTGCGGATGCCGAACTCGGCCACCGCCTGGCCGAGGGCGGCATGCTCGGCGGTGTGGCTGAGCCACGGCGTGGCATAGCGCTCCAGCGTCATCAAGGTCAGGTTCTCGGTCAGGCCCAGGTTCACGTGCAGGCCCTTGCCCTTGCGGTCTTCCGACAGATAGGTGAGCCCACGGCGCATTGCAGCGCGCGGATTATTCAACTGCACCCGCTCGCCGCCCAGCATCACCGTGCCGCCACGGCGTGGCCGCAAGCCGATGATGGCCTCGAACGCCTCGGTACGCCCCGCGCCGACGAGGCCAGCAAAGCCGTAGATCTCGCCAGCGCGCACCTCGAAGCTCAGATCATCCACCCAGCCCGGCACCACGAGGCTTTGCACCGCGAGTGCGACTGGCGCATCGTCCGCCGGGGGCTGCTTGGCTGGGAACATGTCGGACATGTCACGCCCCACCATCAGGTTGGCCATCTGCTGCCGCGTCAGGCTGGCCGTGGCTTCACGGGTGACGAAGCGGCCATCGCGCATCACCACCACCTCGTCGGTGATGCGCTCGACCTCGTCGAGCTTGTGCGAGATGTAAACGATGGTGACGCCATCAGCCTTCAGCTTGCCGATCAGCGCAAACAGCCGCTCGGTCTCGCCCGGCGTCAGCGTGGCGGTGGGCTCGTCCATGATCAGGAGGCGCGCATTGCGCGACAGCGCCTTGGCGATTTCCACCAGCTGCTTTTCGGCCACGATCAAGCGCCGCACCGGCACGTCCGGCGAAACCGCGAGCCCGACCGCCTCCAGATAGCCGGCTGCCGCCTTGCGCATGGCGGCCTCGTCCAGCAGCCAGCCGCGTTTGCGCTCATGACCCAAGAAGATGTTCTGCGCGATGGTCAGGTGCTCGGCGAGGTTGAATTCCTGGTGGATCAACACCACGCCAGCCTGCTCCGCCTCGCGCGACGAGGCGAAACGCCGCGCCGCGCCGCCGATGCGCACCTCGCCCTCGCTGACCCGCTCGTAGCCGGACAGTATCTTCATCAGCGTGGACTTGCCGGCGCCGTTCTCGCCCAGAAGGCCATACACCTTGCCCGGCGCCAGTGCGAAATCGACGCCATGCAGCACCCGCACCGGGCCGAAGTCCTTGCATACGCCGGCGAATTCGACAGACAGGCTCATCAGGCGCTCCCCCGCTCGATCAGCCGATGCGGCAACAACACGCCCGGCACAGCGGCCTTGGGCTGCGCCAGCCGCTGCAACAACAGGCGCGCCGCGGTTTCACCCAGCTCACGCATCGGCTGGGCGATGGTGGTAAGCGGCGGATCGATCTGCGCCGCCATGGCAATATCGTCGAAGCCGACCACGGCCACATCGCGCGGCACAGCAAAGCCGGCATCGCGCAGCCCGCGGATCACGCCGATCGCCAAGGTATCGGAAACGGCAAAGATGGCCGTCGGCGCCTCGTCGCGCGACATCAGCTGCCGCGCGGCTTCGGCACCGGCAGCGAAATCGAGGCCATCCACCGTCACATGCCAAGCCGGCGGCAGGGCAAGGCCGGCCTCGGCCAGCGCGTCGCGCAGGCCGGCTTCGCGCTGGCGCGCATAGAGATAGCGGGCATCGGAATTGATCAGCGCAATGCGGGTGTGGCCACGGGCGATCAGGTGGCGCACCGCTTCGGCGGCAGCGGCTCGGTTGTCGATGCCGACATAGGGCACGGCCACATCGGGATCGAACTCGCAGCACGCCACCCACGGCACATCACCCATCTCCTCGGCCAGCGCATGCTGCACGGTATCCGGGTCGAGGCAGATCGCACCATCGGCCCGGCGAGTACGCAGCAGATCGAAGTAGCTGCGCTCTCGCCCCGGATCGGCACCGGTATCGCACAGCAGCACGTAGTAGCCCTGCTGGCGCGCCACGCTGTCGATGCCGCGCACGATCTCTGCGTAGAACGGGTTGCCCACGTCCGGCACCATCGTCAGCAGCATGCGACTCTCCGCCGTGCGCAGATTGCGCGCCAAGTGGTTCATCCGGTAGCCCAGCACGTCGACCGCGGCCAGCACCTTGTCGCGGGTGGCCGGCTTCACCGTGCCCTGCCCGTTCATGACCCGCGATACGGTCGCGACCGACACGCCGGCATATTCCGCCACCGCCGTGATCGAGACTGCACCACTGGATGCACTGCTTTCGACCATCTGCTGCACCAAAAAATGTAATCGATTACATATTGAGTGCAAGGCGGAAAAAAATGCAAGAAAAATGTAGGAAGTTCGATCGAACTACACGTTAGGCACATGCGCCGTAGCTGCACATGTGCCGTGGCCCGGCACATTGCTTGCCCGCTCTTGGCCAAGCGCCTTCCAGCTCAGCGCCTGCCCCGTAATAACAACGGTCTGACTACGTGACGGCGGCATGCACGCGCGACAGCCTTGGCGGGGATGCCGAGGGAATGAGCATGCACCTTCGATTGCAGCACCCGTTCGTCATGACAGGGAACGAGAAACAAACAATATCGCTTCTCTACAAAAAACTGACTGATCTAAAAAGGAAGATACCTCACCCTCGGGAAGCCCATGTCCTCCTTGCCGACTTTGCCCACCGCCTCGGTGCCGGACCTGCTGGCCGCGCTGGGCGACGATTGCCCACAAGCGCTGGCCGTGATCGACAGCGCTCACCGGGTGATCTGCGCCAACGCGCGCCTGGGGCAACTATTGGGGCAAGCACCTACGGCACTGCAGGACCAGTTGGTTCACGGGCTGCATCCCGCACTCGCGGCAGTAGCCAATGGCGCGTTGTTGCCCCGTGGCAGCTTTCCCGGCGCTCCCGACATGGCATGGCAGCTGACGATACGGCCGTTGCCTGCGGATGATGAACGCGAGCTGGCCCTGCTCTGCCTTACGCCGCAGCTCGACCTGCCAACCTTGCCTGGCGGCGTACCGTTGCGCAGCGTGCTCGACAGCCTGTTTGCCTTTGTCGGCGTGCTCGATGTCGATGGCACCGTACTGGAAACCAACCGCGCCCCGCTGGAAGCGGCCGGCATATCGCTGGCCGACGTGCGCGGTCGCAAGTTCTGGGATTGCTACTGGTGGAATCACGATCCCTTGCTGCAGCAGCTGCTGCGCAGCGATATCGCAGCGGCGCGGCAAGGGCGCACCGTGCGGCGCGATGTGACCTTGCGCATGGCTGCGGACAGCCGGATGGAGGTGGACTTCATGCTGGCGCCACTTGCCGATGCCGGCGGCCATATCACCCACCTGATCCCGTCTGGCATCGACATCAGCCGGCGCCGCGAAAGCGAAGCCGCAATGCGGCTATCTGAGGAGCGTTTCCGCCACGTGGTGGAAACGGCCCCCGAGGGGCTGGTGATGGTGGACCCGGAAGGCACCATGCTGTTGGTGAACGCGGGGTTGGAGCGCATGTTCGGCTACTCGCGCGCCGAGCTGCTGGGCCGCAGCATCATGCTGCTGATCCCTGAGCGCTACCAGGCGCGGCATCCGGCGTTGATGGCCAGCTTCATGCGCGATCCCGCTGTACGCGACATGGCAGGCCGCCGGGAGCTCTACGCCCAGCGCAAGGATGGCAGCGAGTTTCCGGTGGAGATCGGCCTCAACCCCATCCCCAGCAACGAGGGATTGCGGGTGCTCGCCACCATCCATGACGTGACGCAGCGCAAGGCCGAGCAGCAGACGCTGCAGCGCGCACTCGACGAAAAGACCGCGCTGCTCAAGGAAGTGCACCACCGGGTGAAGAACAACCTGCAGGTGATCTCCAGCCTGCTCAACCTGCAATCGCGCCACGCCAGTGCCGATGCACAGCGTGCACTCGCGGAAAGCCAGGGCCGGGTGAAGGCGATGGCCCTGATCCACCAGCTGCTGTACGAGCGCAACAATTTCTCCCACGTCGACATCGCAGCCTATCTGGGCCGGCTGTGCCGGCTGCTGCAGGAGACGCAAGGCCGCGGCCCGGTGCAGGTGTCGCTGCAGCTCAACGTGGAAGTGGAGCACGCCTGGCTCGATCTGCAACGCGCCGTCCCCTGTGGCCTGCTGATCAACGAACTGGTCTCGAATGCCTACAAGCATGCGTTCGCTACCCGTGAAGAGGGCACGATCACGGTGCGCTACGGCGAGATCGACGGCGGCCGGCACCAGCTGGTGGTGGACGACGATGGCATCGGTCTGCCGGAAGGCATCGAGGCCGGCAGCAGCCTGACGCTGGGCTTCCAGCTGATCCCCCTGCTGGTCGAACAACTGGACGGCACCATGACGGTGTCGCGGGATGGCGGCACCCGCTTCCTGATCGAATTCGAGCCCGACGTGGAGCCTGTGCCATGAAGCAGCGGCTGATGATCGTCGAGGACGAGCGCATCGTGGCGCTCGACCTCAAGCACAACCTGGAATACCTCGGCTACGAGGTCGTCGCCGTCAGCGCGCGTGGCTTGGATGCGATCGCGCTCGCCGGTGAGCTGCGGCCCGATCTGGTGCTGATGGACATCAACCTGGGCGAAGGCATGGATGGCACCGAGGCAGCCCAGGAGATCTGCGATCGCTACCGCATCCCGGTGGTGTTCCTCACCGCCTATGCCGAGGAAAAGACGCTGGCGCGTGCCGAGGCCACCCAGCCCTATGGCTACCTGCTCAAGCCGTTCGAACTGCGCGAACTGGAGGCCACCATCCGCATGGCGCTGGCCCGGCGCCAGGCCGAGCTCGGCACCGAGCGTGCCGAAGCCCGGCTGCGCCTCGCGGTCGATGCGGCCACGCTGGGCGTGTGGGAATGGTGGCCCGAGCGCGACGAGCTGCACTGCTATGGCCACCTCGAACACATCCTCGGCATCGCCCCCAACCACCTCCACGACGATGGCCTGCTCGCGCTGGTCAACCCGGCCGATCGCGGCGAGCTGGCGCGGCGACTGGAGCAGGACGACGCCGTCGATACCACGGTGCAGGCACAACGCCCGGACGGCACGCCGCTGTGGCTCGATCTGCACGCCAAATTCCATCACAACGACGGCGGTCCGCGCGTGATCGGCGTGGTACGCGATGTGACCGAGCGGCGTCTGAACGAAGAACGGCTGCGTCAGGCAGCTGTGGTGTTCCAGAGCACGCCGCAGTGCATCATCGTCACCGACGCCGCGCGCCGGGTGATCAGCGTGAACCCGGCCTTCAGCGAGCTGACCGGGCACAGCGTCGACAGCGTGCTTGGCGCCGACCCGGACGAATTCCTGCATCTGCGCCGGCACAGCGACCAGTTCTACCCTCGCCTGCTGGCCAACCCTGACGGCTACTGGCATGGCGAGATTGCCTGTCGGCGCGCCGACGGCACCAGCTTTCCCGCGTGGGAGCACGTCTGCGTGGTGCTCGACGACGACAAGCTGCCAAGCAACTACATCCTGAGCTTTTCCGATATCAGCCCCATTCGCGAGGCCGAGGCGCAGATCAGCCAGCTGGCCTATCACGACGCGCTGACCGGCCTCGGCAACCGCCACCAACTCGACGACCGGCTGGAAATCGAGATCGAGCGCGCCAGCCTGGCCCGGCATCGCTTGGCAGTGCTGTTCATCGATCTGGATGGCTTCAAGCTCATCAACGACACCCTGGGCCACGCGGTCGGCGACCAACTACTGCAGACGGTGGCCCGCCGCCTCAAGCGGGTGCTGCGCCGCACCGACATCGCCATCCGCATGGGCGGCGACGAATTCGTGGTGATCGCCGCCGAGCTGTCGCGGCTGGAGGATTGCGCGGTGCTGGCCGAGAAACTGCTCGACACCATCCGCGAGCCGATCGAGCTGGAACGGCAACGGCTCAGTGTCTCTGCCAGCCTGGGCATTGCCATCTATCCGGAGAACGGCACCACCACCGCATCGTTGCTCGCTGCAGCGGACAGCGCCATGTACGAGGCCAAGGCGCGCGGCCGCAACCGTTACGCCTTCTATTCGCCGGACATGGCCGAGCATGCGCGCGAGCGCATGGTGATGGAACAAGGGCTGCTGCAGGCGCTGACACGGCAGGAGCTGCTGCTGCATTACCAACCGGTGATCGCGCTCGACCATGGCCACCTGATCGGCGTGGAAGCGCTGGTGCGCTGGCAGCATCCGGAACTCGGACTGGTGCCACCGGCACGCTTCATCCCGGTGGCCGAGGACAGCGGCTTGATCGAGCGCATCGGTGCCTGGGTGCTGCGGACGGCCTGCGAGCAGGCCCAAGCCTGGCGCGACGCCGGCCTGCCGCCGCTACGCATGGCGGTGAATGTGGCGGTGCGCCAGTTGATGTCCGATACCTTCGTCGATCTGGTCGCCCGCACCATCGAAGAGACCGGCATCGATCCCGCATCGCTGGAGCTGGAGATCACCGAATCGGCCATTCTCTCGGTCGAGCACAGCCGGGACTTGCTGCTGCGGCTGAAGGCACTCGGCCTCAGCATCGCCATCGACGACTTCGGCACCGGCTTCTCGTCGCTGTCGCTGCTCAAGCACCTGCCGGTGGACCGGATCAAGATCGATCGATCCTTCGTGATGGACCTGCCGCAGGACCAGAACGATGTGGCCATCACCCATGCCATCGTCGCGCTCGCCAAGAGCATGGGTCTGGCGCTCACTGCCGAAGGCATCGAGACCGTCGAGCAGCATGCCTTCCTGCGCCAGCTGCAGGTGGAGGATGGCCAGGGTTATCTCTTCAGCAAGCCGCAACCGCCGGATGCGCTGCAACCCTTGCTGGAGCGTAGCGGCAACGGCCAGACGGCGGGCTGAACAACAGCGGCAGGCTCGCCGAAACGGCGCACTCGCTCTACACTCTCGCCCATCGTTGCAACCCCGCAGGCTCCATACCCATGGCCCAGTACGTGATGTCCATGCTCCGCGTGAGCAAAATCGTTCCGCCCAAACGCCAGATCATCAAGGATATTTCGCTGTCCTTCTTCCCCGGCGCCAAGATCGGCCTGCTGGGCCTGAACGGCGCCGGTAAATCCACGGTGCTGCGCATCATGGCCGGCGCCGACAAGGAATTCGACGGCGAGGTGCAGCACCTTGCCGGGGTCAAGATCGGCTATCTGGAACAGGAACCCAAGCTCAACAACGAAGCGACCGTGCGCGAGGAAGTGGAAAGCGGCATGGGCGAAGTGATGGCCGCGCAGAAACGGCTGGAAGAGGTCTACGCCGAATACGCGCTGGAAGACGCCGATTTCGACGCGCTGGCCGAAGAGCAGGCGCGGCTGGAAGCCATCATTTCCGCGGGCGCAGGCGACAACACCGAGCTGCAGCTGGAACTCGCCGCCGACGCGCTGCGCCTGCCGCCGTGGGATGCACTGGTCGGCAACCTCTCCGGCGGCGAGAAGCGCCGCGTGGCGCTATGCAAGCTGCTGCTCTCCAAGCCCGACATGCTGCTGCTGGACGAGCCGACCAACCACCTGGATGCCGAATCGGTCGAATGGCTGGAGGAATTTCTGGTGCGCTTCCCCGGCACCGTGGTCGCCGTCACCCACGATCGCTACTTCCTCGACAACGCCGCCGAGTGGATCCTGGAACTGGATCGCGGCCACGGCATCCCCTGGAAGGGCAACTACTCGAGCTGGCTGGAGCAGAAGGAAGCGCGCCTCAAGCAGGAGGAATCGCAGGAATCGGCCCGGCAGAAGGCGCTGAACAAGGAGCTGGAATGGGTGCGCCAGAACCCCAAGGCGCGCCAGGCCAAATCCAAGGCACGGATTGCCCGCTTCGAGGAACTCTCCAGCTTCGAGCACCAGAAGCGCAACGAGACGCAGGAAATCTTCATCCCGGTGGCCGAGCGCCTCGGCGACAAGGTGATCGAGTTCAAGGGCGTTTCGAAGAGCTTCGGCGATCGCCTGTTGATGGACAACTTCAGTTTCGCCGCGCCCGCCGGCGCCATCGTCGGCATCATCGGCCCCAACGGCGCCGGTAAATCGACGCTGTTCAAGATGATTGCTGGCAAGGAGCAGCCGGACTGCGGCGAAGTCGAGATCGGCACCACCGTGCAGATGGCCTTCGTCGAGCAGAGCCGCGAAGGGCTGGAAGGCGACAAGACCGTGTTCGACGATGTCTCGGGCGGGCATGACATCATCAACGTCGGCAAATTCGAGATGAGCAGCCGCGCCTACCTTGGCCGTTTCAACTTCAAGGGTGGGGATCAGCAGAAGAAGGTCGGCATGCTCTCCGGCGGCGAGCGTGGCCGGCTGCATCTGGCCAAGACCCTACTCAAGGGCGGCAACGTACTGCTGCTGGATGAGCCTTCCAACGATCTGGACGTGGAAACGCTGCGGGCGCTGGAAGACGCGCTGCTGGAATTCGCCGGCACCGTATTCGTGATCTCGCACGATCGCTGGTTCCTCGACCGTATCGCCACCCACATCATCGCCGCCGAAGGCGATAGCCAGTGGACCTTCTTCGACGGCAACTATCAGGAATACGAAGCCGACAAGAAGAAGCGCCTGGGTGAGGAAGGCGCCAAGCCCAAGCGCATCCGCTACAAGCCGGTTACGCGCTGAGCGTATCTGTCTTCGAAAATAAACCGGCCTTTCGGCCGGTTTATTTTTTTCTCAACAAAAGCAAGATCCAGCAATTCGATAATCAAGCATATCGTTCCACGCCAACGTGTTCGTCGAATGCCGCAATTTCGTTGGCATTCAACTTGGATCTGCTGTATCTCAGCGAATAGCCGCCATAAAGCGTGCCTTTGTCGTTGATCATCCAGTCCTGAATAGTCGCATCCGGAATGCTGAGCTGCTGCCCCACGACGTGATGTTCGAAATCGTTCGGCAATTCGAATATCTCGCCGGTAAAACCAGAAGCTTCGTCGGAGATCACCAGAAGCCACATATAGGCTTGGAACTGCGGCTCCGACAACAAGACCCTCACAAGTGGAAAAGCATCGTCATCGGCTCTTTCTGCGATTAAAGCACGGAAGTAGTCCAGCGTACTTCGGGCAGCAACGATCGTTTCCTGAAAATCATCGTCTTCGGTTGTGACATAGGAAAACCGGGCACCAGGCTCCACTTTTAACCATGATGACAGCCGAACTGTCTCTGATTCCAAGCACTTCTTCTTCATCCAGCGGGGCCCCTTTTTCATCTTCGGCTCTTAGCAAGACCGCGCTCAATGGCGGGATAAACAAAGGAACCAGATCGCTCGCCATCTCTCATCTCCTGCAATATTTCAACAGAAATGCCGGTTGCCAGTTGTCGCACAGGCCAGCATGCTTGCTCATGGAATGTACCAATAACCAATCAGCTGCAGAATGCACTTATCGAGTCTGAACCTGCCTACCGCTTATTGGCCTGATTACGCCGGCAACAGCCTGCTCAACCTGATGAGCACGCTGAGCCGCGAACTCACCGGCCCCGCACTCGGGCATGCGCCACTGAGCCATCCACTGCTAGACGGCATAGGCCGACGTCGCCACGTGGCGATGATCCTGATCGATGGGCTGGGCGAGGCGCAACTTGATCGGCTGGGCGCTGGCGGCTGGCTGCACGCCGCACCACGCACGGTGATCGACAGCGTGTTTCCGCCCACCACGGCGGCGGCCGTGACCACGATCCTGACCGGGCGCTCGCCGGCCGAGCATGGTTTGATCGGCTGGCACCAGCTTCATGGCGAGGAAATCATTGCGCCGTTGCCACTCTACGTGCGCCACCCTGCCGCATCGCCCAGCATGCCCGAAGCCTTGGCTGCATCGCTCTATGCAGCACCGCCGCTGTTCGATCGTCTTGACCGGTCAGCCACCTTGCTGATGCCGGATTTCATCTGCGATTCGCCGTGCAGCGGCCATCATGGTGGCCAAGCCGCGCGCCTGCCCTACCGCGATTTCGACGATGCCTTCGCCCAGTTGACCGCGCGGCTGGCGCAGGCTGAGCCGACCTTCCAATACCTCTACCTGCCGCAACTCGATACGCTGATGCACGAGCGCGGCCCCACATCCGTCGAAGCCGCAGCGCTGTTCGCCGAACTGGAAGCGCACCTTGTGCGATTGGCAGAGCACGCCAGCCGGCACGATGCCGCCATCGTCATCACCGCCGATCACGGCTTCGTGCACGCACCAGCCGAGCAATGGATCGACATCGACCGCATCGCGCCGCTGGCAGAACTGCTGATCCGGCCATTGTCCGGTGAAACTCGGCTTGCCTATTGCCACCTGCAACCGGGCAGCATCGAACGATTCATGGCGCTGGCGCAGGCCCACGTCGGCCACGCCTGCTGGCCCGTCGAGAGCTGCCGGTTGCTCGAAGCCGGTGTGTTCGGCCCCGGCTCGCCGCACCCGGAGCTGGCACGCCGCTGCGGCGACGTGACCCTGATTGCCAAGCCAGGCTGGAACCTGCGCGATACGCTGCCCGGAGAGCGGCGGCTGCAGCTGGCGGGCGTGCATGCAGGGGTGACGGCGGAGGAAATACGGATTCCGCTGATCGTGCTGCGGCCACGCTAGCAGCGCCGCAACGGAATCAGACGCTGATGCTGGTCGGCTCGTCAGCCACGCAGGCAATCCGGCCAACTTGCCCGCCGTGCAGGTGGAACACGGCATCCTGCGGCATGTCCTGCTGCCACATCGCCGCCGGTTCAATACCGAGGTAGACGCCGCGTAACACACGGCCGAGCATGCCGTGCGCAATCACGATCAGGCGCTCGGGCCGTTCAGCGTCGTCGAGAAAATCCATCACCCGGGCGGCGACATCGGTATAAGGTTCGCCGCCGGGCGACGCAAAGTGCCAGTCCGGCCGCACTGCAAGCTCTGGCTGCTCGGAGTGCAATGTGGGCACGTGCAAGGTTTCCCATTCACCGAAGCCCACTTCCATCAGCCGTGGCTCGGCGCGAACGGCGTCGGGCGCCAAGCCCAGTTGCTCGCTCACCAGCCTGGCCGTCTGCATGGCCCGGCCCAGCGGGCTGGCCCACACCTGCCAACCGCCAGCGCCGCCCAATTCCCGACGCAGCGTGGCGCCCATGGCGCGAGCCTGGGCAATACCCAGCTCGGTCAGTGGGGAATCGCACTGGCCTTGCAGCCGGCGATCGCGGTTGTATTCGGTCTGGCCATGGCGCAGCAGGTATAGGGTACGGTGCATCGGTCGAACTGGATCGGGAAAAGACGACAGTGTAATGGTCGGCCCTTGCCGCGCCAACGCAGCTTACTGTACCGCGCTTGCCGGATCGGCCATCGGCGCCGACGCGGTACGTGCATTGCCCGCTGGCTGCTTGGCCGGATAGAGCACTGCATAGGCCAGACCAAATACCACTGCGCCGCCAACGAGGTTGCCCAGCGTTGCGGGAACCAGGTTGGCCCAGATGAACTGGCCCCAGCTCACGTCGAGCCCGGCCAGCATTGCGGCGGGGATGAAGAACATGTTGGCGATGCTGTGCTCCAGCCCCAGCGCGACAAAGGCCATCACCGGCAGCCAGATCGCCACCATGCGGCCCAGCGTGTCACGTGCGCTGTAGCCTTGCCAGGCGGCGAGGCACACCAGCAGGTTGGCGAGTACGCCCTTCATGAAGGTCATCCAGAACGGGTGCGACAGCTTGCCCTGCGCCAGCTTCAGCAGATAAGCGGTCCAGGGCTCGCCCGGCACCAGAATGCCGGTCAGCCAGCCGAAGCACAGCGCGGCGAGCAGGGCACCGACGAAATTGCCGGCGTACGACACGCCCAGCACCCGCGCCATGTCCGCCCCACCGATCTCGCGGCGCCAGGCAGCCACCGTCTGCGTGGCGCAGTTGGAGGTAAAGAGATCGACGCCGGTAAGCACTACAGCGATGAAGCCCAGCGGGAATACCGCGCCGAACACCAGTTTGACAAGGCCGGGATCGCTGCTTGCCAACCCGGTCATCCCGCCGGCCACCACCAGCGCCAACAGGCCACCCAGCGCGATGTAGATGCCGCCCAGTACCGCCATCAGCCCGAGTCGTGGCAGCGGCAATGCCGCCTTGTCGACAGCGCCATGCGCTACGTAGTCGACGATTTCGGCAGGAGAGCGCAGGTTGGAAGCGGAATCAGACATGGCGATAAACCGGGCTATTGCAATGCCATCGTTATACCGCCGCCCTTCACGCCCGGGATGTGGCAAATGAACAAAGCGCCGTGAAATGCGGTGCTTTGCTGATCCAGATCAAACGCGGCCTGCTAGCGCACAGCGATCACAGCCGGTAAGCCAGCGAGGTCATCACTTTGGAGGTGGCCTGCATCAGCGATTTCACCGGCAACGGCAGCTCGGCCGCGCCCAGCTCCACTGCGAGCTCGGCGTGTTCGGTTTCATCGGTGTGCATCTGGCTGACGATGGCGCGGCTCTTGGTATCCTGCGCCGGCAACTCCTGCAGATGGCCCTGCAGGTGGGCACCGACCTGACGCTCGGTTTCCGCCAGAAAACCCAGGTTCCACTTGTCGCCGATCAGCCCGGCCGTTACGCCGATCGCCAGGCTGCCGGCATAACACAGCGGATTGAGCACGCTGACGTGACCGCCAAGCTCGCGGATGCGGCGCTCGGTCCAGGCGAGGTGCTCCACCTCCTCGTGCGCGGCTTCGCGCAGCGCCTCGCGGGTGGCCGGATCACGCGCGGTGAGCGATTGCCCCTGATACAACGCCTGTGCACACACCTCGCCGCAATGATTCACGCGCATCAGGCCGGCGGCATGTGCCTTGTCGCCAGCGGAGAGCGCTGCCTCATCGATGATGTGTGCATCGGGATGCGGCCGGGCACTGCTGGCGCTGGCGGCCAGCGTGCGCAAGGCAAGGTCGAATTCGGTGATCAGGGTGTCGATCGAAGGCAGTTTCAGCATGGATGGATCTCTGGCGGAACGCGGATTCCGGCGGGGGTGCGTGCTATGATACCCGCCATTTCCCCACACCGAGTCACACGTCGATGAAATCGCTGCTTTGCGCCGCTCTGCTCTTCGTTGCTGGTACCGCCCTGGCTGCCGACCCGCAGGTCGAACTCGTCACCAACAAGGGCAAGATCGTGCTGGAGCTGTACCCCGAGAAAGCGCCGGCCACCGTGGCCAACTTCCTGCAGTACGTAAAGGACAAGCACTACGATGGCACCGTGTTCCACCGCGTGGTGCGTGATTTCGTGATCCAGGGCGGCGGCTTCGATACCAAGGGCAATCAGAAGGCCACCCGCCCGCCAGTGAAGAACGAAGCCAAGGCTACCGTCGAGGCTGGCCTCAAGAATGATCGCGGTACTGTGGCGATGGCCCGCACCAACGATCCGCATTCGGCCACCAGCCAGTTCTACGTGAACCTGAAGAACAATGATTCGCTGAACTGGCCGTCATTCGACGGCTGGGGCTATACCGTATTCGGCAAGGTCATCGCCGGCATGGACGTGGTCGACAAGATCGGCCAGGTACAGGTGATGCCGGGCGATGCGCCGGCCGACGAGATCGTGATCCAGAGCGCGCGCGAACTGCCCGCCAAGGAAACGGCCAAGGCCCCGAAGAAAGACAGCAAGAGCAAGTAACCAGAGGAAGAACCACCCATGACCCAAGTCAAGCTCACCACCAGCCTCGGCGAGATCGTGCTGGAGCTCGATGAAGCCAAGGCGCCCAAGACCGTCGCCAACTTCGTGCAATATGTGAACGACGGCCACTACGACGGTACCGTGTTCCACCGCGTGATCAATGGCTTCATGATCCAGGGCGGCGGTTTCGAGCCCGGCCTCAAGCAAAAGCCGACCCGCGACACCATCGAGAACGAAGCTGCCAACGGTCTGAAGAACGATGCCTACACCATCGCCATGGCACGCACGCCCGATCCGCATTCGGCAAGCTCGCAGTTCTTCATCAACGTGGCCAACAACGACTTCCTGAACTTCCAGCTGCCTACCCCGCAAGGCTTCGGCTACTGCGTGTTCGGCAAGGTCAGCAGCGGCCAGGACGTGGTCGACGCGATCAAGGGCGTGAAGACCGGCAGCCGCGGCTTCCACCAGGATGTGCCGAACGAGGACGTGTCCATCGTCAAGGCCGAAGTGCTGGCCTGATTGCGTTTCAACGCAGTTAAAAACGCGGCTTCATGCCGCGTTTTTCTTTAACATCGCCCCATGCCTCGCCGCACGTTATTCATCTCCGATCTGCATCTGTCGCCAGCCGACCCGGCCACGGCCCAGGCCTTCGCACGGTTCCTTGCGGATACCGCGCGCGAAGCAGATGCACTCTACATCCTGGGCGACCTGTTCGAGGTCTGGGTCGGTGATGATCAGCTGGACGAACCGTTCTACGCCAACGTGGCCCGCCAGCTCAAGGCACTCGCCGACCATGGCGTGGCGGTGTACTTCATGGCGGGCAACCGCGATTTTCTCTGCGGCGATCGCTTTGCCCGCGAGGCAGGGCTGACTGTGCTCGCCGACCCGTCGGTAGTCACTACAGCCGGCCAGCGCCTGCTGCTGGCGCACGGTGACGCACTCTGCACCGACGATGCAGGCTACCAGCGCTTTCGCCGCATCGTGCGCCACCCGCTCACCCAATGGTTGTGGCTGCGGCTGCCCTATCGCTGGCGCAACCGCAAGGCCGCGCAGATCCGCGATCAGTCGAGCAGCATGAACCGCAGCAAGGCGGCCTACATCATGGACGTGAACCCGGATGCGGTCGTACAACTGATGCGGGATAACCAGTGCGACACACTGATCCACGGCCACACCCACCGGCCCACCAAGCACACCGTGGCCAGCGGCACCCGCTGGGTGCTGCCAGACTGGCATGCCGGTGTTGGCGGCTATTTGCGCGTGAACGAACGGGAGCTGACGTTGCTGAAGTTGGATGGACAGCGCTGGCCGATATCGACCGCGGCAAAAGAGTTCACTGCCGGTTGATATCGAAAGGTTGAATGCCCGAAAGCGCCGCCGGTTCAGGAGCCCGGCGTGCCGCCTGCAGCACCGACGTACACAGCCACGCCGGCAACAGCAGGTTGAGCAAAGGCACCAACAGCAATAGCGGGAACAGCAGCCCAAGGCATAGCAATACCCGGCGCTGGTGAGCATTGGGTGCAGGCAAGACCAGTCCGTCCCGCTGCATATGTCTGCGCACGGCTGCGTACAGGCTGCAGACGTTCGTGTAGCAAAGAGCGGCCCACACCAGCAGGCCGGCAACCACGGGGATGCACAGTCCGATCAATACGGCGCCCAGCCATACCCAGTAGCGGGGCTTTGTCGGCTGCGTCAACGGATGCTCGAACGGCGTGATCGGTAGCCTCGTCATCGCGCGGCGCAGCAACAGCGGTACCGCCACCAGGCGTACGCTGAGCAGCACGGCGATCAGGTAGCCGAGCACGAACAGCGCCCCGGCAGCGAGGGCCGTCAATGCGGCCAGTTGTGCCGTCTGCAGCAACCCGGCGCCCATCTGCCCCATCGCCACCACGCTACCGGAACTGGTAGCTGGTGCGCCCCACAGCGTCAAGCTGCCGCCCAGCAGCAGGCCACCGATCCATAGTATTGCCGCACTCAACGAAGCCAGCGCCAGTGCCTTGCTGAAGTGGATGTAGGCCCACAGGCAAAGGCCGGCAAGCAGCACGCTCCAGCAGGCCGAGCGCCAGATCAGGCCCGGCGAACAGGCGTCGATCAGCCCCTTGCCAAGGCAGACCAGCGCCGTCCGGCCGGCCATGCCCCATGCACGGAATCCGCGTTGCAGCGCGGCGTTCATTCGGCGTTGGCCAGCTGCAGCAGCAGATCAAGCTGGACTGCCGCATCGCCGATCTCGAGCAGCTCCGGCACCTTGGCACCACCGAGGGCAAGCGCCGGAACGAAGCAGTAGCTTTGGCCCGTTTTCAAGGGCCCGAGCCGGGCGAATGCAGCGGCAAACAATTCGGCGTCGAGTAGCTCCGCCTGCGTCTCAGTGCTGCATAGCACATCGTTGAACGCGGCCTCGAGCGACCAGGCCAGTACGCCCGCCTCTCTCAGGTTCGGATCGATGTAGGCGACGTCTGCGGCATCCTCGTCCAGGCGCCGGTAATAGATCAGTAAACCAAATGCGGTCACCGCAATCGGCAGCCGCGATGGATTCTCCTCGTCGTACATCAGCCAGCCATACAGCGGGTGCTTGTAGTCATCGGGATTCACCAGCGTGATCAGGCCATTGCCATAGCGCCCCAGCCCCACTCGCTGCCAGAGCGTGAGCAGCGGTTCGGGCAGCAGGCCGCGATAACGCGCCACCAGCTCGGTCGAGGCAGGGCGAACGTCCGTCGGCGCATGGCACTCGAGAAAGGGCTGCAAGGACAGCGCCTCGGTGCCGGGCGCAGCCGCCGGGCGCCGTAACAGCCGTGACCACCAGGAAGACATGGAACACTCCGCAGCGCAAAGCCCGGTTTTTAACATGCCGAGTCCGCGCCTGCCAGAACGCGCCGCGCCGGAGTCGCCAACAAAAAGCCCGCCGTCAGGCGGGCTTTCCGGTTCGCATCCGCGTCAATCGGCCGGATCGATCACCACTTTCATCCCTGGCCGCAGCGGCTTGGGATTCCATCGCTTCAGATCGGCCAGCGCCACGTCATAGCGGCGGGCGATGTCGGACAGCGTATCGCCGCGCTTGGCGGTGTAGGTGCGCGGCTGCTTGCGGCTGCTGCGCTTGCCTTCCTTCTGCGCCACCTTGGCATCGCCCGACACCTTGAGCTGCTGGCCGGCGCGGATCTGGTTGTTGCGGATGCGGTTGAGTGCCTTCAGCTCATCCACCGTCATGTCAAAGCGCTGCGCCACGCTGTAGAGCGTGTCGCCGCGCTTCACGCGATAGCGGTCGGTCTTCTTCGGCACCGGCTTGGGCGCGTCCTGCTCGCCGGTATCGACCGGATCGGCTTCCTTGTTCACCTTGAGCGCAGCAAGTGCCGTGCGCTCACGCAGGTCCATGCCCGGTGTCAGCGGCACCAGAATGGTCTGGCCGCGCGCCACGCGGTCGCCCCCGGTCAGATCGTTGATTTCCAGCAGTTCGGACAAGGCGATGCCATGGCGCTCGGCCAGCTCGCCGAAGGTCTCGCCGGACTGGGTCACATAGGGTTGCCAGTTCAGCAGTGGCTTGTCGTAGCTGGCGAGGTTGCTCTGGAATACGTCCAGTTTTTCTGCCGGCAGCACCAGCTTGCGCTCGTCCTTGTGGGCGATTACCGGGCGGATGAAGCCGGGATTGAGCTTGAGCAGCTCGTCGACCGGAATCTCTGCGAGCTCCGCGGCGATCTGCACATCCATGTGCCGGCCGGTAGTGATGCCGACAAAGTACGGATCGTTGTTCAGCGCCGACAGGTGCACGCCGAAGGCGTCGGGATCGGCGATGATATTGCGCACCGCCAAGAGCTTGGGCACGTAGTTTTCGGTCTCGACCGGCTTGCGCAGGTCCGAGTAGGTGAGCGGCAGGCCCGCGGCGCGGTTCTTCTCCAGCGCGCGGCCCACGGCACCCTCACCCCAGTTGTACGAGGCCAGCACCAGCTCCCAGTCGCCGAACATGCCGTACAGCACCTGCAGGTAATCGAGTGCGGCGCTGGTCGCGGCGATCACGTCACGACGGCCGTCGTACCACCAGGTGCGCTCCAGGCCATAGTGCTTGCCGGTGGCGGGCATGAACTGCCACATGCCGCCGGCGCCCACCACCGACACGGCCTTGGGGTTGTACGCCGACTCGATCATGGGCAGCAGCGCGATCTCCATCGGCATGCCGCGTTTTTCCACTTCGGTGGCGACGTAATAGAGGTAGCGCGAGCCGCGCTCGACGATACGGTTCAGGTAGTCGGGCCGGCTGGCATAGTAGTTTTCCCATTTCTCGACCAGCGGACTATCGAGCTCGTTCATGGCAAAGCCGGCGCGGATGCGGTCCCACAGGCTGGGGTATTGCGCGCGGTTGGCATCGCCGAACAGGTATTCGGTCACCATGGGATCGGCCGGCTCGGTGACGAGATCGGTCTCGGACAGTGCGACGGGATCGTTGGCGAAAGCGAGGACGGGAAACAGCAGGCACGCGGCGATCAGGCGGAATTTCATGGTGCGCGTACGCGAGATGGCGGGAACAAGGCTGCGATGGTGCCGCCCATGTTGCAGCGTGTCAACGCAAGCCGACCGCTGCCCGGACCCGGCTAGCGAAAGCCGTTGCGGCGTTCACGCAGCGCAGTAAACGTCGCCAGCATATCGCCCGGCGTACCGGTCGCCCGCTGCAGCGCCGGCTCGCCTGCGCGCAGGAAGGGATTGGTGGCGCGTTCCTCGTCGATGCGGCCAGGCAATGTCGGCTCATCCCGCACGCGTCGCGCGCTGTCGCGTGCCCAGCGCGCCTGCAGCGCGGCATTGTCGGGTTCAACTTCACGGGCAAAGCGCAGGTTGGTCAGCGTGTATTCATGGGTGCAGCAGACCAGGGTGTCGTCCGGCAAGGCAGCGAGCCGGCCGAGCGAGCCGTGCATCTGCGCGGGCGAACCTTCGAATAGCCGGCCGCAACCGGCGCCGAACAAAGTGTCGCCACAAAACAGCCACGGCGCGGCGTGATAGGCGAGATGGTCGAGCGTGTGGCCGGGCACCGACAATACCGCGAAATGAAGCCCGAGCGCGTCCACGGTTTCGCCACCGGACAAGGGCCGATTCACCTGTGGCACCCGGGCCGGGCCGAAGATCGGCAATCCAGGCGCAGCAGCTGCGAGAACCGGCAGGCCCTCGACGTGGTCCCAGTGGTGATGCGTGACCAGCACCGCACACAGCGTCAACCGGCGCTCGGCCAGCCAGCGCAACAATGGCTCGCCGCGGCCGGGATCGACTGCCAGCGCCTGCCGGTCATCGTGCAAAACCCAGATATAATTGTCTTCCAGTATCGGCAAGGCTTCGAGTTGCAGCATGACATCCTCTGAGGGCAACAACAGCGCCACCCCGTTTCGGCATTTTGCCGACTGGCTCGCCACGCCGCTAGGCAGTTACTTGGCGGCGGAGGAGGCGGCCTGGTACGCGCGTACCGCCACCGACATCTTCGGCTACAAGGCCGTGCAGCTGGAACTGCCGGAGATCGACTGCCTGCGGACCAACCGCATGCCTTGGCGTGCCTGCGGCGGCGTAGCGCATGGCTGCACGCTGTACTGCAGCCCGGAAGCACTGCCTTTCGCCAACCAGAGCCTCGATCTCATCGCCCTGCCCCACGTCCTCGATTTCTGCGCCGATCCGCACCAGGTGCTGCGCGAGGTGGAGCGGGTACTGGTGCCGGAAGGCCGGCTGCTGATCACCGGCTTCAACCCCTGGAGCCTGTGGGGCTTGAAGAAGCTGCGGCGCGGCAGCGAACAGCCGTGGGATGGCCACTTCGTCGCCCTGCCCCGACTCAAGGACTGGCTCTCGCTACTGGGCCTGGAAATGCGCCAGAGCGAATTCGTCTGCTACCGCCCGCCCGTGCAGCGCCATCGCTGGCTGGAACGCACCCGCTTCCTGGAAACCGCCGGCGATCGCTGGTGGCCCGCGGCCGGCGGGGTGTATTGCATCGACGTGGTCAAGCGGGTGGTCGGCACCCGCATCATCGAGCCGCAATGGCGCCGGGTGTCTCCGGCCAAGGCCACCGCCGCCTCTGCGGTGGAAAAGATGAAGCTGCAGGCCGCCAAAGACAAATGCAAACCCTGACGTTGCGCACCTTCCAGCCGGCGGATGCGCCAGCTTTGCGCGCCGTGTTTCACGCTTCGGTCCATCAGCTCGCCAGTCGTGATTACAGCGCCGAGCAATGCCGAGCCTGGGCGCCTGAACACTACGATGCGGCCGCTTGGGCAGCGCGCTTTGCCGGGCTGACCACCTGGATCGCAGAAATCAGCGGCCGGGTTGCCGGCTTCGCCAGCCTGCGTGACGACGGATACGTCGATTTGTTCTTCGTTGCGCCCGATTTTGCCGGACAAGGCGTCGGCCGCGACCTCATGCATGTGGTGCTCGAACGTGGGAGCAAGCTCGCTGTCGACCAACTCTGGGCAGACGTCAGCGAAACCGCGCGGCCCTTCTTCATCCGCCACGGCTTCGTGCCGCAAGCACGGCAGGCGGTGAAGCGCCTCGGCGTGCAGCTGCATAATTACCGGATGACGCGCCGGTTTACTTGACGGACGCGTCGCAGCGTTTGGCTGCAGCTTCCAGTGCGCTCACCACCGCCCGGCCTTCTTCCCGGTTCTTCACCGGCATTACCACGTCGTGACCGCTGCCGAGATTGCCGCCGCCAAAGGCGATGCGTACCGATTCGTCACCAATCTCGATGTACTGCACCACCGTCAGGTTGATATAGCGCTCAGTCTTGGTCTCGCCGGGAATCTTCCACGGGCAGAATGGCGCGGACCACGCTGGCGCGCTGAGCAGGAACAGGATCAGGCCGCGTTTCATGATGGTCTCGGTGCGTTGGGGCAAGGCAAGCAGCATACGCCGCCTCGCCCCGGCACGCTCAATGCAACACGTGCGTCTCGAAATACTGCTCGATCGCGTGCGCATCGAGCTTGGAGACATCGCGTGGCAGCTCCTCGTCGATCAACGCCTGCGCCGATTTGCTGAGCTGCTGGCGCATCAGGCCAAGGAACTTTGGTGGCGCCACCACCTTGAGCCGGTCGAAGCGATGTTCCTGCCGCGCCCTTTCCAGATACAGCCCGAGCTCCTTGGAAAAACGCTGCGCCTCATGCTCCGTCGCTTCCACTGCAGGCTGCGTGGTATGACCACGCTTGCCCTGCCCGCCGCCCGCATAGCGGCCGTAGGCATCGGTATTGAGTTCGCGGTTCTGCAACTGTGTCGCCTCGTGGGAAAAGTGCTCGACTTCCGTTGCATGATGTTGCGCATCGATCTCGAAGATATGGGCTCGGCTCGAGTCCGCAGCCAGAATCCAGGTCACCGGCATGGCACGCTCCTGTTGCACTGTGGAACAGGTGCGACCACTCCGCCCACCCTGAGTTCGGGCCATTCGGCGGTCGGGTTCCGCGGCCACCGCAACACACAGCCTCTGCCAAGTAGATATACTCAGCCCCCGAATTCGCGCCCGGCCACCAGCCGGCCGCCTCCAGGAACACCATGGCTACACTCGAGATCTATACCGACGGCGCCTGCAAGGGCAATCCCGGCCCCGGCGGCTGGGGTGCGCTGATGCGCTACCGCAGTGGCGATACGCTGCAGGAGAAGGAACTGTTCGGTGGCGAGCGCGATACCACCAACAACCGCATGGAATTGCTGGCGGTGATCGAAGCACTGGCCGCGCTCAAGCGTCCCTGCGCGCTGACGCTGTTCACCGATTCGCAATATGTGAAGAACGGCATCGAAACCTGGATCCACAACTGGAAGCGCAACGGCTGGAAGACGGCCGACAAGAAGCCGGTGAAGAATGCCGACCTGTGGCAACGGCTAGACACCGAGGTGGTCAAGCATCAGGTCACCTGGCGCTGGGTGAAGGGCCACGCCGGTCATGAATTCAACGAGCGCGCCGATCAACTGGCCAATCGCGGGGTCGACCTGGCACTGGGGCGCTGAGCCCGAGCCCGCCTGCTGCCTCTGCCGGGGCTCGCTCCGGTACTGCGGCACGCCTGCCATGGCGCCGGCGATGCGCGGGCACTTTGCCAGCCTCGCCGGCTCGGCCGATAATCGCGGCTTTGCCTTTGCCTCTCCTGCCATGCGCCAGATCATTCTCGATACCGAAACCACCGGCCTTAGGGTCGAAGACGGCAACCGCATCCTCGAAATCGCCGCGGTCGAAATGATCGACCGCAAGCTGTCTGCACCCGAGCGCCACCTGCACCGCTATATCAATCCGGGTCGTGATTCCGAGGAAGGCGCGCTCAACGTGCACGGGCTGACCAGCGAGTTTCTCGCCGACAAGCCCAAGTTCGCCGACATCGTCGATGACTTCCTCGCGTTCGTGCACGGGGCCGAGCTGATCATCCACAACGCGCCCTTCGACGTCGGCTACCTCAACATGGAGCTGGAGCGGCTGGGCCGTGGCAAGATCACCGATTACGTCAGCAACATCATCGACACATTGCGCGAAGCCAAGGACATGTTTCCCGGCAAGCGCAACAGCCTGGATGCCCTGTGCGATCGCTTCGAGATCGACCGTAGCAACCGGGTATTGCACGGCGCGTTGATCGACTGCGAGCTGCTGTCCGAGGTCTACCTCGCGATGACGCGAGGCCAGGACAGCCTGCTGATCGATTTCCATGCCGATGCCGCCGGCAACGGCGCCAGCGCCGCCGACCTGTCGCGCCGCGCGCTGCGCAAGCCGCTGATCATCGCCACACCGAGCGCCGAGGAACTCGCGGCCCATGAGGTCTACTTGGCCGAGCTGGACAAGGCAGTTAAGGGTGAATGCCTGTGGCGGCAATACGAGCCCAAGGCCGTGGAATCAGCGCAGGCATGAACCCCATCGCGCTGCTTCCCGCCGCCGGCAGCGGTAGCCGCATGGGCTCTGCCACGCCCAAGCAGTATCTGGATCTTCTGGGCAAGCCGCTGATCTGGCACACGCTGGCGGCACTGGCGCGGGTGCCGGCCCTGTCGCGCATCATCGTCGTGCTCTCGCCGGAGGACGAATGGTGGGATGGCTACGACTGGTCCGCCTTCCCCACGCTGCAAGTGCTGCGGGTTGGTGGGGCCAGCCGTGCGGAATCGGTGTTGAACGGGTTGCAGGCACTGTCGACGCAGGTTCCGGCAGATACCTGGGTGCTGGTGCATGATGCAGCCCGGCCATGCCTGGCACCCGCGCAGGTCTCGGGCATGATCGAGGCGCTGCAGCACGATGCCGTCGGCGGCATCCTTGCCGTACCGGTCGCCGATACGCTGAAGTTCGCTGCACCGAGCCAGACCATTGCGCACACGCATCCGCGCGACGGGCTGTGGCAAGCGCAGACGCCACAGATGTTCCGCCTGGCTGATCTGGCTGGCGCGCTGGAAACCGGCATGGGCCCGGATATCACCGACGAGGCAAGCGCAATGGAGAAACTGGGCCTCGCTCCGCGACTGGTGCGCGGCAGCCCGTGGAACCTCAAGGTCACCTATCCGCAGGATCTGGCGTTGGCCGCACTGATCCTGCAAGCGGGTGACGCGCTCGCCGATTGATGAAGGATAAGACGATGACTCTCCCCTTTCGTGTAGGCCAGGGCTGGGACGTGCACCGGCTAGTGCCCGATCGCAAACTGATCCTGGGCGGCGTCGAGATCGAGTTCGAACTCGGCCTGCTCGGTCATTCGGATGCCGATGCGCTGCTGCATGCGATCACCGATGCCGTGCTCGGCGCTGCCGGGCTTGGCGACATCGGCCGCCACTTCCCCGATACCGCCGAAGCCTTCCGAGGCGCCGATAGCCGGGTACTGTTGCGCGAGGCGGTGCGCCGGGTCCGCGAAACCGGTTGGACAGTCGGCAACATCGACGCCAGCATCCTGATCCAGCGGCCCAAGATGGCGCCGCACATCCCGGCCATGGTTGCCAACATCGCCGCCGACCTTGGCGTTGCGCCAGAACAGGTGAACGTGAAGGCCAAGACCTACGAGAAACTGGGTCCAGTGGGTGCATCGGAATCGGTCGAGGCGCAGGCGGTGGCACTGTTGCTGCCGGCTCAAGCCAATACAACACCAGCATGACTTTCGAAGCCATAGCTCAAGTTGTACTGAATTACCCCTCAAGTGCGCTTCCGCCCGCGTCACCTGTAGCTTCCTATGGTTTCATCGTGGAGTTGGAAGATGTTGCATTTTCAGCTGCGGTGATCCCTACAGGCTCAGGCAATTTGATTCCGGGGCAAGAGACAGAAGTGCGGTTGCGGTTTCTAGTCGACGAAGCTCAAACCGCATTCAGCCCTGGAACCAGATTCACTTTCTTCGAACAACAACGTCTTGGCTCGGGAATGATTGTTGCCATAGTGGGTAGCGCTGCTTTTTGACATAGATTGATCCTGGTCAATCGCCAAAACTGTGCAGCACCACAAGTACCGAAGTCGCGCACAGACAAGCAACAGGGCGCAACGGACAATGCAGGGTGAATGCATCTTTTGCGAGCGCTGCCCATGAAATTTCTCAACGATCTCATCCAACGCCTGCTTGCCGGCAACATCGTGCTGCAGATCCTGGTCGGCATGATCGTCGGCGTCCTGTTCGCCCTTGCCTTGCCCGCCGGCGGGCAGGCAGTCGGCTTGTTGGGGGAGCTGTTCGTCTCCGCGCTGAAAGCGGTGGCGCCGCTCCTGGTGTTCGTGCTGGTGGCCGCTTCCATTGCCAACAAGCAGCGCAACACCACAACGCACATGCGGGGCGTGCTGCTGCTCTACCTGATCGGCACCTTCGCCGCCGCCATCGTCGGCGTGGCGGCGAGCTTTTTGTTCCCCTCCACGCTGCACCTGATCGCCCCCGCCACCAATCAGGGCGCGCCGGGCGGGATTCTGGAAGTGCTGCGCGTCCTGCTGTTCCAGGTGTTCGACAATCCGGTACATGCGCTGTCCACCGGCAACTACATGGGCATCCTGGCGTGGGCGGTGGCGCTGGGCCTGGCGCTGCACCATGCATCGGACAGCACCCGCTCCCTGTTGGCCGATAGCGCCGACGCGCTCGGCCGCATTGTCCACTTGGTGATCCGCTTTGCGCCGATGGGTGTATTCGGCTTGGTGGCGCATTCGGTGGCGAGCACCGGTTTCTCCGCCCTTGCCGGCTATAGCCACCTGCTCGCCGTGCTGATCGGCGCCATGCTGGTGGTGGCCTTGGTGGTGAACCCTGTCATCGTCTATGCCGTTACCCGTCGCAATCCGTTTCCGCTGGTGTTCACCTGCCTGCGCGAAAGCGGCGTGACCGCGTTCTTCACCCGCAGTTCTGCCGCCAACATCCCGGTGAACCTGGAACTGGCGGAACGGCTGGGGCTCGATGAAAACACCTACTCGGTGTCGATTCCGCTCGGCGCCACCATCAACATGGCCGGCGCCGCTGTCACCATCAGCGTGCTGACGCTGGCGGCGGCGCACACGCTGGGCATTCCGGTGGATTTGCCGACGGCCTTGCTGCTGTGCGTGGTCGCCAGCCTCGCCGCCTGCGGCACCTCGGGCGTGGCCGGTGGCTCGCTGCTGCTGATCCCCATGGCATGCAGCCTGTTTGGCATCAGCAACGACGTGGCCATGCAGGTGGTGGCCATCGGCTTCATCATCAGCGTACTGCAGGATTCGGCCGAGACCGCGCTCAACAGCTCCACCGACGTGCTGTTCACCGCAGCGGCCTGCCGGGCGCGACAACCGGCCTGACCGGCCATCAGGGCAAGCCAGTGTGAACCGTACCGCCGCGAGGCGGTACGGCACGGCGTATGCTGCAAGAACCGCCTTCCCGGACAGCCCGCCATGCGCCTAACTGCCTTCCTGCTGACCCTGCTGCTGTCATTGCCCGCGCTGGCCGATCGGGTCGACGTGGTGGAACTGCGCCACCGCAGCGCCAACGAAGTGGCCCCGGTGATCCGCGACTCGCTGCCCGCCGTGAAGATCCAGGCCTTCAACAACCAGCTCATCGTCAACAGCCCGGACAACGCCAGCTATGAACAGGTGCTCGCACTGGTCGACCAGCTCGATACCGCCCAGCGCAACCTGGTGGTTACCGTGGAGCAGCGTCAGGGCCAGAGTCGCAGCGGCAGCGCGCTGGCGCTCGATGGTGTGGTGATCTCCAATCGTGGCATTGGCGCCGGCATCCGGCTATTCGGCGGTGGCAGCAACAGCAGCAGCGGCGGCACGCAAAGCGTGCGGGTGCTCGACGGCGGTCAGGCGTTCATCCGCCTGGGCAGCAGCCGCTTCTACCCGAGCATCGGCTTCGGTTACCGCGATGGCTACGCGATCGCGCTGAGCGGTGGCAGCTGGGAGGAAACCGGCACCGGCTTCTGGGCGCAGCCGCGGCTGATCGGTGGCGACGTGGTACTCACGCTCTACCCGGAAACCAGCCGCTTCGAACGCGACGGCAGTATCGCCAGCAATAGCGTACACAGCGAAGTGCGCGGACGACTGGGGGAATGGCTACCGGTAGGGAACAGCTCCCTGTCCGGGCAGGCCAGCAGCAGCGGCACCGTGAGCGGTAGCACTACCCGAGCCAGCAGCTATACGGTGTGGGTAAAGGTCGACGAAGCCCGCTGAACCAGAAGCCACCATGCCCGTCACCCGTATCGATCCACGCAGCGCCCTGGTCGTGATCGACCTGCAACGCGGCATCCTCGCCATGCCGACGCAGGTGCTCGGCGACGAAATCGTCCGGCGTGTGGCCCTGCTCGCCGATGCCTTCCATGCCGGCGGCCTGCCGGTTATCTATGTCCATCTCGTCAACGCCGCCGATGGCAGCGATGCGCCGCCCGGCCGCGTCGATCGCGCAGCGCCCATGGGCGCGCAAGCGGCGGATTTCAGTGAGCTCGATCCGCGGCTACCGCGCGCCGAGGGCGACCTGGTCATTGCCAAAAAGCAATGGGGCGCGTTCTACGGCACCGACCTCGACCTGCAGCTGAGACGGCGCGGCATCACCCAGCTGGTGCTGGCCGGGATTTCGACATCGATCGGCGTGGAAACGACGGCGCGCAACGCCTGGGAGCACGGCTATCACGTGACCATCGCGCGCGACGCGGTCACTGACCTGAATGCCGAGGCGGAGCAACGCAGCCTCGACCTCATCCTGCCACGGCTGGCGGAAGTGGACGACAGCGCGGCCATCATCGCCCTGCTCCCGCCTCGCAGCGGCTAGGCCTCAGCCCAGCGCCTTGTCGTCCGCCTGCCAGCGGCCATGGTGCTCACGGATCAGGTGTACGGCGTCTTCCACGGTATCGACCACCACCGGGATCTGCATGTCCACCGGGCTCGCAAGGCCAGCGCCGTTGTCCACCATATGGCGGCGCGCCCAGTCGACCATCTCGTGCCACATCTCGCCGACCAGGATCAGCGGTGTGTCGTAGAGCTTGCGTACCTGCAACAGCTGCCACACCAGCATCAGCTCCAGCGCCGTGCCGATCCCGCCCGGGGTGACGATGAAGGCATTCGAGCGCTGCACGAAGTGGTGCAGGCGGGAGAAGAAGGTCTTGTGCTCGTACGCACGGCCGACGAAATCGTTCACATGCTGTTCGAAATCGAGATCGACCCGGATGCCGACCGAGGCATCGGGATTATCCGGCGCCGCCTGGGCTGCGCCTTCGTTGGCCGCCTGCATCAGGCCCGGACCACCGCCGGTGACGATGCGGCACCCCATGGCGGCAAGCTCGGCCGCCAGGTATTTCACCGACTGATAAGCCGGCGTGTTTTCCTGGATGCGGGCGGAGCCGAAAATGGTCACATGGTAGTGCGGCGTATGTGCCGGCCGCAGGCGGGACAGGTCGTCCACCGTATCCCATAGCTTGAGCACCGCATCGGCCACGATGCGCAGCGCTTCGTCGTCATCGACCACGCCTATGGGTTTGTTCTTGGGATTGATCACGGTCGTTCTCGTCGAGCGGGAAAAGGCGTGAGGGTAGCGGCGTGCGCCGCCCAAGTCCAACGGTCGCAGCGCGCCCCGCTTGGCGGCAGATGCGCCAGACCACATGGCGCAATGGCGCAAACCGCGACGTCATCCGTGAAATGCGCCACCTGGGAAATGGCACACATCCCGTTGATTCAAATGAATATTCAGGCAAAACCGTGAAACCGCGCCGCTATCCATATAGGCAAGCGCCTGCGCGGCACCGATGATGAGCGCCATGGCAAAAAGACGGCAACCGTTTGCGCAATCCCGATCCAGCCGCATTGCCATGCCAACCCGAACATTCGGATGGAGGAGACCCCCATGAAGCAGTTCAACCGGGCCATCAAGCCCATCGCCGCGATCCTGGCCGGCTGCACGCTGCTGGCCAGCGCGGCCTTCGCGGCCCCTGCCTGGCAGGAAGGCAGCACCTACAGCAGTGGCACCGTGGTGACCTACAACGGCAACGACTACCGTGCGCTGGTCACCCACACCGCCTACGTCGGCGCCAACTGGAATCCGGCCTCGACCCCGACGCTGTGGACACTGGTCGGCCCCGCCACCGGCGAACCCACGCCAACGGCTGTGCCGGCCACGCCGACACCACGACCGGCCACGCCGACGCCGCAAGCTGCAACCCCCACGCCACGCCCGGCAACACCGACACCGCAAGCCGCCACACCGACCCCTGCCCCCGCCAGCTGCTATGCCGCCTGGAACGCCGGGAGCGTGTATACCGGCGGCCAGCGCGTAACCCACCTGGGCGTGAACTACGAAGCGCGCTGGTGGACGCAAGGCGACAACCCGGCCCAATCCGGCGACTGGGGCGTATGGAAGCAGATCAGCCAATGCGGCTCGACCACGCCGGTTCCGGCCACGCCGACACCGCGGCCTGCCACCCCGACGCCGCAAACCGCCACACCGACCCCGGTACCGGCCACGCCCACGCCGGTAACCCCGGCCCCGAGCGGCACGCCGACCGAACGCAATGGCCAGCTCAAGGTCTGCGCCAACAACCTCAACCTGTGCAATGAGCGCAACGAAGCGGTGCAGCTGCGCGGCATGAGCACCCACGGCATCCAGTGGTATGGCTGGGGCAACTGCCTCACCACCGGCTCGCTCGACGCGCTGGCCAACGACTGGAAGGCCGACGTGCTGCGCATCTCGCTGTACGTGCAGGAAGGCGGCTACGAGAGCAACCCGGACGGCTACACCGCCCAAGTGGAGCGCCTGATCGACGAAGCCACCCGCCGCGGCATGTATGCGCTCGTCGATTGGCACCAGCTCGATCCGGGTGATCCCAACTACAACCTGGAACGCGCCAAGACCTTCTTCACCCGGATTGCCACCAAGTACGGCAACCAGAAGAACATCATCTACGACGTGGCCAACGAGCCGAACAACGTGAGCTGGACCAAGATCCGCGAGTATGGCGAAAAGATCATCCCGGTGATCCGCGCCATCGATCCGGATTCGCTGGTGCTGATCGGCACACACGGTTGGGGCTCGTTCGGCGTCTCGGATGGCCGCTCGGTCGACGACATCATCAACGACCCGGTGCGCTATTCCAACGTGATGTACACCTTCCACTTCTACGCGGCCTCGCACGGGGATCAATACCTGAACGAGCTGAAGAAGGGCGCCGCGCGGCTGCCGGTGTTCATCACCGAGTGGGGCTCACAGACCGCCAGCGGCGACGGCACCAACAACTTCACCATGACCCAGAAATACCTGGACTTCCTGGCGGAGAAGAAGATCAGCTGGACCAACTGGAACTACTCGGACGACTTCCGCTCCGGCGCGGTGTGGAAGACCGGTACCTGCTCCAGCGGCAACTGGGCGGCCTCCAGCCTCAAGCCAGCCGGCGAGTTCGTGCGCAACGCCATCCGTAATCGCTGATCGCGGTCACGGTAGATCACAAACGGGGCCGACCAGCCCCGTTTGTGCTTGCCCCCGATCCACCGTGGCGCAGTCGCGGCCGATCTGGCAGAATGCGCCGCTTGGAGCGCCCGTGGCGAAATTGGTAGACGCAAGGGACTTATGTGATTTGAGCACCGGGATGGCGAAAGCGCCCGCGTGAATGGCGTCAAATTCAGCGAACCCCCTGCCCCACGGCGAGGCAACGCTGAGCGAAGCCCGAGCCCAGAGCTCGGGAACGTGCAGAGACTTGACGGCGCCGACCTACAGCCTGGCCACCGCCAGTGCCATGGTCAAGGCAAAGTCCAGACCACAAACACCGCCCGGTGGCGGCGAAAGCCGAAGTGGTAAGAAAATCCCTCGACATTGTCGTGCCGGTTCGACCCCGGCCGGGCGCACCACCCCCCCCTTTTTCTCGCAGCCAACCGTACGTTGCACTTGCAATACGACGGAACCCAGCGACCCTCCTGTTCGGCCTGCTGCGATTCAGCTGCCCCCAAAATTCCGATACGCGCTCCCGTATCGCGGCCCCCTGTCCAACTTTTCAGCACCTCCTTGCGACTTCATCGCAATCCCTTCGCCATCAAAAAGCAACAAATCCGACACGGAACCGCAACGCACGCTGACTAAGCTCTGCCGATTCTTACGACAAGACAGGGAGAGACTCATGAAGCTTTGGCAAATCGCGGGTGCATCGACACTGGCCGTGGCCGCGTTGACCAGCTGTGACGGGGATAGCATCGGCACCCCCTCGGTCACGCCGACCCCGGCACCAACGCCTGTACCCACACCGGTGCCGGAAGCCACACCCAAGGCCATCTCGCTGTCATTGCTCGGCCGCTTTGCCACCGGCGTGTTCGCCGAAGGCGCCTCCGAGATCCCGGCCTTCGATGCCGCGAGCAAGCGCGCTTTCATCGTCAACGCCAAGAAGGGCGTGGTCGAGGTACTGGATCTGGCCGACCCGGCCAATCCGCTGCTGATCGGCGAGCTGAGCGCCCAGGGCATTGTTGCGGGTGCTGAAGTGAACAGCGTGGCAGTGAACAACGGCATCGTCGCGCTGGCGGTGCAGGCGCCGGTCAAGACCGACACCGGTTACGCCGCCTTCTTCCGCGCCAGCGATCTTGCCAAACTCAGCCATGTGGCGATCGGTGCGCAACCGGACATGATCACCTTCACGCCGGATGGCAAGACGGTGCTGGTTGCCAATGAGGGTGAGCCGTCGGACGACTACCAGATCGATCCTGAAGGCTCGATCAGCGTGATCGACGTGACCGATCCGACCAAGCCCACCGCCCGCACCGCCGGCTTCGCAGCCTGGAATGGCAAGGAAGCCGAGCTGCGTGCCACCGGCGTGCGCATCTACGGTCCAGGTGCCAACACCAGCAAGGATTTCGAGCCCGAATACATCGCGATTTCCGCCGATGGCAAGACCGCCTGGGTAACGCTGCAGGAGAACAACGCCTTCGCCAAGCTGGATATCGCCACCGCCACGGTGACTGGCATCGTGCCGCTGGGCTACAAGGACCACGGTGTGGCCGGCAACGGCTTCGATGCCTCCGACGCCGATGGCACCGGCGGCGTGGGCAAGATCAACATCGCCCTGCATCCGGGCGTGCGTGGCCTCTACCTGCCCGATTCCATCGCCAGCTACACCGTCGGCGACAAGACCTACCTTGTGACTGCCAACGAGGGCGATTCGCGTGCTTGGTTCAGCGATGAGACTGCCTACTTCAACGGCGACACCAGCAAGGGCTTCGTCGAGGAGTTCCGCGTGAAGCACCTGGTGCACAAGAACGGCTTCGATCGCCGCAAGGGCGACGACCTGCCGGCGCAGCTGCGCCTCCTGGCACCGGGCGCCACGCTGAATCCGACCGTGTTCGGCTATTGCGGCGCCACGGCCACCGATCCAGGTGCCTGCGCCAGCGATGCGGAACTCGGCCGCCTGAACGTCACGTGGACCCTGGGCTACCAGACCAACGCCGACGGCACCCCCAAGCTCAATGGCGCCGGCAAGCTGGTCTACGATGCGCTCTATGCCTTCGGTGGTCGGTCGTTCTCGATCTGGGATGAAACCGGCAAGCTGGTGTGGGATTCGGGCGATGCCTTCGAGCAGAAGCTCGCCACGCTGATCCCGGCTCACTTCAATACCGACCACGAAGCGACCGGGTTCGACGACCGCAGTGACAACAAGGGCCCGGAACCGGAAGGCGTGGCCATCGGCAGGATCGGCAACAAGACCTTCGCCTTCATCGGACTGGAGCGTATCGGTGGCGTGATGGCCTACGACGTGACCGATCCGAAGGCTCCCGTGTTCATGCACTACTTCAACAGCCGCAACTTCGCTGCCACCGACAACACCAAGCCCGAAGCCGGCGATCTCGGCCCCGAAGGCCTGGTGTTCGTGCCAGCCGCCAAGTCGCCCAATGGCAAGCCGTTGCTGATCGTGGGCCACGAAGTGAGCGGCACCACCGCGGTCTACCAGATCGATCAGCAGTTCTGATCTGCTACGCCACCTGAACAGCACGCCCCGGCACCGGGGCGTGTTTGTTTTTGCCGCAGGCTCCTAGCGCAAGCCGGAGTTGAGGAAACCTTCCACGCGCCGCAGCCGGCCATCGCTGGCAAAGGAGATGGCATCGACGCCATAGAACAGCGGATCGCCCTGGGCGCTGACGATTTTCCATTCGAACAGCGCGGCATTGCCGGCCTGGCGCAGATACCCGACCATTTCGCCGCGCAGGTCCGGGTATTGCGCCTGCAGACCGGCGATCACGCCGGCCAGCTCCTGCCGATTGGTGGCACGCGAATAGGCATCGAGGTACTGCACATCATCGGTCACCGACTGTTCCAGCAGCTTGAGGCGCGCTTGCGGATCGGCCTCCTGCCAGGCGCGTACGTACTGCGCCACGGTGGTGGCAGGGCTTGGCGCAGCATGCGCCGGGGAAAACGGGACGACAAAGGCGAAGGCAAGCAAGGCGGCAAGGGACTTGGGCATGGCGAACTCCTGGCTCGTTAGGTGGACGATCAATTCTGTACCGATCGTTAGGTAAAGATTGCCGGTCCAGCCAAGCCCCGTCAAGTACAATGCCGCTGTGCAAACAGCCAGCGGCCGGGAGGGCACGTGAGCAAGCAACGTGAAGCGCTGATCGACACCCTGCGCGATGTGTTCCACCGATACGGTTACGACGGCGCCACGCTCAGCCGTGTGGCCGAAGCCACCGGCTTGGGCAAGGGCAGCCTGTATCACCACTTTCCGGGCGGCAAGACGGAAATGGCGGTCGCCGTGCTCCAGGCCGAAGGCGAGTGGTTCCATGCGGCGCTTGCCGCGCTTCAAGCACCGGGCGACCCGGCTGGGCGGCTTGCGGCCTTCGCCGAGCAGCTGCGGCTCAACGACCGGCAGAAGGCGCTGGCGAGCACGCTTGACGTGTACACCATGGGAGAGGCGCGCGCGCAGTTCGGCGCGGAGATGGGACTGGCCGTGCAGCAGTGGCAGCAGGCACTGCAGATGGTGATGACCGACGCCGGCCTACCGGACGCGCTGGCGAGCGAGCGGGCCGCCGAGACCATCGCCTTGCTGGAGGGCGTGCGGCTGATGTGCCGGTGCCTCGACGACTGGCAGCGCTACGACGCACTGCTCAACGCCCTGCCGCAACGGCTGCTGGCGCCGGCTAGCCGGACGTGATCTGTGCCAGCAGGCCGCTGGCACGCTGCACTCGCCGCGCAATCGCTTCCTCCAGCACGCCGGCGCGTGCCTCGATCAGTGTGAAATGCCGGCTGGCACGGGTGATGCCGGTGTAGACCAGCTCCTTGGTGACGATGGGGCTGGCCGTGGCTGGCAGCACCAGGGCGGTATGGGCGAACTCCGAGCCCTGCGACTTGTGTACCGTCATCGCGAACACCGTCTCGATGTCAGCCAGTCGGCTGGGCAGCACCAGCTGCACGCTACCCGAGCCATCGTTGCGGGCAAAGGCCACCCGCAACTGCCTGCCACCGTGCCCATCCGGTACCGCCAGCGTGATGCCGATATCGCCGTTCATCAGCCCCAGACCATAGTCGTTCCGGGTGACCATCACCGGGCGTCCCTCGTACCAGCCATCCAGCGCTGGCAGCAGGCCAGCCAGGCACAGCGCTTCGGCGATCTGCCGGTTCAGCGCCTCCACGCCCCACTGGCCGCGCCGTACCGCGCACAGCAGGCGGAACGCGTCGAAGGCCTGCAGCACCACCTGCGCCCAGGCCTGGTGGTCCGCGTCGTCATCGCCCGCCGGCCGCGCCGACTGCAGCATACTCAGGTAATGGCGATACCCTGCGGCAGCACCGCGCCCCACGGTGGCAAGCGCGATCAGCGGTGCGACATCGCCATAACGCAGCGTCAGCGCAGCCAGATCCGGCGGCGGCGATTGCAGCAAGGCCCGTGCCTCGGCAGCGGACTGGCTGTTCACCGCGTTCGCCAGCGCGCCGATGCCGCTGCCGGCGTCAAAGCGCCGTGAGCGGCGCAGCATCACGGTCTGCTGTGCCAGCGGCCAGTGCACTGCATCGCCGGGAGTCAGTCCCGCCAGCGGTGCGCCGGCCAGGTTTTCCAGCCACGCCTGCGTGGCTGCATCGTAGTGGCCGCGCTCGGCATCGCGGCAGAGCTCGCCGAGCACTGCGCCGGCCTCGACCGACGCGAGTTGATCCTTGTCGCCCAACAGCACCAGCCGAGCATGTGCAGGCAGCGCCGCGAGCAGACTGGCCATGGTTTCCAGGTCGATCATCGAGGCCTCGTCGACGATCAGCACATCCAGCGGCAGCGGGTTGCCGGCGTGATGGCGGAAATGGCGGGTATCGGGCCGGCTGCCAAGCAGCCGGTGCACGGTGCCGACCTCGGTGGGGATGGCGGCGCGCACCGTCTCCATCACCTCCAGCGCACTGACCTGCGCGGCGATCGAGCCGGACAGCCGCGCCGCCGCCTTGCCGGTGGGGGCCGCCAGCCGGATGCGCAGCGCGGCACCGGCCTCGACGGCCGCACCTTGCAGCAGCGCCAGCAGTCGTACCACCGTGGTGGTCTTGCCGGTACCGGGCCCGCCGGTGATCAACGTGAACGCGCCGCGTGCCGCCAGCGCGCAGGCCAGCATCTGCCAGTCCGGCCCCGCTTCGCGTTGCGGGAATAGCGCGGCCAGCCGCTCGGCCAGACCATCCGGTGGCAGCAGGTTGGCGGCGAGACGTTGCCGCAGCGCCTGGGCAACATCGTGTTCGTACTGCCAGTAGCGGCGCAGATAAAGCCGACCCGCCTGCAGTATCAGCGGCGTATTGCCGTCGCCACGGATATCGACGAGCGTGCTGGCGGCCAGCGCAGCCTGCCATTGGGCCAACGTAAGCGCTGCCAGCAATTGCGATGGTCGCAGCGTCGGCACGTCCTCCTCGCCGTCGGGGGGCAGCGACAGCGTGTCGTCGGGGCTCGTCAGCGCCTGCGCCAGATCGAGGCAGGCGTGGCCGTGGCCGAGCTGGTGGCTGGTGAGCGCCACGGCCAGCAGCACCGGCGGCGTGGCATCCGGCGCCAGCAGCGCACACTGGCTGACCAGCGCGGCATCGAGCGCACGCAGCCAGCCGCGCGCCACCCAGGCATCGAGCAACAGCGTGAGGTGTGCGGCCTGCGCCAACGGTGAAAAGTCGTCCGGCAACGGCGCCTGGGTGGCCGCGAGGCGATCGGCCAGCCGGCTCATGAGCGGTCTCCACGGAACAGCGCGTCAAGCGCGTCGATCAGCGCACGGCTCGGCCGGGCGCGATGGATGCCATGGCCATCCGCATGCTGACCACGCAGGAACACATAGGCAATGCCGCCCACATGGCGCTCGTAGTCGTAATCAGGCAGCCGTGCACGCAGCTGGCGATGCAGCGCCAGCGTGTACAGCGTGTACTGCAGGTCGTAGCGATGGCTCAGCATGGCCTCGCGCATCGCAGCCGGGGTGTAGGCATCGTCGTGCTCGCCCAGCCAGTTGGATTTGTAATCGACCACGTAATAGCGCCCGGCATGCTCGAACACCAGATCGATGAAGCCCTTGAACATGCCGTTCAGTTGCTGGCGCCCACAAGGCGGGCGCGGTGCGCCGGCCTCGGTGCCTGCGCTGACCAGCGCGTCGAGCGCCGTCACATCGACCCGCTGCGCGGCGAACCAGAACTCCAGCTCCACCTGGTAGCGCGTCAAGGTGCGCAGCGCCGTGCCGTACTCCAGCAACGGTAGCACCAGCCACTCGCCGAGTGCGCCAGCAAGTGGATCGATCCAGCCCTGCCAGCCGCGCGGCGCGGCGCGGCGGGCGATCAGGTCGCGGGCAAGCGCAGGCTCTGTGGCGATGCGCGCAAAGCCCTCGCGACCGGCCCACTCGAGCAGGCCATGCAAAAAGCTGCCGGGGCCGGGGCCGCGAGCGAAGCGGTGCAGCCGGCTATCGCCCAGCGGTGGCGGCGCGGTCAAGCGCATGCCCGGCAACCGTTCCTCCTCGCCCAACCTTGCTCCCCAGCCTTCGACCAGCTCGATCCGTTCGTCATTGCTAGCCACCTCAGTGAGGCGCAGTGCGGAATAGCTGGCAATCCACCAGTGCTCACGCGCAGCCCGCAGCGGTTGACGCGCTGCCAGTGCCGGCGCGAAGGCCAGCGCCATCTGCAGCGGTGCCTGGTCCGGCCGCGGCGCTGGTGCCACGGCGATCACACCGGGCTGAGCCCAGGCCTGCAGCGCGTCGCCCAGCGCCACCGGGCTGGCCAGTGGCTCGCCGCCGGTCAGCAGGTAGCCGATGGCCGAGCGATGCAGTTGCGATCCGCGACCGCGCCCCTGCGTCAGGTCTGCCAGCCCCAGCCAGCAACCATGCCGCGCACGGGTCAATGCCACGTACATCAGCCGCACATCCTCGGCCAGGCGCTCATCGTCGGCGCGGGCCACGTCGTCCACCGAGGGCTTGAAGCGCAGCGCGCGCCGCCCGTCCTCGCGCACCCACAGCGGCTTGTCGCCATCCACCGGCCGCAGGCTGCAGGCAAAGGGCAGGAACACCAGCGGGTATTCCAGTCCCTTGGACTTGTGCACGGTCACCACCCGCAGCAGCCCTTCATCGCTTTCCAGCCGCAGCACCTGCTCGTCCGCCGCCGCGCTGTGCTCGGCAATGCTGTCGGCCAGATGGCGCACCAGCGCGAGCTCACCATCCAGCGTCGCCGCGGCCTGCTGCAGCAGCTCGGCCAGATGCAGCAGGTTGGTCAGCGCCCGCTCGCCGTCATCACGGGAAAGCAGTCGTTGCGGCAGCGCGAAATCGCCCATCAGCTGGCGCAACATGGCGAGCACGCCGGCCTGCTGCCAGCGCGCGTGGTAATCGCGGAACTGCAGCACCCGCGCCTCCCAATGACGCTCATCGTCATTGAGCCGGGCAAGATCGGCCAGCGGCAGCGCCAGCGTGCGGCAGGCCAAGGCCGCGCGCAATGCGCGGTCCTGGCCGGGTTCGGCGCAGGCGCGCAGCAGGAACAGCAGGTCGCGCGCCTCGGCGCTGGCGTACACGCTGTCCTTGTCCGACAGGTAGACACTCTTCACCTGGCGCACCGCCAGCGCGGCGCGGATTGCCTGCGCTTCGCGACCATTGCGCACCAGCACCGCGATATCGCCAGGCCGCAGCGGCGTGAGCTGGCCGTCCCGGGTGAAGCCGGCCTTGCCATCCTGGCCCAGCTGCAGCAAGCGGACGATCGCGCTGGCGCAGGCCTCGGCATAGGTTGCGACATAGCGCCCGCCTGGCAGCGGCGCTTCGCTGGCCTGGTGCCACAGTGTCAGCGCCGGTGCGGCCTTGCCGTTCACCAGCCAGCGCTCGGCGCGGCCGCGTGCCTTCACCGGCAGGAACGGCAGCGGATTGCCGTCTGCCTGTTTGAACAGGAAAGCGCCGCGCGGGTGCTGCTCTGCGCTGGCGAACACCCGGTTCACCGCGTCGACCATGGCGTGGCTCGAGCGGAAATTGGTGTCGAGGCTGGCGTGCCGGCCGGCAGTTGCCATGCGGGCAGCAAGATAGGTGTGGATGTCGGCGCCGCGAAAGCCGTAGATGGCCTGCTTCGGATCGCCGATCAGCAGCAGCGCCGTATCCGGGCGATTGTCGGCCACCTGGTAGATCGCATCGAAGATGCGGTATTGCAGCGGGTCGGTATCCTGGAATTCGTCGATCAGCGCCACCGGGAACTGGCGGCGGATCACCGCCGCGAGCTGCGGATTGCGCGTGAGTGCCGCATCGAGCCGGGTCAGCATGTCGTCAAAGCCCAGCTCGGCGCGGCGCAGCTTCTCGCGCGCCATCCGCGCGCTCACCCAGCTGGACGCGTGCGTCAGCGCATCCGCCGCTGGATCGGGCAACGCCGCGAGTGCGGACGGCAATTCGGTCAAGGCCGCCAGCGCCGCATCTAGCCAGCCATGCTGCGGCGGCGCGCCGTTCCAGTTCTCCGGCCAGTTTGCCAGCGCGAAGCGGTCGTAGGCGGACTGGCTCAGCTCGGGGAAGGCCAGCTCGGCGTCGGCCGCCCAAGTGCGTAGCGCGGCCAGCCAGGGCTGGTAGTAGCGGGGCTGGATCTTGCGGCCGTTCACCTTTTTGCTGGCAACGGCATCGTCCAGCAGCGCTTCGAGCTGATCGCTCCATGCCGACCACGGCGCCTTCAGTGCGGCCAGTGCCGTGCTGCGCCCGGCCAGCGGGGTGCTCAGTACCTCGGCCAGGGTCCGGTCGGCGCCAGCATTGTCACCCAGCGGTAGCAGTTGCCGCGCCAACGTGTCCGGGTCGCGCCAGCGGCTGGCCACCCAGGCAAGCGCATCACCGGTGAGCGGATAGCAGTGCATGCGCCAGTAATCCCGCACCGCCTCGGCGCGCAAGGCGGATTCGTCGGTACGCAGGGTCTGGGTGAACAGGCTGCCGCTGTCGAAGGCATGTTCGCGCAGCATGCGCTGGCTCCAGCCATGGATGGTGGCGACCGCCGCCTCGTCCATCCACTGCGCGGCGATCTCCAGCCGGCGCGCGCACTGCGGCCAATCGGCTTCCGGGTAATCGGCGCGCAGTGCGGCGAGCACTGCATCGGGCGGCTGTTCGTCGCGGAACACATGCGCGGCCTCGACCAGTCGCGCACGGATGCGGTCGCGCAGTTCCTGCGTCGCCGCCTCGGTGAAGGTGACGACGAGGATATCCGGTGGCAACAGCGGCCGGGCATGGGCCAGCTCGCCGCCGTGCCCCAGCACCAGCCGCAAATAGAGCGCCGAGATGGTGTAGGTCTTGCCGGTACCGGCGCTGGCCTCGATCAGCCGGCTGCCGGAGAGCGGCAGGGTGAGTGCGAGTGGCCGGCTCATGCCAACACCTGCGGCGACGCATCCAGCAGCGGCTGGTAGAGCTGCGTCGCCCAGCGGCCGAACTCGCCATCCTGGGTCAACGCGGCGAAATCCGGGTATTGCCGCGCCAGCGCGGCACTTTTTGCCACTTCGCCGGCACTGAAATCGTCGCCATCATAGATCTTGCCAGCCGCATCCCAGGCGCCAGCGACCTCCTTGCCCTTGTCGCGGGCCTTGCGGTCTTCCTCCAGCCAGCGCAGCGCCGTCTGCATGGCCACCGGCAGCGGGCGTTGCATGCCGGTGCGCCAGCCATCGAGCAGGCTGCGCAGCACGGCGGCGGCATGATCGCCTGGCAGCGGCGGCCACAGCAGCGTGACATCAGCGCCGACCGCGTACACCTGCAGCGGCTCGCCGCAGGCATTGGCCATCAAGCCGGTAAACCAGGCATCGAGCAAGCGATGCCACTTGGGCTTGCCCTCGCGCAGCAGATCGCCGGTGAGCGGCAACAGCAGCGCCGGCTCGCCCAGCACATTGCGACGCACACTGCCCTGCCAGGTTTCCAGCACGATGTCGCCGTGGACGAACTGCAGCGCCAGTGGTGAGGGATCTGCCTGCGGCCATTCCGCCTGCAAGGCGCGATAGCGCGCCACCTGCGCAGCCAGTGGCGCGGACAATGCCTGTTCGGCCAGCGCACCAAAGCCCCCCACCGGCAAGGCGCCGGCCAGCCGCAGCCGCGCGGCGCCGCGTGCGATCGCCGCCTCGGCCTCGTCCATCTGCAGCGCCTCACTCAGCATGGCCTCGGCCAATTGGTGGCGCGCAAGGCCATCGAGCGCGAACGGCTCATCGTCGCTGTCATCGTGCGCCACCTCGTCGAGCACCACCTTCAGCCGCTCGGCGAAGAAAGCCTCGACCGGGTTGCGCAGGAAGCGCCGCAAGGTGGCGAGGTTGAGCGCGGCATCGGGCTGGAACGGCGGCAGTGGTCCGGCCACCGCTTCCGGCGCTGCTTCATGGGCGCTCAGCCATTCGCGGGCATAGCTGACCAGGCCATGCTCGCCATCGAAATAGCGTGGGCTGAATGGCTGCAACGGGTGCTCGGTGGTCAGCGCATGCAGCAACTCGCTGCCGTCGGCGCTGCGCCAGCCACTTGCCAGATGGTCGCGCAGCTGGCCGACCAGCACCGAGGCGGCGCGTTCGCTGTTGTCGCGCGCGCTGCGGCCCACCCAGCTGATGTAGAGCACGTCACGCGCCGACAGCAGCGCCTCCAGCCACAGGTAGCGGTCGTCGTCGCGCCGCGAGCGATCGCCCGGCCGGTAGTCGCGCGCCATCAGATCGAAATCGAGCGGAGGCTGGATGCGCGGATAGTCGCCGTCGTTCATGCCCAAGAGGCACACCACCTTGAACGGGATTGCCCGCATCGGCATCAGCGTGCAGCAGTTCACCGCGCCGGCAAGAAAGCGCTGCGACAAGCCGCCGGCATCGAGCCCGGCGAGCCAGGCCTCGCGCACCACCGTCAGTGGCAGCAACTCGGTGAGTGCGGCGGCTTCGCACAGCGCCAGCCAGTCATCGAGCAGTTGCTGCAGCTGCGCGACCAGTGCCTGCTCCTCGTCATCCCCCGCTTCGAAGAACAGCGGCAGCAGCGCCATCAGCCGTTCGCCCCAACCGGTGGGCGTGGCCGGTATGGCCAGCTCGTCGCGGGCCAGTGCCAGCGCTTCCACCAGCGCATGCAAGGGGCCGACCAGTGCGGCGTCCAGCCCGGCGATCTCGTCGTAGGGAGCGATCTGGTCCAGCGGCTCGGCGCTGCCGACCGCGTAGCCGAGCAGCATGCGTGCAAGGCCAAAGCGCCAGCTGTTCTGCGTCACGCCGCCCGGCAGGCCGAGAGTGGCGCGTTGCGCAGCGTCTAGCCCCCAGCGGATGCCGCTGCCGGTGATCCAGCGCTGCAGCGTGGGCAGGTCAGACTCGGCGATGCCGAAGCGCCGTCGCAGCGCGGGCACTTCCAGCAAGTCCAGCACTTCGCTGGCGGCGAAGCGGCTTTCGGGCAGTTGCAGCAGGTGCTCCAGCGCAATCAGCAGCGGGGCGCGGCCGCGCTGGCCCTGGTCGGCCAGCGTGTAGGGGATGTAGCGTGCGTCGCTCGGTGCGATCTGGCCGAACACGGCAGCGATGTGCGGGGCATAGGCGTTGATGTCCGGCACCATCACAATCACGTCGCGCGGCCGCAGCGTGGGATCGGCGGAAAAGTGCGCCAGTAACTGGTCATGCAGGATTTCCACCTCGCGCTGCGCGCTGTGCGCCACGTGGAAGCGGATCGAGGCATCGCGCGCGGTGTCGATGGCTGGCCAGCGCGCGCGCGTTTCGTTGAGCGGCCGCAGCTCCAGGATGTCGTGCTGCAGCTGACCCAGCAGCGTGGCAGTACCGGGCTCGGTGAAAAGGTCGATACGCTCGCCGGACAGCGCGCGAAACAAGTCACGGTACGTGGCGGTGTCGTCGAACTGGTCGAGCAGATTGATATAGTCGCGGCCCTGCTTGCCCCAGGCTGCCAGCAGTGGCTGTGCATGCTGGTGGACCAGCGCCTCGTCGAGCAGCGCGAGCCCGGGCTTGGCGGCATGGCGATGGCGGGTGCGCAGCAGCGCCTTGTCCTCGACGATGTCGCCCCAGTAGTAGCGGCAGGGATTGTGCACCGCCAGCAGCACCTGGCAGTGGCGCGACAGCGCGGCCAGCGCCTCGACGGCCTGGGCAGGCAGGGAAGAGAGGCCGAACACCACCACGCGGCGTGGCAGGCCGGGCGGCACGGTGTCGTGCCCTGCCAGCGCGGCGACAAACGCCTGGTGCACACCGGCACGGCCGCTACCGATCTCGCCCAGGTCCGCCAGCAGCATCCGCCACAGCGCAGCCTGCCAGCGCTCGTCCTCCGTCAGCGCGCGCAGGCCAGCGCGGGTAGCAATCTCATCGTGGCCATGGGCCCAGGCCGCCAGCCAGTCGGCGCGGTAGACCTGGTACTGGTCGAACAAGTCGGCCAGCCGCTCGGCCAATTGGTGGCGGTGACGCAGATCGGCATCGTCTTCCAGGAAGCGCGCCAGCGCCGCGAACTCGGGCCGATCGCACAGCGCGGGCAGCAGCCGCATCAGGCGCCAGGTGAGCGGTGCCTTGTCGAGCGGTGACGATTCGGGCACCGCGTCGCGGCCGAGCACGGTGCGATACGCCTGCCACAAAAAGCGCGCCGGCAACTGGATATCCAGTGCGGCGGCAATGCCGCAGCCGCCGGCTTCCGGATCTTCCGCCAGCGCCAGTTTCAGCCACTGCGCGATGCCGTTGCTGAACACCAGCACCACTTCGTTTTCCAGCGGCGCCAGCGGATAGGCGCGCAGCCAAGACACAGCAAGCGCACGCAGCTCTTCCAGCCGATTGCCATGGACGATCATCAGGCCGGGAGTGAGCGGAGCGCTGGCGGGCATCGGATAGTCGGGAAGCGTGGGGGCCGTAGTCTAGGTGAGGGCGCGCGGACGGGAAAGCCTGTGCATGCGATCAAGGCCCAGGCACATAGGGTGCATAGCCACGGCTGGTGAGCTCGCCGGCCAGCCAGTCTGCGGCGCGCGCGGCCTCCTGCGCATCGCCGGTCAGCGTGAATTCGAGGTGCACGCCGGCGTGACGGGCATTGCCGAACGACGGCAGGCAGGAGAAGCGCAAGGCGGGATGGTTGTCCACCAGTTGCTCCATCAGCGCGATCAGGTCGCCCTCGCGGGCATCGGGTACGATCAGGCTACGCTTTTGCGGGGCTTCACCGGGCCGGTAGAGGTGATCGAGCACCCACTCCAGCATGGGCCACGCCATTTCCGGGAAGCCGGGCAGCAGGTGATGGTGGCGATAGCTGCAGCCCGCCACCTGGTTCACCGGATTCGGGATCAATTGCGCGCCGAGCGGGAATTCCGCCATGCGGATGCGGTGCGGATAGGCGGCATCGCCGCTGCGTGCCACGATGAAGGCGGCCGCCTCGGCATGCAGCTCCAGCGCTACGTTGGCGGCGAGCGCCAGTGCCTGACGGGTGTGATCGTCCGGCGTGGCACCAATGCCGCCGCAGGAAATCACATGTGCGCCGACGGACAGCGTCTCGGCAAAGGCTGCGGTCAACCCGTCGCGATCATCGGGCAGATAGCGTACGCCAGCGAGGCCGTGACCGCGCGCCAGCAGGCGTTCGAGCACCGCGGAAAAGTGCTTGTCCTGACGCCGACCTTCCAGAATCTCGTCGCCAATGATAAAGAGCTGGAAATTCATTGTGAAATCTCCATGACATGGAAGATTTTGGCTTGCCCTGCCCCTATGCAACGGTTCTAATACCGGCACTTTTCAAGCCTGTTACCGGTTTCCATCATAAACCCGGGAGCCGAAGGAGCTGCACCGATGTTGTACCCCCAACTGTTCGCCGACCTGGAAAAGGCGCGCTGGAACATGGCCAACGATATTCCCTGGGGCGAGTTCGATGCCAGCCTGCTCTCCGAGGAACAGGCGATGACGATCAAGATGAACGCCATCACCGAATGGTCGGCGCTGCCCGCCACTGAGATGTTCCTGCGCGACAACCGCGACGATTCGGACTTCTCCGCCTTCATGTCGATCTGGTTCTACGAGGAGCAGAAGCACTCGCTGGTGCTGATGGAATACCTGCGCCGCTTCCGCCCGGAACTCGCCCCGACCGAGGAGGAGCTGCACGCGGTGCGCTTCGACTTCGACCCGGCCCCGCCGCTGGAAACCCTGATGCTGCACTTCTGCGGCGAAGTGCGCCTTACCCAGTGGTATCGCCGCGCCTCCGAGTGGCACACCGAACCGGTGATCAAGGCGATCTACAAGACGCTGTCCACCGACGAAGCCCGCCACGGCGGCGCCTACCTGAAATACATGAAGCGCGCGATCGAACACTGCGGTGACGAAGCGCGTGCCGCATTCGCCAAGATCGGCTTCCTGATGGCTTCCAGCGGTCGTTCAGGCAAGCCGTTGCATCCGACCAACCTGCATGTGAACAAGACGCTGTTCCCCAACGACACGGTGCAAAGCCGCCTGCCGGATCCCGAGTGGCTGGAGCGCTGGCTGGACCAGCAGATCCAGTTCGGCAAGGAGTGGGAAGCGCGCGTGGTCGGCGGCATTTTGCGCAACCTGTCCAGCCTGTTTGGCGTGGCACTGGAGACGATTTCCGATCTCAACCGCTACCGCAAGCAACTGGTCACCGCCTGACCGGGCCCGCTCGCGACGGCGCCTCCGGCATCGGCCGGCGGCGCCGTTGTCATTTTCACGAACCGCACACCGTGGTTTGGCGCGAACGCGCCAGCATGTTAAAACCCACCGATCAGCCACCCGGACCGCCGCCATGCACTATCCGCTGCCCGATTTCGAAGCGCACTGCGCCTCACCCGAATCACTGGCCGAGCGCATCGCCACCTTGCCGCGACCGCTGGTATTCACCAACGGCTGCTTCGACATCCTGCACCGCGGCCATGTCACCTACCTCGCCCAGGCGCGGGCACTGGGTGCATCGCTGGTGGTGGCACTCAATACCGATGCGTCGGTGAAGCGCCAGGGCAAGGGCGACGATCGGCCGATCAACGCGCTGGAAAACCGCGCCGCCGTGATGGCCTCGCTTGCCAGTGTCGATCTCGTGACCTGGTTTGACGCCGATACGCCGTATGAGCTCATCCTCGCGGTGAAGCCGGATGTGCTGGTCAAGGGCGGCGACTGGTCGATCGAACGCATCGTCGGTAGCCGCGAGGTGCTGGATTGGGGGGGCGAAGTCCACTCCATCCCGTTCCTGCACCAGACGTCCACCACCCAGACACTGCAGAAAATCCGTGCCCTCGGCTGATCTCCCGCTCACGATGAACGAACGGCATAACCTCGTCGTCTCGCTGCTCGCCGACATCAACCAGTTCGGCCTGACGCATCCACACATGTTGGCGCAGGCCGGCGCGCTGCTGCTCGCCATGGTGATGGCGCTGCTGGGCAACCGCTACCTCAAGCCGCGGCTCGGGCTGGAAAACAGCCGCTGGAAGCACGGCGGCGAAGGGCTGATGCGGATCTTCTTCCCACTGAATGCGCTACTGCTGCTGTGGCTGTTCAATTTCCTGCTGCGCTTTGCCTGGCCAGCACCGCACAAGCTGATCGATGTCGCCATCGTGCTGCTGATGGCGATGGTCAACATCCGCGTGCTGGTCTACGTGCTGCGCAACGCGTTCAACAACCCGCAGTGGCTGCAGCGCGGCGAGCGCTATATCGCCGGCCTGATCTGGCTGCTGTATGCGTTGCACGTGGTCGGCATCCTGCCCGAACTCGCGCAGGAGCTGAATGCGATCAAGTTCGCGATCGGCAAGACGTCGATCTCGCTGCTGGGCATCATCAACGGCGTGCTGTCGGTGGCGGGCACCCTGGTGGTGGCCATGTGGCTGGGGCGCCTCTTCGAAGCGCGGATGATGGCAGCCAGCCTCATCGACATGAACGTGCGCGTGGTCTCGGTGAAGATCGCACAGTCGCTGCTGGTGGTGCTGGCAGTGATCGTGGCATTGTCGCTGGTCGGCATCGATCTCACCGTGCTGTCGGTGTTCGGCGGCGCACTGGGTGTGGGCCTTGGTTTCGGCCTGCAGAAGATCGCGTCCAATTATGTGTCGGGCTTCATCATCCTGCTCGATCGCTCGGTGAAGCTCGGTGACCTGATCCAGGTGGACAACCGCCAGGGCGTGATCACCGGCCTGACCTCGCGTTACGTGGTGGTGAAGGGCGCGGACGGCACCGAAGCACTGGTGCCGAACGAGACGCTGATCACCTCTACCGTGGTCAACCAGTCGTACAACGCGCGCGACGTGTGGATCAAGATGCCGGTGTCCGTCGCCTACGAATCGGATCTGGGCCTCGTGATGAAGCTGCTGGTCGACGCCACCCAAGGCTTCGAGCGCATCAAGGCCGATCCTGCACCGCGTGCCTTCATCGAGAATTTCGCTGCTAGCGGCGTCGACATGTCGCTGGGCTTCTGGGTGAAAGATCCCGAGAACGGAACGCTCGGATTGCGGTCCGACATCAACCAGCGCATCTGGGAAGCCTTCCGGGTGCACCGCATCAGCATTCCCTTCAACCGGCTCGATGTGGTGCATTTCCGGCCCGCCGCCAGAATGGCAGGAGACGGCAACCTGCAGGGGCTGGTACCGGACGAGGTGCCCGACGGGAACCCGGATCGCTGACCACCGATCCAAATGTCCGGGCAAGATGCTGAAAATTTGATTAATATCAGCGCCCTGTGCGTTTTTCCCGTGTTAGGGTGCGCGCGCATTGCATATACGGAGATACCCATAGCATGACTTGGCTCAACGGCCTGATCGACCTGCCCTGGTGGGGCTACATCGTGGTGACGCTGGTGCTCACCCATATCACCATTGCCTCGGTCACCATTTACCTGCACCGCCACCAGGCGCACCGCGCCATCGATCTGGGTCCCATTCCCAGCCATTTCTTCCGTTTCTGGCTGTGGCTGACCACCGGCATGGTCACCAAGCAGTGGGCCGCCATCCACCGCAAGCACCACGCGCGTTGCGAAACTGCGGAAGATCCGCACAGCCCGCAAGTGCTCGGCATCAACAAGGTGATGTGGGAAGGCGCCGAGCTCTATCGCGCCGAGTCCAAGAATGCCGAAACCATGGAAAAATTCGGCCACGGCACGCCCGATGACTGGCTGGAGCGCAATATTTACAGCAAGCACAGCGCCAAGGGCCCGACGCTGATGATGATCCTGAACCTCGCGCTCTTCGGCGTGAACGGCATCTGGATCTGGGCGATCCAGATGATCTGGATCCCGTTCTGGGCCGCCGGTGTGATCAACGGCCTCGGCCACTATGTGGGCTATCGCAATTTCGAGTGCGAGGACGCTTCGACCAACCTCGTGCCGTGGGGCATCATCGTTGGCGGCGAAGAGCTGCACAACAATCACCACACCTTCGGCACCTCGGCCAAGTTCTCGTACAAGTGGTTCGAGTTCGATATCGGCTGGGGCTACATCCGTACGCTGGAAATGTTGCGTATGGCCAAGGTGCGCCGTGTGGCACCTAAGTTCAAGCGCGCCGAGGTCCGTCCGGAAATCGACGAGCACGCGCTCGCCGTGGTCATCGCCAACCGCTACGCCATCGCCGCCCAGTACGCCCGCAGCTTCAAGGCCACTGTGGCCGAAGAGCTCGACAAGCTGCGCGCCAATGCCCGCCTGCCGCACCTGGAAGCCAATCCGGCCCGCCAGATGAAGGTGTGGCTGAAGCAGGACGCCAAGGACACCCCGGAAAACGACAAGCAGCGCCTCGACCAGATCCTGGCCGAAAGCAAGACGCTGGCCCAGGTCTATCAGATGCGCCAGGAACTCACCCGGCTGTGGGAGCGCTCGTCGCTGAGCCGTGGCGAGCTGATCAAGCATCTGCAGGACTGGTGCGCCCGCGCCGAGGCCAGCGGCATCGCCGCGCTGCAGGAGTTTTCGCTGCGTCTGCGCTCGGTGGCGATGGTGCATTGATCACCTGCGCCGGATCAAGCCGGCGCGACATCGCAATTGCGCAGACACCGTGTGGCGGCCATGATGGGATTGTCCCCGCTTGGCCTACCCCACCGGATCGCTGGCTGATCGCAATTTGAGCAAGGCGAACCTTACGGGGTTCGCCTTATCATTTTCCCGATCCAAGGAGCTCGTCATGTCTGCAGCCATCCAGCGTTACCACATCGGCCCCCGTCTTTCCGAAATCGTGGTCCACAACAACACCGTGTACCTCGCCGGCCAGATCGCAGAAACCCTGGACAAGGACACGCGCGGCCAGACCGAGGAAGTGCTCGCCGCCATCGACCGTCTGCTCGGGGAAGTAGGTTCGGACAAGCAGAAGGTGCTGTCCGTGACCATCTACCTCGCCGACATGGCCGACTACGACGCGATGAACGAAGTCTGGTCGACCTGGGTGGTGCACTGTCAGACACCCGCCCGCGCCACCGTCGAAGCGCGCCTTGCCGATCCGCGCTACCGCGTCGAGATGTCGGTGATCGCCGCGCTCTGAGCTCCTCCGCTTTTCACCCGCCCCCGCCAGAAGGAACCGTGATGCCCAGCAACCCCATCCTGCTTGCCTACTTTGCCGGCTGGAAAGACTGGAGCGGCCTGCCGCTCGAGCGTGATGCCACGCGCCTGACCCATATCTGCTTTGCCTTTGCCAATATTCGCGGCGACGGCGAACTGGCGCTCTTTGCCGAAGGCGATACCGACAAGCAGGCCAGGGCCCAGACCCACTTCGCCACGCTGCATCGGATGCGCGAGATCAACCCCAAGCTCAGGCTGTTGATCTCGATCGGTGGCTGGGCTGCCGACGGGTTCTCCGACGCCGCGCTCGATGCCGGCACGCGCGAGCGCTTTTCCAAGGCGGCCATCGCGTTCATGCAGGAGCGTGGGCTCGACGGCATCGACCTCGATTGGGAATACCCGAGCAACGACATGGCGAGCATCAAGGCGCGCCCTGAGGACAAGCGCAACTTCACGTTGATGCTGGCCGACCTGCGCGAGCGACTCGATGCGCTGTCCGATGCCGAAGGCCGCAAGGGCGACGAACGCTACCTGCTGACGATCGCCGCCGGGGCCGGGCAGTACTACCTCGATGGCGTAGAGATGGCCGAGGTCGCGCGGCTGTGTGACTTCGTCAACCTGATGACCTACGACTTCTACAACGGCTGGGCCACCCGCGCCGGCCACCACACCAACCTCTACAACACGCCGGTCGATCCGGATGGCGACAGCTGCGCCAAATCGGTGGCGCTGTTCACGGCGAACGGTCTGCCCAAGGAAAAACTGGTGCTCGGCTGCGCCTTCTATGGTCGCAGCCTCAAGGGGGTCGGCACTGCCGGGCTTGGTGCGCCGGGCACACCGCAAAGCAACGGCGGCTACAGCTACAGCGAAATCCCCGCGCTGATCGCCTGCGGACGCGCCGTCCGGCACTGGGATGAAGCCGCCAAATCTCCCTGGCTAATGGTCGATGGCGATGAATTCGTCAGCTACGAGGACGCCGAATCGCTGCGCCACAAGGCCGATTTCGCCAAGGCACAGGGCCTGGCCGGCACCTTCTTCTGGGAATACACCGAAGACGGCACCGACACCCTGCTCGATACGCTATGGACGCATCGCTGAGCGGAACGGCCTAACCCAGCCCCCGATCCCACGGGGGCGCATCGCCCCAGGCTTCGACCAGATAGTCGATCATGCTGCGCACCTTGGCAGTGACGTGGCGCCGGCTTGGGTAGACAGCCCAGGCGTAGAGCTCGGGCTGGCCGTGCTCGGCCAGCAGCGACACAACTTCACCACTGCGCAGCGCATCGCCGATCAGGAAGGTAGGCTGGCGCACGATGCCTTCGCCGGCAATCGCCGCGGCACACAGCATGTCGCCGTTGTTGGCCCTGAAGTTGCCTTTCACCTTCACCTTCTCGCTGCCATCGGTGCCGAAGGTCCAGTCGTCACCGGTGCTGGCGTAGGTGTAGCCCAGGCAATTGTGGCCCGCCAGCGCTTGCGGCGTCGTCGGCGTGCCGTGGCGGGCAAGGTAGTCGGGCGAGGCACAGATCACCAGCCGGATCGGGCACAGCCGGCGTGCGATCAGATTGTTCGGCAGTTGCGGCGAGATGCGCAGCGCCAGATCGAAACCTTCGTCAACGAGGTCTACCGCGCGATCGGCCAACTCCAGATCGAGCGCCACTTCGGGATAGCGCCGGCGGTATTCGGCGAGCAGCGGGGACAGATGGCGGATGCCCAACGACAACGGTGCCGAAATACGCAGCGTGCCGCGCGGCCGCTGCGTGGCGGTGGAGAGCGCCGCCTCAGCCTCCTCGATATCACCGAGGATCTGTTGGCAACGTTCGTAGTAGGCGTAACCCGCTTCGGTGGGGCTGAGCTTGCGGGTGGTGCGGTTCAGGAGCCGCGTACCGAGGTGGTTTTCCAGATCGGCGACAAGGCGTGAGGCCGCCGTAGTCGAGATCTGCAGGCGTTCGGCCGCCCGAACAAAGCTGCCCGCTTCCATCACCTTGGCGAAGACCTGCATCGCCACCAGTCTGTCCATGTTTATCCCGTATTCAGGCAGATATCCTGTCGATCAGCCCAGTTTATTTCATCCATTCACCAGATCAAACTGGCAGGCTTGCCGCCTGATCCGGGCGATGCACCTCTTTTCCGTTTTCCGCCATGCTCCAGACCTCCTCCCGCCTGCCCGGCTGGGTCGTGCTGCTCGGCACGCTGACCGCGCTCGGCCCGCTGTCGATCGACATGTATCTGCCGGCCTTCCCAGCGATCGAACACGACCTGGGCCACGGCGCGCAACTCACGCTGGCGAGCTTCTTCATCGGCCTTGCTGTTGGCCAATTGCTCTACGGCCCGGTCAGCGACCGTTTCGGCCGCAAGCCACCGCTCTATGTCGGCCTTGCGCTCTACGTGCTGGCCAGCCTCGGCTGCGTGTTCGCCGCCAGTCTCGATGCATTGATCGCACTGCGCTTCGTGCAGGCGCTCGGTGGCTGCGCCGGCATGGTGATCACCCGCGCCATCGTGCGCGACCGCTGCGACGCGCGGCAGGCAGCACAGGTGTTCGCCATGCTGATGCTGGTGATGGGGCTTGCGCCCATCCTGGCGCCACTGCTCGGCGGCTGGCTGCTCACGGTGACGAGCTGGCACGCCATCTTTGCGGCGCAGGCGCTGTTTGCTGCTATGTGCCTGATCGCCGTGCACCGCCTGCTCGCCGAGTCGCACGACACCCGCGATGTCGCGCCACTGCGGCTCGGCCAGGTATTACGCGGTTATGGTCGGCTACTGACCCATCGCGGTTTCATCGGCTATGTGCTCACCGGCGGGCTCGCGCAGGCCGGCATGTTCGGCTACATCGCCGGCTCGCCGACCGTGCTGATCGAGCAGTACGGCATTGCACCCCAGCACTACGGCTGGGTGTTTGGCCTCAATGCGCTGGGCCTGATTGCGGCAAGCCAACTTAATGCGCGGCAACTGAAGAGCCAGGATCTGACCGTGTTGCTGCGCCGCGCCCTGTGGGTGCCGCTGCTTGCCACGCTGGCACTGCTGACGCAGGCGCTCAGCGGCCTGGCGCCACTCGCTGGGCTGCTGCTGTGCTTCTTCGCCTATCTGACGAGCCTCGGCTACATCAATCCCAATGCCACCGCCGCGGCACTGGCCAGCCAGGGCCAGCATGCCGGTTCGGCCAGCGCGCTGATCGGCAGCCTGCAGTTCAGCATCGCCACCGTCGCAGCCATTGCAGTGGAAGCACTGCACGACGGCACGCCCCACCCGCTTGCCATCGTGATGGCGGCATGCGGCATCGGGGCGTTCGTGGCACACCGGCTCTTGGCAAGAGCGTCACACGGCAGTTGATCCACGCCGCCGGTCCCAGGGCAGCGCCCCTGCCGCCTGCAGCGCTTTTCCATTAGAATCGAAAGCTTTGTGATTTCACCGCCTTCGGGCGCGAGCGCTCCATGAAAACCGCCGAGATTCGCCAGCAGTTCCTCGCCTTCTTCGCTTCCAAGCAGCATCAGGTTGTCGCCTCCAGCCCGCTGGTACCGGGCAACGACCCGACCATCATGTTCACGGTGGCCGGCATGGTGCAGTTCAAGGACTGTTTCCTCGGCAAGGAAAAGCGCAGCTACACCCGTGCCGCCACCAGCCAGAAATGCCTGCGCGCGGGCGGCAAGCACAACGATCTCGAGAACGTCGGCTACACCGCGCGCCACCATACCTTCTTCGAGATGCTGGGCAACTTCAGCTTCGGCGACTATTTCAAGCGCAATGCCATCGCTTACGCCTGGGAATTCCTGACCAGCCCCGATTGGCTCGCCATCCCGGCCGAGAAGCTGATGGTCACCGTCTACGCCTCGGATGACGAAGCCTACGACATCTGGCACACCGTGGTCGGCCTGCCCGTCGAGCGCATTGTGCGCATTGGCGACAACAAGGGCGCGCCGTACGCATCCGACAACTTCTGGACCATGGGTGACACCGGCCCGTGCGGCCCGTGTACCGAAATCTTCTACGACCATGGCCCATCCGTGGCCGGCGGCCCTCCTGGCTCGCCCGATGAAGACGGCGACCGCTTCATGGAGATCTGGAACAACGTGTTCATGCAGTTCAACCGGGATGAAACCGGCACGCTGCATCCGTTGCCCAAGCCCTCGGTCGACACCGGCATGGGGCTGGAGCGCATTTCCACCGTGCTGCAAGGCGTGAAGTCCAACTACGAGACCGACATCCTCGCCGAGCTGGTGAAGGCCGCCGCGCGCGAGACCGGCGTGGCCTACACGCAGGATGCGCCGTCGCTGAAGGTGATCGCCGACCACATCCGCGCCTGTGCCTTCCTCGTCGCCGACGGCGTGCTGCCGTCCAACGAAGGCCGCGGCTACGTGCTGCGCCGTATCATCCGTCGCGCGGTGCGCCACGGCTACAAGCTCGGTCAGAAGGGCCTGTTCTTCCACAAGCTGGTGGCCGACCTCGCCCGCGTGATGGGCGATGCCTACCCGCAACTGGTCGACGGCCAGCAACGCATCACCGAGGCACTGAAGGCCGAGGAAGAGCAGTTCGCCCGCACACTCGACATCGGCATGGCGCTGCTCGAAAAGTCACTCGAGGGCGGCAAGACCACGCTCGATGGCAAGACCGCGTTCACGCTGCACAGCACCTACGGCTTCCCGATCGACCTGACCGCCGATATCTGCCGCGAGCGCAACCTTGAGCTCGACATGGTCGGCTACGAGCGCGAACTCGCCGCCGAGCAGGAACGCGGCCGCGCGGCAGGCAACTTCAAGATGACCTCCGGCCTCGCCTACGACGGCGACGCTTCCGAATTCCACGGCTACAGCGAAGTGAGCCGCGACGCCACCGTGCTGGCGCTCTACAAGGGCAACGAGCAGGTGCAAACACTCGCCGCCGGCGACGAAGGCGTGGTCGTGCTCGACCACACGCCGTTCTACGCCGAATCGGGCGGCCAGGTCGGCGACGTCGGCACCATCTCAGCTGCAGGTGGCCTCGGTGCGCTCTTTGACGTGACCGACACGCAGAAGGTGAAATCCGACGTATTTGGCCACCAGGGGCGTCTGGCCAGCGGCACGCTCAAGGTGGGTGACGCGGTGGCCGCAACTATCGACCTGCACAAACGCCACGCCACCCAGCGCAACCACAGCGCCACGCACTTGCTGCACTCGGCGCTGCGCGAGGTGCTGGGCCAGCATGTCGAGCAGAAGGGCTCGCTGGTGACGGCCGAGCGTACCCGCTTCGACTTCAGCCATCCCAAGCCGCTGACGGCCGAGGAAATCGCCCGCATCGAATCGGTGGTCAACCACGCCATCCTCGCCAACACCGCGGTCGACGTCGCCCACATGAGCTACGACGACGCGATCAAGGCCGGCGCCATGGCGCTGTTCGGCGAGAAGTACGGCGATGAAGTGCGCGTCTTGAAGATGGGCGAATTCTCCACCGAACTGTGCGGCGGTACCCACGTTGGCCGCACCGGCGATATTGGCCTGTTCAAGGTCATCGGCGAAGGCGGTGTCGCCGCCGGCATCCGCCGTGTCGAGGCCACCACCGGCGAAGGCGCGCTGGCCTTGGTACAGGCGCAGGAATCCGAACTGAAGGCCGCAGCCGAAATCGTGCAGGCGCAGCCAGGCGAATTGCTCAGCAAGCTGGAACGGCTGCAGGCGGAACTCAAGGCCGCGCAGAAGGAAACCCAGGCGCTCAAGAGCCAGATGGCCTTCACCCAGCTTGATAGCCTGCTGGGCGTCGGCCTGCGTACCATCAACGGCGTGAAGTGCGTCGGCAGCGTGGTCGACGGCGTCGATGCCGGCACGCTGCGCGAGATGAGCGACAAGCTGATGGATCGCCTGGAAAGCGGTGTGGCCCTGCTCGCCGCCACCGGCGATGGCAAGATCAGCCTGATTGCCCGCGTCTCCAAGGACCTGACCGGCAAGGTAAAGGCCGGCGAACTCGTCAACGTGGCGGCCCAACTGGTCGGTGGCAAGGGCGGCGGCCGGCCGGATATGGCCCAGGCTGGCGGCACCCAGCCGGAAAACCTGAAGGCTGCGCTGGAAGCCGCGGCCGAATGGCTGGCGACCAAACTCTAAGCAATCGCGCAACACCGAGCCGGCCTTTGGGCCGGCTTTTTCATTGGACAACGCATGACCGACCTCACCAAGCCGGCATTGCCGGCCGGCCGTTACCGCCACTACAAGGGCAAGGACTACGAAGTGCTCGACCTGGTGCGCCACAGCGAGACGGAGGAGTGGCTGGTGCTCTATCGCACGCTGTACGGCGACCTCGGACTGTGGGTACGGCCTTACGCGATGTTCACCGGCGAGGTGAGCGTGGACGGTGTTGCCCAGCCACGCTTTGCCTACGCTGGCCCGCCGCTCAGCGCGGTGCCGTCAGCACCTGATACGCCGGCAATGCCAGCCTGAAGTAGACCTCCAGCAAGTCGGACGCGCTGTGCGCGGCAACGATGACAAGATCGCGCTCGGGAAAGTACAGCGTGGCGCCGGCGTAGCCGGCGGTCGAGCCGCCATGCCCCCAGAATTCGGTGCCATCCGGGAAGCGATAGCGCTCCAGGCCCAGGCCATAGCCATATTCGAACTCGCCACGCGGCTCGGCCGGTACCACGGCCTTCATGCTCGCCAGCGTCGCCGGGTCGCGAAACAGTTCGCCACGCAACAACGCGCGGGTGAAGCGGGCCAGCTCGGTGGTCGTGGTGATCATCGCATGCCCGCCAGCGGCACCCGCCATCGACGGATCGACTCGCGAAATGTCGTGCAGCACCCCGGCCTCGTCCGGTACGTAGCCACGCAGATAGGGCTCGGCGATGCTGATGTCGCCCGGCTCCGGCAGGCGGGTATCGGCAAGCTGCAGCGGGAGCAGGATGCGCTGGCGTATCGCGTGCCGCCAGCTCTCGCCAGTGGCCTGCTCGATGATCAGCCCCAACAACACGTAGTTGGTGTTGGAATAGGCATGTGCGCCGGGCGGCTGTTGCGCGCGGGCCGCCGCCAGATCGATGAAGCCCTGGGATGACCAGATGCGCTGCGGATCGCCGGCAGCAGCCAGTTCCAGCTCCGGACTGTCGAACTCCGGCAGGCCGCTGGTGTGGTTCAGCAGCTGCCTCACCGTGATGTCAGCACGGTATCGCAGGCCGGCGATCACCGCGTCGGGCAGCACCATAGGCAGGGGGGCATCCAGACCGAATTTCCCTTCCTCGACCAGCTGCAGCACCACCGTGGCAACCAGGGTCTTGACCATGCTGCCGGCACGGATGCGGTCGTTCGGCCCGGCCGGTTGCGCAACGGCGATATCGCGCAAGCCGGCAGCCAGCCGGTAGCTGCCATTGGGGCCTGCCGCATAGAGCTGCGCCGCCGGCACGGTCGGGCCAACGGCGTCGACCAGTATCTTCTGCAGCTCGGCGAGTGCGTCGGGCTCCGGCGGCGGGGAAGCATCGTTGCAGGCAGTCAGCAATAGACAACCGATGAACAGGGTGGACTTGAGCAAAGCGCGCAGCATGGGCAGTCTCCAGGGCGGTGGGGAAACGATGCAGGCCGTGGCGCTGCACCGATCCGCTCATTGGAAACGCCCCAAGCTTTGCAAATGCTGAGGGCCGAGCCCTGCATACCGGAGCTGTCATGCATCTGCTGCTGATCGAAGACGATCTGGAACTCGGCGCCGCGCTGCAACACGCCCTCGTCGCGCGCGGTTTCAGCAGCGAATGGCTGCGCCATGCCGCCGATGCAATCCGCTGGCTGGACAACGCCAAGGCAAGCGCCGCCTGCATCTGCGCGGTGCTGGACCTGGGCCTGCCCGATGGCGACGGGCTGGCCGTGCTCGCCACTTGGCGGCGGCGTCGCCTCACCCTGCCAGTGATCGTGCTGACGGCACGGGATGCCGTGGCCGACCGCGTGGCCGGGCTCGATGCCGGCGCCGATGATTACGTGGTCAAGCCGGTAGCGCCGGAGGAGCTGGTCGCACGCATCCTCGCCGTCACCCGCCGGGCCAGCGGCCAGACCTCTGGGCGCTGGACCGTGGGCGCGCTGCAGATCGATCCGGGGCGGCGCGAAGTCTGGCGTGACGGAGAACCGGTGGCGCTGTCGCGCCGTGAATTCGACATCGTGGCCGAGCTCGCACGTCAGCCCGGCCACGTGGTGCCCAAGCATCGGCTGGCCAGCGCACTGGTACCGCTGGGCGATCCGCTGGATTTCAACGCCATCGAATTCCATGTGCACCGGCTGCGGCGCAAGCTCGGCGAGGACTGCATCCAGACCGTGCGCGGCGTCGGCTACCGGATGGCCGACTGATGTGGCGGCCATCGATCGCCCGTCGGCTGTTCCTGATCCTGCTGCTGGCCTACGGCACGGTGTGGCTGGGCATTTACGCGCTGGGGCTCTACTTGATGCAGCACGCCATCTCGGGGCAGTTCGACCAGGACCTGGTCGATCTGGCAACAGCCGTGCAGCAAGTCACAGCCCGGTCGACCGATCCAGCTACCTTGCGCACAGCGCTGGCCGGCAGCGATGCCTTGCTGGCGCAGTACCAGCGCTCTGGCAATGTGCAGCCGGGATTTTTCGGCTACACCGTACGCGACGCCGCAGGACGGCTGATCGCCCACTACGGTCCGCCCCGCCCTGCGATTGGGCGCGATGGCTTCTTCGATGTCGCCGGCGAAGCCGCCTGGCGCGGTTATGGGTTGCCTGCCGCCCAAGGGCGCTATCGCATCGAGGTGAGCCAGAGCGTGGCCAGCCGACGGGCGCAGTACCACGACGTGATGCTCAGCCCGGCTGCGCTGCTGCTGTTCGCCGCCGGATTGCCGATGTTGTTCCTGCCGGCCTGGATCGCGGTACGTAGCGGCCTGCAACCATTGCGCCAACTGGCAAGCGAATTGGTGCAACGGCCGCCCGACAGCACCGCACCACTCGCCGCGCCGCCGGTCTACGCCGAGCTGGTACCGCTTGCGACCAGCCTGGACACGGCGCTATCGCGGCTGGCGGCGCAATTGCAGCGTGAGCGCGCGCTGCTGGCCGATGCCGCGCACGAGCTGCGTACACCGCTTGCCGTCGTCACCACCCAGGCCGATGCGCTGATCCATGCCGCGGATGAAGCGGCGCGAGAGGCGGCCATCCAGCGGCTGCGCCACGGCCTGGCACGCGCCGCACGGCTGGTGCAGCAGTTGCTGGCGCTGGCCCGGCTCGACGCAGGTATTGCCACCGACACCTCTCGCGCCGACCTCGCAGACCTCGTGCGCGATACGCTGGCCGCACATGCGGCAGAAGCGGCGACGCGCGGCATCGCGCTCAGCTATCGCGGGCCGGACCAGCTGCCGCTCGCTGCGCCGCTGCAGGCCCTCGAATCCATCGTCGACAACCTCGTTGGCAACGCGGTACGGCATGGCCGCGACGGCGGCACGGTGGAGGTGACCGTGACCCAGCCCGGGCGGCAAATCCGCTTGACGGTGTGCGACGACGGGCCAGGCATCCCGCTGGCCGAGCGCGAGCGCCTGTTCGAACGCTTCGCTCGCGGCCGCTGCGCCACGGCCAGCGGGTCCGGGCTGGGACTCGCCATCGTCGCCTCGGCCGCACGCACGCTCGATGCCAGCATCATCGTCAATGACGGTGCCGACGGGCGAGGCACTGCGATCACCGTCCACTGGCCATCCGCCTGACCGGCAAAACCAGCCGCTCACCGCGCGGCGCAACGCGTGCCGCCTGCCGGCTGGACCGCCCGGCGAGGTGGTGCGACGATGCATGCAATCCCCACTACGCTTGCACCATGAGCCTGCCCTACCCCATCGTGCTGACCCCCGTCGACGAGATCGGCGGCATTCCCTTCTCCGTCGAGCTGGAAGATGGTCGCGTGGTCGACTGCTTCATCAGCATCGATGCGCTGACCAGCAACTTCACCGCCTGCGACAGCAAGGAAGGCCGCATCCGCACGCTGCAATCGCGCACGCTGTTCACCCGGCTGGTGCGCGAGCGCGTGGCCGCGGGTGACGAAGAGCCGGTCTATCTCAACTACGCCGTGGTGTTCGGCTACCTGTCGCGCAACCCCACGTTGCCCAAGACCGAATAGCCACCGCGATCCAGCGGGCCGGCAAAGCGCTATCATCGCAGGCCTCCCCAGCACGACCCGCGCCCATGGATCAAGACCTCGTCATTGCCCGCACCCGCACCTGGCTGGAAAAGGCCGTGATCGGCCTCAACCTCTGCCCGTTCGCCAAGGCGGTGTATGTAAAGGAGCAGGTGCGCTATGTGGTCAGCAGCGCCCGGCATCTGGACGCCTTCCTCGACGAACTGGAGCACGAGCTGGTGCTGCTGCGCGATAGCGACCCCAAGGCCGTCGACACAACGCTGCTGATCCACCCCACGCTGTTCGCGGGATTCGACGAGTTCGTCGATGTCATCGCCGC